>JAQWZC010000050.1 GCA_029253645.1 Alphaproteobacteria bacterium | reverse complement strand
TGGCCCGCGATTGACCGATAAGGCGCGGTAGGCGCACCGTGCCCCCATCAACCAGCGGCACACCCCAGCGGCGGCAATAAATACCGAACACGGCAGAGCGTCCGGCGACGCGCAAATCGCACAGCAGCGACATTTCCAAACCACCGGCCACAGCGTGACCTTCTACCGCCGCAATGGACGGCTTGGTAAGCTCAAGCCAGCTTGGGCCCATAGGGGCTTTTGGGCGAAAGTTTTGCTCTGCACCCGCCACTGTTTTCAAATCCATACCGGCGCAAAAATGCCCATCTGCGCCGGTTAATATATGCACCGCAACCGCATCATCTGCCTCGCCCGTTCGAAACGCCGCTTCCAATGCCTCGGCGGTTTCAGAATCCACCGCATTGCGCACGCCCACACGGTTTATGGTGATGATGTTGGTTTGGCCGCGCTTTTCGCGCAAAACTTTCGGCTCGCTCATGAAATTTCCCTTCTTCTTCTTTCTTCATAATTTTAGGCTTTAACTTTTGCCGACGCAATGAAATGAAACAGAACATTTGACGAAAGCGCAAACCCCCGCTAGCTTTTGGGGGCTCCAAAAAGAACAAGAAGGAGAGAGAGCATGCTTAATCGTCTTGGATTGGCCACAGCCGTTGTGGTCGCCCTTTATCTGCTGGTCACATTGATGCGTGGCGAGCCGGAAACCAACACCAAAGCCACCAATGACTATATGCCATCGTCGGCGCAATCATCGTCAATGAACGATAAAATGAACGATAAAATGGCCGATAAGGCATCGGTAGAGATGGAGACGCGTAAATTGCTGGCTGAATTACGCACCATTCCGGTCAGCGAATATGCGGTCAATCTGGCCAAATATGAGCGTTTGCTGGAACTGCATCCGGGGGACGCGACCTTCATTCGCAAGGTCGCTTTCTATAGCCAGAAAATTGCCGAGCGCAATTCGGTTGCGGGCTATTAACACCGGCGCATAAGCCGGATGACCGACGCACAAGCAAAGCGTCGGCTCTTTAAGCACGACCCCATCACACCGCCTCTCTCACCTGTCTAAGGGAGAGGCGGTTTTTATTGGCGCGCCTGCAGCCCGCGCAATAGCTCCAACACTGCACCGCGTTGTTTTTTGTTTTGAAGCAGACAGAACAATTCCAATATTTTGCGCACCCGATAATTCTTCATCAGCCATTTATAATCAGGCTGTTGCATGAGGGCTTGCGGGTCTGTTTGCAGTCTTTGGGCAAATTTTTTAACCTCGTCATGGCTTGGAATATCCGTGCCATCTTCATAATCACGATAGATTTGCGGCGACACAATTTTAGCCGCCAGCGCATCGCGCGACATGCGCCGTCGCACCCGATAGAGCCATAGATTTTCAGCCAAATAACCCGCTTCTTCGTCGGTCATTATTTCCTCCTAACCCAAGCGGCACCAAGGTCGCCCTTGGTGCCGGGGTGTAGGAAAGTCGCCAAAAGATCGACTACAGCATATTAGGCTCGACCGAAGCCGCACCATATTTTGCCGTCACCCCGACCAAGCAGGGTGAATGGAGTTTCCGCTAATCAAATAAAAAAAGACCTAACGCATTTTCGCGTTAAGCCACATACGCAATACTTGATTGCAGCTTTTGGTGAGGTTTCCCAACCCCTTGCCTCCGCCATTCGCGAAGACTGGATAACCCAAGCAAATTCCCACCTGAAAGCAATGATTGAGTTAAGTGAGCCAGTTGGGTAAATTTCAAATTAGGAAGAAGAAGAGGAAGGGGAGGCTAGCTTGACTGAGATAACAAGCACACCATTTGACGTTTTCAGCGCAAACATTGACCGCGCAAAAAAGGCCACTAGTTCTTCGGATGATGAAATGGTCAGGTTCGGAATTGTAATCGCGGTAGCTGCGATGGATGACTATTTTACAAGCAAGTTCTGTAGCCTAATAATTCCGTTCATAATGGAAAAAGAACTAACCGAACCGCTTCAAAAGCGATTTGAGGATGCAGGCTTCACTATCAAAGATGCTTTTGAAATCATCCAACATATGCAAGAGAATAAGGACGGACAAACACGTCCTTGGAGCATCATTCGTAATAAAATAGCATCGTCTTTAAGCAGAAAGACAGTGCAGAACATGGATGTTCTCGACTCGTTTTTCAAAACATTTGGAAAAGCAAATCTCTCGAAAAAAGCATTTGAGAAAATGAGAACAAAACGTGGGTGCCTAAGTGGCTCTAGCCTCCGAGCAAAAGCTTATGAGAAGTAGATGCAAGAGTTAATTGAACGACGACATCAAATCGTCCACGAATGCGACTATAATGAAAAAAAAGTGGTCTTCGTCCAATTAGCGGCCCAAAATTTGAGAAAAGGCTTCTAGTAATTCAACGTTTCGTGGAATGTTGTGACGAAATACTAAATACCGTTGTTACGAAATCCTAATATCTAGAGATGCCCGCTTATAGCCGCGCGCGCCCATCACTTTTTTGAGGCCGCGTTCAATGGCGGGGCGAATTTCATCTTCAGACAAAACGGCAATGTATAAATCCTGTACCGCATCGCAGGTCAGGTGAATAACCCCCGACTCATCAGCGCGGGTGAAAGCAAATTCAAAACTGTCTGTCGGTTGCGACATGACCGCCTTTCGGGGCGAACCCTGATAGGAGATTTTTGACATTATTATTTCTCCGTTTTCAATACCGCCAAATTAGCGGGGTAAACGGCAACAGGTCAAGTGACGGGTTTAACCCTCATCCCGCACCTTTTGGCGCAGATTGTCGATGGGCACGAGTTTTTCGCCATCTTTATAATGCCAGAAGGTCCAGCCATTGCAGCTGGGTGCGCCCTGTGCGGCGGCGCCCATTTTATGGATTGAGCCGCTTAATTCTCTGCCCGAGGCGGCATTTTTCTCAGCGCCCAATTTGACCGAGCCATCGGCCCGCACTTTGGCGCTCACTTTGCGGGCAGGGCCGAAAAGCTGCATGCCGGGCTTCACCAGCCCGCGCTCCACCAGCGTGCCAAAGGCGACGCGCGGTTGCGCTTTCGGGCTTTGCGTCAATTCAAGCTCGGCATCGCTCAGTTTTTTCACGCGGCCAATGCGCTGCATGGCGGCTTCGGCATAATCAGCCTCGGCCTCAATGCCGATAAAATGACGGCCCAGCTTCTTCGCCACCGCACCCGTTGTGCCGGTGCCGAAAAACGGGTCGAGCACAATATCTCCGGTCTGGGTGCTGGCCAGCAAAATGCGATGCAGCAGGCTTTCCGGCTTTTGCGTCGGATGCAGTTTCGCGCCATCATCGCCCTTCAGCCGCTCGCCGCCATTGCAAATCGGCAAGCTCCAATCAGAGCGCATTTGCACATCATCATTCAGCGTTTTCATCGCCTGATAATTAAACGTATAGCCGGTGGCGTTCTCATCCGGCGTCGCCCAAATCAACGTCTCATGGGCATTGGTGAAGCGGGTACCGCGAAAATTCGGCATCGGATTGGTTTTGCGCCAAATAATATCGTTCAAAATCCAATAGCCGAGATCTTGCAAAGCCGTGCCGACGCGGAAAATATTGTGATAAGAGCCGATAACCCACAGCGTGCCGGTCGGCTTCAACACCCGCTTGGCCTCGCCCAACCAAGCGCGGGTAAAGGCGTCATAGGCGGCGAAACTATCGAATTTGTCCCAATCATCGGTCACCGCATCGACTTTCGAGGCGTCGGGTCGGTGCAAATCATTCTTTAATTGCAAATTATAAGGCGGGTCGGCAAACACCAAATCAACACTGGCATCGGGCAGCGCGCGCAATTGCGCCAGGCAATCGCCCTGCAAAATCACGTCTAAAGGCAGTTTATCATCGGTTTGTTTACTCATGCCGACACCATGAGTCATCGCGAGTCCGCCGTCAATAGCTAAATGATTCCAATAGCTTGTAGGGATTCAGCCATGAGTCCATTTATCCACAATACGCCCCACAGCCACCATATATGGGGGTATCAGGCGGTTTCGCCCCGCAATATCTTCGCTATCGGCGCGTAAGAACGCCGATGATGCGGCGTCACGCCCAGCTTTTCGAGGCCGATTTGATGCGCTTTCGCGCCATAGCCCTTATTTGATGCCCAGCCATAGCCCGGAAATTGCGCGTCCAATACCGCCATTTCGCGGTCGCGGGTGACTTTCGCCAAAATCGACGCCGCCGCAATGCTGGGCGCGCGGGCATCGCCGCCAATCACGGCTTGCGCCGCATAGGGCCAGTCCGGCAGCTTATTGCCATCGACCAAAACATGCGCGGGCGCGCCTATTTTCGCGGCCAGCCCATCCACGGCGCGGCGCATGGCCAGAAAGGTCGCCTGCAAAATATTCAGATGATCGATTTCTGCCACCGAGGCCGCGCCAATGCCATGCGGCAGCTCAATGAGCGAGTCAAACAATACATCGCGTTTTTTGGCGGTCAGTTTTTTGCTGTCATCAACGGCAAGGGTGAAGTCTTGCGGCAGATAAATCGCCGCCGCCGTGACCGGCCCGGCCCACGGCCCGCGCCCGGCCTCATCAACCCCGACGACGCAAGACTGCGGCCAGCCTTGCGCCTGTTCGAGGGTGAAATCCATGCGCTATTCAGCCGCCTGTTTGGCTTCCGGCGATTGCCAGCGCAATACCGGACTGCGTGCCGCCAGCGTTTCATCCAGGCGACGGCGCGGCGCAAGCTCGGGCGCATTTTTAAAGCGCTCAACCTCGCCCTCTTTCGCCCCGCGCACCAAATCGCGCATGGTGGCGATGAATAAATCAAGCGCCGCCTTGCTCTCGGTCTCGGTCGGCTCAATCAGCATGGCGCCATGCACCACAAGCGGGAAATACATGGTCATCGGGTGATAGCCCTCATCAATCATCGCCTTGGCAAAATCCAGCGTGTCAATGCCGGTATCTTTCATCCAGCCATCATCAAACAAAGCCTCATGCATGCACGGGCCTTCAAACGGCGCGCTCATCACATCTTTCAGCGAGGCCAAAATATAATTGGCGTTCAGCACGGCGTCTTCAGCGACTTGGCGCAAACCGTCTGCGCCATGGCTCATCATGTAAGACAGGGCGCGGACATACATGCCCATTTGCCCGTGAAACGCCACCATGCGGCCAAACGGATTATGCGCCGCATCACCATTATTTTCCACCAGACGCAAACCGTCCTCGCCTTTTTCAACATAAGGCAGGGGCGCGAATGGCGCGAGGCGTTCAGATAAAACGGTCGGGCCGGAACCCGGGCCGCCGCCGCCATGCGGGGTTGAAAAGGTTTTGTGCAAATTAATATGCATCGCATCAACGCCCAAATCGCCCGGGCGCACACGCCCGACAATGGCGTTAAAATTCGCGCCATCGCAATAAAAATAACCGCCCGCTTCGTGCAGCGCATCGGCAATCTCAATAATATCGCGCTCAAACAACCCGCATGTATTCGGATTGGTCAGCATAATGGCGGCGACATCATCGCCCAGCTTTTCCTTAAATGCCGCAAGGTCAACACGACCCGACGCATCGGCGGGAATGCCGTCAACCTTAAAGCCCAAAAGCGCGGCCGTGGCCGGATTTGTGCCATGCGCCGATTCCGGCACCAAAACGCGGGTGCGCGCGGCCAATTCGCCCTTGGCTTCAATCGCCGCGCGAATGGCCATCATGCCGCACAGCTCACCATGCGCGCCGGCTTTCGGCGACAGCGCGACTTCCGGCATGCCGGTCAGGGTTTTCAACCAATGCGCCAGACTGTCCATTAATTCCAGCGCGCCCTGCACCGTGCTTTGCGGTTGCAGAGGGTGAATATCGGCAAAGCCGGGCAGACGCGCCATTTTCTCATTAAGGCGCGGATTATGCTTCATCGTGCAGGAGCCGAGCGGGTAAAGCCCGGCATCAATGGCGTGATTTTTTTGGCTCAGGCGCACAAAATGGCGCATGGCTTCCGGCTCGGACAGGCCGGGCAAATCAATATCGCCCTGCGCCGCGCAATCGCCGAGGCGGCTTTCCACTTGCGGCACATCTTCCAAATCAACGCCGCAATTTTCAAAAGAACCGATTTCAAAAATCAGCGCTTCTTCAAGCTGCAAGCCGCGATTACCAGTAAAGGTTTGCTTCTCACTCATGACAGCACCTCCGTCAACGCCGCCGCAAAGGCAGCCACATCATTTTCCGTATTGGCTTCGGTCGCCGCAACGACCAGCACATCATCCAGTCCGGCATGGGGCGCCAGACGCGACACCGGCACACCGCCAAGCACGCCCTTATCGGCCAAAGCGTCCACAATCTGCGCCGCATTGGCGGGCAGTTTCACGCTGAACTCGTTAAAGAAGGCCGGGGTCAAAACCTCCACGCCCTTAACCGCGCCCAGCGCATCGGCCAGTTGCACGGCGCGAGCATGATTTAACTCGGCCAATTGGCGCATCCCCTTGCCGCCCAAAAGCGTCATATGCGCGGTGAAGGCCAGCGAGCACAGGCCTGAATTGGTGCAAATATTCGACGTCGCTTTATCGCGGCGAATATGCTGCTCGCGGGTTGAGAGCGTCAGCACAAAACCGCGCTGGCCATCGGCATCCACTGTCTCGCCGCACAGGCGACCGGGCATTTGCCGAATATATTTATCGCGCGCCGCAAACAGGCCGACATAAGGCCCGCCAAAATTCAGCCCGCCGCCAATGGATTGGCCTTCGCCGGTCACAATATCTGCGCCCATATCGCCCGGGCGTTTCAACAGACCCAGCGAGACGACTTCCGGCACGGCGACAATCAGCAAGCAGCCTTTGGCCTGCACAGCGGCGGCCAGCGTGGTGAAGTCGGTCACATTGCCGAAAAAGTCGGGGTTTTGAACCACCACACAGCTTGTGTCATCATCAATCAGCGCCAGTAAATCCTCTGCGCCTTGCGGGGCCATATCGGGTTGCGCCAGCGCGAAGCCGCCCATTTCCGACAGGTTTTCAATCACCGCCGTGTAATGCGGGTGCAAGCGCCCCGACAAGACGGCGCGGCTTTTGCGGGTCACGCGATGCGCCATCAAAACCGCTTCGGCAGTCGCCGTTGAGCCGTCATACATGGAGGCATTGGCGACCGGCATGCCGGTCAATTCACTGACTTGGGTTTGAAACTCAAAGAGATATTGCAGCGTGCCCTGGGTGATTTCAGGTTGGTAAGGCGTATAGCTGGTCAAAAATTCCGAGCGTTGAATAATATGGTCAACCGTGGCGGGCACATGGTGCTTATACGCGCCCGCGCCGCAGAAAAACGGCACGGTGGAGGCCGTCATATTTTTACCGGCCATAGCAGAAAGCTGGCGCTCAACCTGCATCTCGCCCTGATGGCGGGGCAGGTCAACCGTGCCGTCGCGCCGCGCCGCATCGGGCACATCGACAAACAGCGCGTCAATATCAGCCGCACCGATATTGGCCAGCATGGCCTGACGGTCGGCATTGGTAAGGGGGAGGTAACGCATCAGTCCAGTTCCTTCACATAAGCCGTATAGGCCGCTTCATCCATCAGCCCGTCCAATTCTCCTTGGTCGGCCAATTTCATTTTGAAAAACCAACCGCTATCGTCGGCGTCTTCATTGACCAAAGCCGGATTGCCTTCCAGCGCGTCATTGCCTTCAACCACTTCGCCCGATACCGGCGCGTAAACTTCCGACGCCGCTTTCACGCTCTCCACCACGGCGGCATCATCGCCTTTGGCAACTTGGCGGCCCGCTTCGGGCACTTCCACGAAGACAACATCGCCGAGTTGCGCTTGTGCGTAATCGGTAATGCCGACAGTGGCCACATCGCCCTCAAGGCTGATCCACTCATGGTCCTTGGTAAATTTCTTGCTCATCTCATCACCCTTTTTTGTAGTTTTGCGGAACAAACGGTATGGCGGCAATCCGCGCCGGCATAGCCTTGCCCCTCACAATCAGTTGAATTTCAGTGCCCGCCGCCGCATAGGCCGGTGGCACATAGCCCATCGCCAATGGCCCACCCAAAGTCGGGCCAAAGCCGCCACTGGTCACCGTGCCAAGCGGCGCGCCGGTTGCGGATTGAATTTCAGTGCCCTCGCGCGCCGGTGCGCGCCCTTCCGGCACAATGCCGACGCGTTGCTTGGCCATGCCATCAGCAAGCTGGGCATTGACCACATCAGCGCCGGGAAAATCTGCCGCCGCGCGGCGGCGTTTGGGCACGGACCACATTAAATCGGCTTCGGCAGAGGTGGTGTCCGCGTCAATATCATGGCCATACAGGCACAAGCCCGCTTCCAGCCGCAAACTGTCGCGCGCGCCCAGCCCGATGGCCTCGACATCATCATGCGCCAATAGCGCCTCAGCCAGCGCGACCGCTTTATCCTCAGCAATCGAGATTTCATAGCCATCCTCGCCGGTATAACCGCAACGCGAAATAAGCACATCTGCCCCGTCAAATTGCGTCCAGACGCTTTGCATGAAAACCAAATCTCGACAGACCGGCATGAGCGCGGCCAGCACGGCCTCGGCCAGCGGCCCTTGCAGCGCCAATAAAGCGCGCTGTTGAATCTCAAGCGTGGCGCGCCCGTCCAGCTTGGCGGCGATATGCGCGAAATCAGCGTCTTTACACGCCGCATTCACCACCAGCCACAGCGTGTCGCCAAACCGCGTGGCCATTAAATCATCGAGAATGCCGCCCTGCTCATTGGTCAGTTGCGTGTAACGCATACGGCCCTCTTGCAGCGTGGTTATGCCGCCGGGCACAAGCTCCTCAAACAACACCGCCGCATCGCCTTGATGCGCGCTCAGCTTGGCCTGCCCCATATGCGAGACATCAAACAGACCGGCTTTGTCGCGCGTCTGCACATGCTCTTTCATCACGCCGAGCGGATATTGCACCGGCATATCATATCCGGCAAAGGGCACCATTTTCGCGCCCAGCTTGACATGCAACGCGTGTAATGGCGTTTTCTTCAAAATATCCGTCGGTGCGTTCACCCTATTGCGACTCCCAAAAGTGCGACCGGAAAAATTCCGGACTCACCCTCCTCTGTCGCTTGAACCTGAGAGATTTACCCCTTCGGTGAGCCGTGCTGACACGCCGACTGCTTTCCAGAGTGACATCGCTTCACGGTCCGTTTGCCTGAGAGTTTCCGAGGGCGGTTGCTCCTTCGGCCCCGCTTTCAAGAAGCGGCGTCTCCCGTGAAGGTCATATGTAGTATTAGTTTTAGCTTGGAGTCGAGACGAGTCAAACGCTCATCTAGTCGCAGGCAAGATAAAGGTGGGATAACGCCGGTTTCGGCGTGAATCAGTCGCCAAGACCGAGATTTTGACGGTAAGCGGCACGGTTTTCTTCAAGCTGCTCGGGTGTCAGCACAAAACCGGCAACCAATCGCGCTTTGCCGTCATCGCCCTTTTTGCCATAAATCACCGGCGGCAAGGTGAGGCTAAACACGCCGCCTTGCGCGGTAATGGCGAATTGCGTGCGGGCCAAGGGCTTATTATCGCCATCCAAGGCAGCAACGAATATCGGCAATTTCATTTGTTCGGAAACCCGTCCGGTCAGGGTCACTTCGGCTTGCAGCGCATCATCGGAATCGCGATTGACCGAGCAGGTCAGGCTGGCCGCGCTCAAGGTCGCGCTCACGCCATTGCGCGGCAAACTATCAGCCGTATTCAGCACGTTCACGGGCGGGCATTGACCCTGCACGATTTGGTCAATATTCGGGCCGAGGCAGGCGGCCAGAAACCCTGAGAGAAAAACCGTCAAGGCCAGAGGTGCCGACAGCTTGCGCGCGCGCTGCCAAAGGGCGGCATTTATCGGCTGATATTCTGCGCTATTTTCGGCCTGTAAATCTGACATTTCAGTTTCCTTTTCCAAGCGCGCCCTTATCTCGCCGACAGGCCATAGCCAAACAGCTTGACGCGGCGCGCGGCTCATTCAATAAAACATTCACGATAGAGTGTAAAGAAAGTGCATGCACATGCTCGATAAGATGCCTGATAAGATGGCTGATAAGATGGCTGATAAACCGGCCCTTCAGTTGACCCTTGCCAAGCCGCGCGGTTTTTGCGCCGGTGTGGATCGGGCTGTGCTGATTGTTGAGCAAGCGCTGGCGCAATTCGGCGCGCCGGTATATGTGCGCCATGAGATTGTGCATAATCGGCGCGTTGTTGACCGGCTGCGTGGGCTGGGCGCGATTTTTGTCGATGAGCTGGATAAAGTGCCCGATGATAAGCCGGTGATTTTTTCTGCCCATGGCGTGCCCAAAGCCGTGCCGCAAGCCGCCAATGCGCGCGGGCTGAACTGGCTGGATGCCACCTGCCCGTTGGTCTCTAAAGTGCATATTGAAACCGAGCGTCATTTCGATAATGAGCGGCATATTTTGCTTATCGGTCACGCCGGACATCCTGAGGTTATCGGCACAATGGGCCAAGTGCCTGAAAATGCCATCACGCTGATTGAAACATTGGCCGACGCACAAAGCGTTACCCCGCCCGCCGGAAAGCTGGCCTATGCCACCCAGACCACATTATCGGTCAGTGATACGGCGGATATTGTCGCCGCGCTGAAGCAGCGTTTCCCCGATATTGTCGAGCCGCATAAAGATGATATTTGCTATGCCACCACCAATCGGCAAGAGGCCGTGCAGCAACTGGCCGCCGCCGTGGAGCGCGTATTGGTGATTGGCGCGCCCAATTCATCAAACTCGCAAAGGCTGGTGGAAGTGGCGCGGCAGGCCGGTTGCCCCCGCGCCGACCTCATTGGCAGTGCCGATGATATTGATTGGGCGCATATGCAAAATATCAGCCATGTCGGGCTGACCGCAGGGGCTTCTGCGCCTGAGGAAATTACCTTGGAAGTGATTGATGCTTTCGCGGCGCGCTTCACCCTATCGGTCAATGAGATGGATGGGCTGGATGAGCATGTGAGCTTTAAACTGCCGCGCCAATTGCGGAGCGCGTGAGATGGCTGTCTTCACCCAAATCAATGACGCGCAATTGGCCGATTTTATAGCCGCCTATCCGCTGGGCGAGCTTACCGGTTTTAAGGGCATTGCGGCGGGGGTTCAAAACTCGAATTATCTGGTTGATATGCCTGACCGGCGGTTGATTTTGACGCTTTATGAAGACACGCAAACCGGCGTTGACCCGCAAGACCTGCCCTATTTTCTCGGCCTGATGCAGCATTTGGCGGCGGGCGGCATTGCCTGCCCGACCCCGCTTTTGCGCCATGATGGCGGCCTGTCCGGCACATTGGCCGGTCGCCCCGCCGCTTTGGTGAGCTTTTTGCCCGGGCGCAGCACAGTCACCCCCAAACCGCCGCAATGTCGCGCCATTGGAGCGGCTTTGGCGCAATTGCATTTGGCCGGAGAGGGCTTTGCCTTGCGCCGCGCCAATAGGCAAGGGCCGGATAATTGGCGGCGGCTTTATGAGGCCAGCCATGCGCGCGCCGATGAAGCCAGCCCGGGCTTGGCCGATTTCATGGGTGCCGAATTGGCGCGCATTGAAGCCGCTTGGCCGCAAGACCTGCCGCAAGGCGTTATTCATGCCGATTTATTTCCCGATAATGTGTTCTTCGACAAGGGCGCGGTGAGCGGGCTGATTGATTTTTATTTCGCCTGCCATGATGTGCTGGCCTATGACCTCGCCATTATGCTGAATGCTTGGTGCTTTGAGGCTGATGTGAATTTCAACATCACCAAGGCGCGCGCGCTGCTGGCCGGATATCAATCCGTGCGGCCCATGTCGGCGGAAGAAATTGCCGCCCTGCCCATATTGGCGTCGGGCGCGGCCATGCGGTTTTTGACGACACGGCTTTATGATTGGTTGCACCAACCCGAAGAGGCTTTGGTGACGCCGAAAAACCCTATTGATTATCTGCGTCGCCTGCGGTTTCACCGCCATGTGACAAGCGCCGCCGATTACGGCTTGGAGGGCTAGGCCATGTACGAGATTTTTACCGATGGCGCGTGTTCGGGCAATCCCGGGCCAGGCGGCTGGGGCGCTTTGATAAATGGCCCGGACGGCGAAAGCGAATTGACCGGCGGCGAACAAGCCACCACCAATAATCGCATGGAATTATTGGCCGCCATTGAAGCGCTGAAAAGCCTGCCCGCCGGTAGCGTGGTGACGCTGACAACGGACAGCACTTATGTGAAAGACGGCATCACCGCTTGGATTAAAAACTGGAAAGCGCGCGGCTGGAAAACCGCCGCCAAAAAGCCGGTGAAGAATATCGATTTATGGCAAAGCCTTGACGCAGAATGCGCGCGCCATCAGGTTGACTGGCAATGGGTTAAAGGCCATGCCGGACATGCGGGCAATGAGCGCGCCGATGAATTGGCGCGCATGGGCATGGCGCCTTATCTTTTAGGGTGAGCCGCATAAAATCAGCATAGAAAAAGCCACGGCCCTCATGGATGAGAACCGTGGCTTGAATTTTCAGCGATTAGCCTAATTGGCTGAGCAGATTTTCCGCGCCGCTATCGACCGCCTTACCGGGGTTTTGCTCGATATTCAGCGTTTCCATAACACCGTCACGCACAATCATGGAATAACGCAGCGAGCGCGTGCCCATGCCGTGGCCTGAACCATCCATGCTCAAACCCATTTTTTGGGTCAGCTCGGCATTGCCGTCAGCCACCATCATGACTTTGCCCGCAACGCCTTGTTGCTGGCCCCATGCGCTCATGACGAAGGCATCATTTACCGACAGGCAAACAATCGTATCGACACCGGCGGCGCGTAATTCTTCGGATTTTTCAATAAATCCGGGCAGATGCTGGTTGGAACATGTCGGCGTGAAAGCGCCCGGTACGGCGAATAGGGCGACGGTTTTACCGCCGAATAATTCGCCTGTGCTAATGGGTGCCGGACCGGCATCGCCCAAATGCATCAAAGTGGCTTCGGGTAATTTATCACCTGGTTGAATAGTCATGAGTGTCTCCAAATTATTGCCGCGTCAGCGGTTCTTGTGGCAGCAGGCTGTGATCGCGCAATTGGATATTTTGTTCAATGGCGCGCGCGCCTGCCCTTACGATGAAAGTCAATTTACGCCCAATCAGCGGATGGTCAAGCTTAGACCATGCCGGCATTTCCAATAAAAACGCATCTTCGTCGCGCCCGACCGTGCGCGCCAAGCCGATAATATCATGCGGGCCGGGAATAGTGATGACCGACACCGCCTCCAACGCCGTGCCGCTGACCACCAATTGAATGGAAACGCCGTCAAAACTAGCCGAGCGGATAATCAAATCATCCGAGGGTTCTTGCGGTTGCGCCTGCAAGAGCGCCTTAATCGCCGCCTTATGTGGCGAGGCCGCCAAGCCGTCACGATTAAACACCAGCCTTTGCGACACCTCCATCGGCACGCATACTTCGCGGCACACACCAATCAGGCCGCGCATGGCCAATTCACCATTAAGCTGCATGGCGAGGGGAAAGACGAAACCCGCCATATCCTTATAGCCGTTAAAGCCGCCGACCCCGTCATCGAAGAAATAGGGCGCCGGAAAAAGCGGCATGCCCGCCTCAATGCCGCGGCTTTCGCTAAAATCAAATTCCGGTTCCAGACCGCTGGCCCCCGGATAACGCCAATAAGTATGCCAGCCCGGCTTTAACTCGACTTGCAGGGCAGCATAGGCTCGGCCGTCCACCTCGGCGGCAATCATGCGGTAACGCGCCGGGTCCATATCCACCCACGGCCCATCCACCAACGCATGAGCGGGCATAAGGGCGGCGACCAGCCCCAGCCATAGAGCGGCGGCCATTGAGATGTGACGCAAAACAGTCATGTCTCTTTATACCCGCTTCGCCTGTGCAAGACGAGGCAGATTTGCGCGAAAGGCGATTGTTTCACCCCGCTGTGATGCCTAAACTCATCTGATGAGTGACACGGAACCAGATATCAGCCTCGCCGGACGATTTTTAATCGCCATGCCGAGCATGGGCGATACGCGCTTTGACCGCAGCGTGATTTATATGCTCGCCCATGATAATGACGGCGCGATGGGCTTTACCGTCAATCGCCCGACCGACGGGCTGACCCTGGGCGAGATTGCCAGCAATTTGCCCGCCAGCGTGTCAGAGACCGGTTTGCGTCATCTGCCGGTTTTTGTCGGCGGGCCGGTGCAGCCCGAAAGCGGTTTTGTGCTGCATTCGGTTGAGCCGACCGGCGATGACACGTCTCAGCCACAAGTCGCGGTGACGCAAAGCCTCGATATTTTGGTGCAAGCCGCCAATGGCAAGGGGCCGGAATATATGCGGCTGGTGCTGGGCTATGCCGGATGGGGGCCGGGCCAGTTGGAAAATGAAATTCAGGAAAATGCCTGGCTGATTATCGAGGCCGATGTGAAGGATGTGTTCGATGCCAATGTTGAGGGGCTTTATAAACGGCTGATTGGCAAGCTGGGGATTGATTTGGCCATGCTCAGCCAAAGCGGCGGCGAAGCCTGATATTATGCCGCCTGCGGGCTATTGCGGCGGTCGGGCACAAATACCGCGCCCATTAAAACCGTGCCGCAGGTCATGGCCAAGGCCATTTCTCCCAACTCAGCCGAAATCAGACCCGCGAAATCAGGGGCATAAATCTGCCAGACCCAAAACACCGCAAAGGCGGCCAGCACCCCATCGCTAACAATAATCACCCGCGTCCAATAATTGCGATTGACGATTTCTTTCGCCACCAAATTGAGATGCGCCACCAAGCTCATCACCACACCAATCGCCAAAGCGGCGCGAATGCTGTCGAGGCGATTGGCTTGCAGCCATTCAAACTGGGCGTTATCGGGCAGAATATCGCGCATCCAAAGACTGCTGAGCAGCACCATCAGGCCCAGCGCCATCACCACCGCATAGGCGGCACGGCGCGAGCGGCGCAAAATGCCGACGCCGACCGCCAGCAGTAAAAGCAGCACCAAAAACAGCAATACCGTGCTGTGAAACGTTTGCCGACTGCTCTCATGCGCCGCCAAAGCTTCGGGCGACCAAAGATAAAAATCAGCCAATTCCGTATCGCCTAATGAGGGCAGAAAAAACGTCTGCACTTGCTGTGCCGGCACATTAAAGCGCAGCTTTTCAGATGCGCCCGGCGCACCGGAAAATTCGCGGTCATCCGATGAGAACAAGCGCAAAACCGGACGGCTGGCAGGCTGCAAGCCCAGCGCAATCGCCAAATCATTTTGCGGCGGTCGATGCAAAACCAAGTGCAAATCTTGCGAGCCGCCATTTTGCACGGCAAATACATGCCCGCCATTATCCAGCGCGCGCATATAAGGCGTCAGCTTTAACAGGCGAAACCCCTCTTGCAGGCGCAGCGGGTCAGAGGCCGTGGCAGGAGCGCCCGCCAACAGCGTCAGCACCAAAACGGCAAACGCCATTATGCGTTGCAACGGGGCGACCCTAGACAAAGCTGGCCTTGTCGCGAATGGCCGTCTCAACCGCAGCCAGCTCATTGGCCACCGGCGTCAGGCGTTCTTCTTTTTCAAGCATGTCCAAAACGCGCTGCGGCGTGTCCGGCTCAGTGTCATAAGCCGCCATCACGGCTTTGGGAAATTTCGCCGGATGGGCGGTCGCCAGAGTGACCATTGGCACATGTTCGGGCAGGACGGCGCGCTGCGCCGCACCAATGCCGACCGCGCTATGCGGGTCAATTTGAAACCCATGCGCCGCCTCAAAGCTCCGCATGACCTCCAGCGTTGCCGCTTCATCGACGCGCGCGGCGGCGAATAGGGCGCGGGTTAATTGCAGTTCTTTTTCCTGCATCTCAAAGCGTCCGCCTTGCGTCAACGCGCCCATCATGGCGCGCACACGAGCCGCATCGCGCCCCGTCACTTCAAATAACAGACGCTCGAAATTACTCGATACTTGAATATCCATGCTCGGGCTTTGCGTGGCGATAACCTTATCTGTTTCATAAATGCCGGTGTCTAAAGTGCGCGCCAAAATATCATTCACATTGGTGGCAATCATCAGTTGCGCGATGGGCAAGCCCATTTGCGCCGCCACATAACCGGCAAAAATATCGCCGAAATTACCGGTCGGCACGGAAAAGGCGACCGGCTTTTCCGGCGCGCCAAGACGCGAGGCGGCGACAAAATAATAGGTGATTTGGGCCATCACCCGCGCCCAGTTAATCGAATTGACCCCGGCCAGTGACATTTCCTTGCGGAAAGGCGCATCATTAAACATGCCCTTCACCAACGCTTGGCAATCGTCAAATGTGCCGTCAACCGATAGCGTATGCACATTGGCATCTTGCGGCGTGGTCATTTGCTTGCGCTGCACATCAGAGACGCGACCATCGGGGAACAGAATAAACATATTCACCGCATCGCGATTGCGAAATGCCTCAATCGCCGCGCCGCCTGTATCGCCTGAGGTCGCGCCGATAATCGTGGCGCGCGCGCCGCGCCGTTGCAGCGCGTCATCCATCAGCCGCGCCAATAATTGCATGGCGACATCTTTAAACGCCAAAGTCGGCCCGTGATAAAGCTCGAGAAGATATTGGCCATCGCCCAAATCGGTGAGCGGCGTTACCTCATCATGGTCGAAACCGGCATAGGCCTCCTCAACCATCTCAGCCAATCGGGCGCGCGGCACATCCTCACTCATAAACGGATGCAGCACATTAACGGCAATCTCGGCAAAGCTCTTTTCGGCAAAACCGGCAATCATCGCCTCAGAAAGACGCGGCCAGCTTTCGGGCACATAAAGACCGCCATCATCGGCCAGTCCGGCCAATAATGCGTCTTCAAAGCCCAAAACCGGCGCTTCGCCTCGGGTGGAAATATATTTCACCTTGTTTCACCTCTTGCCGCATTTGCACGCTGCGATTTCAGAAAACGGATGTGCCACAGTCCTGAAACAATCACAAGCACTATGGCCAGACCAAACCAGGTCACCGCATATTGCAAATGATTATTCGGCATGGAAAATCGCGTTTGCCCGCCACGCGGCCAGCTTTCATTGGCGATGGCCGCCTCACCCAGCATGGGCGGCAGGGCAAATTGCCAATGCGCGCCAATGGCTTTTGGGTCGCGCACATAAAATAAATTGCGCGACGGGTCATCAGCATTGTCAAACGCGCCGCGCCCATCGGGCCAGCGCAAAATAACCGACAGATTTTGTAAACCCTGCGGCGGGGGCGGCGCGGGAATATCCAATAGCCGCGCCGGAATAAAGCCGCGATCGACCAAAATGGCGCTGCCATCTTCCAACATAAACGGCACCAGCATGTGATAGCCCGCCGCATCAAGCCGGGCGAGACCGCTCGGCTTATTTTCAATTTGCGTGAACCAGAAAACCACATCATCGCCAAAGCGGCCGGTAAATTGCGCCGGATGAAATTCATGCCTGTCGCGATTGAGCGCGGCAATATCGGTTTGGCCGGAAATCAGCAAAGGCGGCGCATCGCGGCGCGCATCCATACGCGCCAGTAAATCGGTTTTCCAAGCCAGCCGTTCCACCTGCCAGCCGCCTAGACTGAGCAGGACGGCCAGCATGACAAAGGTTAAAGCAGCCGGAAAAAAAGAACGCAGGGAATGTCTCATCGCCATTCCCTACGCTCTAAATTCAACAGACCCGTAACGGGTTTAGTGAGCGCCCGGCGCACCGGCACCCAAAATATAAATGACAATGAACAAAAACAGCCAGACGACATCGACGAAATGCCAATACCAAGCGGCCGCCTCAAAGCCGAAATGCTGCTTTGAGGTGAACTCACCATTCAAGGCGCGCATGAGGCATATGGCCAAAAAGATGGTGCCGACAATGACATGGAAGCCGTGAAAGCCGGTCGCCATGAAGAAGGTCGCGCCATAAATATGGCCGGAGAAGCCAAAGGCGGCGTGTTGATATTCATAAACCTGAAAGACCGTGAACAAAGCGCCCAAAGCGACGGTCAAAATCAAACCCCATTTCAGGCCCTGGCGGTCATCATTCTGCAAAGCGTGATGCGCCCATGTGACGGTCGTGCCCGAGGTCAGCAGGATAAGCGTATTGATGAGCGGCAAGTGCCACGGGTCAAATGTCTCAATGCCCTGCGGCGGCCAAACGCCACCGGTCAACTCCGTGCGGGAGGCCTGAATGGCCTCGCCCGGATACAGGCTGGCATCGAAATAAGCCCAGAACCAAGCGACAAAGAACATGACCTCAGAGGCGATAAACAAAATCATGCCATAGCGGTGATGCAATTGCACAACCGGTGTGTGGTCGCCCGTATTGGCTTCCTTCACCACATCGCGCCACCATGCCAGCATGGTATAAAGAACACCGGCAAGGCCGATAAGCATCACCCAGGGTGAGCTGTCATGCAGCATTTGCACCGCGCCAATGGCTAAAATCAGAACACTGATTGAGCCGACGACGGGCCATGGGCTTGGGTCTACCAGATGATAGTCGTGATGTTTTGCGTGACTGTCAGCCATAATATTCTATCCCCTCTTCTCTCTTTCCAGAGTGGCAGGCTTTTGCTGCGTATTATTTTGCGCCGTGTTTGGCGCTTCAAAGAATGTATAAGACAAAGTGATGGTTTTGACATCATCCATTTCAGGGTCTGTCAAAATTTCCGGATCAACGAAAAAACTCACCGGCATATCGACACTTTGTCCGGGTTCCAAAACCTGCTCGGTAAAGCAGAAACAATCAATTTTCGAAAAATAATAACCGGCTTTATCGGGCGACACATTATAGGTCGCCGTGCCGGTAATGCGGCGGTCGGTCAGGTTTTTCGCGCTGTAAAAAGCCAAACCCGATTCGCCAATCTGAATATTGACGGCGCTGTCAGGGGCATTAAACGACCACGGCAATTTGCGGTTGAGGCTGGCATCAAAGCGCACGGTAATCATGCGTTGTGCGGCATTACCCTCTCCTGCGCCGGGGGCGGCAGCGGCGGTTTGCGTTGTGCCGCCATAGCCGGTGACGCGGCAAAATAAATCATAAAGCGGCACAGAGGCGTAAGCCGCGCCAATCATCAACACCGCCATCAGCGCAGCACCCGACGCGACGCGGGCATTGGCCTTGCTGTCGGTCCTGACTGTCTCAATGGTCGGCGTGTCGGTCATGGTCTTGCACTCTCTCTAAAGCGGCCGATTGGCGATATTGGCGCCCAATTTAACCAGCGTGACCCAGAAGAACAGCGCGATGAAGGCCAATAGCGCAACAGCCATAATGCTGGCGCGCTTGCGCCGCTCGCGCAGCAATTCTTCGGTCCACACAGTGTCGTTTTTCACATCCGGTTTTGTGTCTTTATCTTGGCTCATAATCCCATCACCTTATCTGTCGGCAACAGCACGAACAGCAGAAATAAATAGAAAATCGAATAGGCAAAAGTCATGCCCGCCAGACGATTGCGATGCTTGTCGCTCGCCAAAGCCAAGGCCAAGCACATGGCGACGAAAATGCCGCCCAGCACCGCCGCACCGCTGGCATAAAAAAGCCCGCTAAAGCCCAAAGTAAAGGGCAGCATGGTGACGCCGAACAACACAAAGGCATAAAGCACAATTTGCGACAGCGTTGAT
>JAQWZC010000049.1 GCA_029253645.1 Alphaproteobacteria bacterium | reverse complement strand
CCATTGGCGGCGCGACGCGCCAAACGCGACGCGGCATCGGCCAGCTCCTCGCGGCCCCCGTAATTAAAGGCAATCTGCAAAAACAAACGGTTATTATTGGCGGTCAGGCTCTCGGCGCGGTCAATCAGACCGCAAATCTTATCGGATAATCCCTCGCGCCGCCCAATCACGCGCACCCGCACACCCTCGCCATGCAAATCGGCCAAATCGCTTTCAATATAACGCTCCAGCAACGACATGAGAAAACTCACCTCAGTGCGCGGACGCCCCCAATTTTCGGTCGAGAAAGAAAACACGGTGAGATGTTGCACACCCAAATCGCCGCTATCTTTCACAATGCGACGCAAGGCTTCGACACCGGCGCGATGGCCTTCGCGGCGTTCTTGCCCGCGTGCCTGCGCCCAACGCCCATTGCCGTCCATAATCAAAGCGATATGGCTCGGCAGTCGGCTGGTATCGTCGTCTTTTTGCATGACCTCAGACCTGGCGGATTTCGCCCTCTTTCGTCTCAAGCGTCTCGTCAACTTGCTTGATGAATTTATCGGTCAATTCCTGAACTTCATCGGCATAAAGCTTGGCGTCATCTTGCGAGATGTCGCTGTCTTTTTCAGATTTCTTAATTTGGTCCATGCCATCGCGGCGCACATTACGCACAGCGACGCGGGCCTGCTCGGCATAACCGCCTGCCACTTTAACCAATTCCTCGCGCCGTTCCTCGTTCAATTCCGGCAGCGGAATGCGAATAAGCTGGCCCTCAGTCATCGGGTTGAGGCCCAAATTGCTCTCACGAATGGCTTTCTCAGTCGCCGCAACCTGCCCTTTATCCCAAACTTGCACGGTCAAGAGACGCGGCTCAGGCACTGACACGGTGCCGACTTGTGCAATCGGCATCATTTGGCCATAGGCATCAACCATAATCGGCTCAAGCAAGCCCGCGCTTGCCCGACCGGTACGCAGCCCTGCCAAATCAGTTTTGAAGGACGCCAAAGCGCCATCCATGCGACGTTCAATATCATCAATATCAATGCTCATATCTGCCTCTATCTGCAATTGGCCCCGACCGCAATCTCGGCCTCTTCTCCAACATCAGTCCCGAACAATGGTGCAAGCGCCTTCGCCTTGCAAGACCTGAACGAAGCCGCCCGATGTTTGGATTGAGAAAACCACAATGGGAATTTCGTTTTCACGCGACAGCGCAACGGCGGACGCATCCATTACTTTTAAATCTTTCGACAGCACTTCCATATAGCTCAGCGTGTCGAAACGCTCGGCATTTTTGTCTTGTTTCGGGTCAGCCGAATAAACGCCATCCACATTCGTGCCCTTCATCAGGGCATCGCAATTCATTTCTGCGGCGCGCAGGGCCGCCGCCGTGTCTGTGGTGAAAAACGGATTTCCAGTGCCGGCGGCAAAAATAACCACGCGGCCCTTTTCCATATGGCGTGTGGCGCGGCGGCGAATATAAGGCTCGCAAACCGTGCTCATCGGAATGGCGGATAAGACGCGGGTCGGCACGCCCATGCGCTCCAGCCCGTTTTGCATGGCCAGCGCATTCATCACTGTCGCCAACATGCCCATATAATCGGCCGAGGAGCGGTCCATGCCATCTGCCGCACCGGCAAGGCCGCGAAATATATTACCGCCGCCAATGACCATGCACACTTCAACGCCCAACGCGATGGCCTGCTTCACCTCATCGGCAATGCGGTCAACCGTGGCAACATCAATGCCATATTGCCCTTCGCCCACCAGGGCTTCGCCGGAGACTTTCAGGAGTACCCGTTTGAAACGCTGTTTTTCCGCCATGTTACCCTCTCTTTAGGTGCAGCAACTATGGCGCGATTCCGGTTTGACGCGCTACGGCCTAGCTTCCGCTAACAGCCGCGGCAACCTCAGCTGCGAAATCGGCCTCTTCGCCCTTATCGACGCCCTCGCCCAGTTCAAAACGAACAAAGCCTTTCAGCGCGACCGGCGCACCAACATCGTCACCTGCATTTTTCAGCAATTTTCCAATGCGGGTTTCGCCATCAATCACGAAAGTTTGGCTGGTCAATACAACTTCATCATAGAATTTGCGCAGACGCCCTTCGACCATTTTTTCAATAATCTCATCCGGCTTGCCGCTCTCTTTGGCTTCGGCAATCAAAACCGCGCGCTCGCGCTCAATCTCAGCCGGGTCGAGGTCATCAATATTGGCAGCCAGCGGATTGGTCGCCGCCACATGCATGGCCAATTGGCGCCCCAAAGCGTCCAGCTTGGCTGTATCACCGGTCGATTCCAGTGCCACCAAAACGCCGATTTTGCCGAGGCCTTCAACAACCTGATTGTGAATATAGCTGGCAACAATGCCGTTTTCGACAGTCAGCTTCTCAGAGCGGCGCACATTCATATTCTCGCCAATCGTGCCGACCATTTCAGTTACATGGTCTTGCACTGATTTACCGGCACCCGGATAATCCGCCGCCAGCAAACCATCATGGCCGTCAGCCGCCAATGCCGCGCCTGCAATATCGCCAACCATAGACTGGAAGGTTTCATTACGCGCCACAAAGTCAGTCTCAGAATTAACTTCCACAACGGCACCGGAAGTGCCTTCAGACGCCACGCCGACCAGACCGTCAGCCGCGACGCGACCGGCTTTTTTAGCCGCTTTGGCGAGGCCTTTTGTGCGCAGCCAATCAACGGCAGCAGCCATATCGCCATCACATTCTTGCAAGGCGGTTTTACAATCCATCATGCCCGCGCCAGCTGTCTCGCGCAGTTCTTTGACCATTGATGCAGTAATTTCACTCATGGGAGATCTCCAATTATATCCGCGGCAGGCTAGCTATCAGAGCTATCGGCTTTTTCGTCTTCAGCAGCAGGTGCCTCTTCAGCAGGTGCAGCCTCTTCGGCAGGCGCAGCTTCTTCCGCAACAGGTGCTGCTTCGGCAGACGCTTCCTCAACGGA
>JAQWZC010000048.1 GCA_029253645.1 Alphaproteobacteria bacterium | reverse complement strand
CTTGGCTCTTCTGCCTCTGCTTCTGCCTCTACTTTTGACTCTGCGGCTTCGGCTGAGGCGGGCGATGCGTTTTCAGCATCGGTCTCTATATTCGTCTCTGTGCCTTGTTCTGTGCCGGTTTCTGCGCTATGCGCCGTGTCGTTTTCGGGCGCATCTTCGGGGCGGTTTTTGTCATCGCTGTGCATGGGGGTTCCTATCGCCATTCGCTGTGACGCTTAGTTAGGGCGCAAAGGCGCGAAAATCAAGAACCGTGACGCGATAAAATGTCGGAAACCAATTTCGCCGTATGGTCAACCATGGGAATAAGCCGCGCATAATCCGTCCGTGTCGGCGCAATCACCCCCACCACACCAACCAATGAGCGGCTGTCATCATGATAGGGGCCAATGATGAGCGAGGAGCCGGAGAGCGAGAAAAGCGGCGTTTGCGCGCCGATAAATATTTTGACGCCATTGCCGGTTTCAGCCTCAGACAAAAGCGAGACCAATTCTTTTTGGCGGTCGAGATCGGCAAATAAATGACGCACGCGCGCCAAATCTTCCATCGCTGCCACATCATCGAGCAAATGGTCGCGGCCATGCACAATCAAGGATTTCGCCACCATATCGCTATTGCTCAGCCGGTCATTTGTGGTATCACGAATAAGGCCGCGCTTTACCAAATCGGCGGTCATTTGTCCCAGCGCGCCTTCCAGCTTCTGGCTTTCGGCCTCACTATCGCGGCGCAATTCACCCAAAGTGCGCCCGCGCAGGCGATGGTTGAGATAATTGCCCGCCTCAATCAGTTTTTGCGGGGCCAGCCCGGGCGGGCGCGGTATTAATCGGTTTTCCACATGCTGGGTGTCATCCACCAAAATGACCAATATTTGCTCATCCGATATGGCGACAAATTCAATATGTTTAATGGCGCGCTCGGCCAAGGGCGCCACCACCAAACCGGCGCAGGCGCTCAACCCCGACAGGCCCTCAACCGCCTGTTTCAGCATATCCTCCATGCTTTCATCGCCGTTTAAATGCGGCGTCATGGCGGCGCGGTCTTCATCGCTCAAATCGCCCGATTGCATCATGCCGTCAATAAACAGCCGCAATCCATTATCGGTCGGCAGGCGACCGGCTGAAATATGCGGCGCATAAAGCAGGCCCATCGCCTCCAATTCGGCCATGGCCGAGCGAATGCTGGAGGGCGATAGGTTCTCATCCAGCACATCAGCCAGATTTTTCGAGCCGATGGGGCCACCGGTTTTTAAATAAGCCTCGACAATATGGGCAAAAATATTGCGCGTGCGGGTTGTTAATGCGGCCAATTCGGTCATGCCCCAAGCTTAAGCCAGCCGCGCCCACTTGCCCAGATTTTCCTGAAGCGTTAGATAGAGGCACCAAATGCCGGAAGTTTTAAGCCAAAGGAAATTTTATGACCGCTTCTTCTCCTGCCAGCACGGCGCGCCCTTCGGGCCGCAATGCCGATGCGCTGCGCACTGTCTCGCTTGATATTAATGTCTCCAAACATGCGGAAGGCTCATGCCTTGTCAAATTTGGTGACACGCATGTTTTATGCACCGCCTCTTTGGAAACCCGCGTGCCGCCATGGTTGCGCGGGCAAGGGCGCGGCTGGGTGACGGCAGAATATGGCATGTTGCCGCGCGCCACGGGCGAGCGCATGCGCCGCGAAGCCAATGCCGGTAAACAATCGGGCCGCACGCAAGAAATCCAACGCCTTATCGGACGCTCTTTGCGCGCTGTGGTGAATTTGGAAGCGCTGGGCGAAAACCAAATCTCACTCGATTGCGATGTCATTCAAGCCGATGGCGGCACGCGCACCGCCTCCATCACCGGTGCGTGGGTGGCGCTTTATCTTTGCGTCGCCAAAATGAAGGCTGATGGCCTCATGTCAACGCCGGTTATGGGCGGGGTGATTACCGACCATGTCGCGGCTTTGTCTTGCGGTATTTACCAAGGCCTGCCGGTGGCGGATTTGGATTATGACGAGGATAGTGTCGCCGATACGGATGGCAATTTTGTCATGACCGGCGGCGGCAAGCTGGTTGAAATTCAGGCCACGGCTGAGGGCGCGGCATTTGATGAAGCGGAATTTCAAACGCTGATGCAGCTGGCCAAAAACGGCATTGCCGAATTGGTGGTGCTGCAAAAACAAGCCGTCGGTCTGTAACCCATGGCGCGCGCCTTTACCGAGCCGAAGCTGATTGTCGCCAGCCATAATAAAGGCAAGCTGGTTGAGATTGCCGAATTATTGACGCGCTTTGAGGTTGAAACGCTCGGTGCCGATGCGCTGGGTCTGCCCGAGCCGGAGGAAACCGGCACGACCTTTATCGCCAATGCCGAGCTTAAAGCCTTGGCCGCAGCAACCGCGGCAGGCCTGCCGGCTTTGGCCGATGATAGCGGCTTGGCGGTGGATGCGTTGGAGGGCGCGCCGGGGATTTATTCGGCGCGTTGGGCTGAGACGGCCAATGGCCGCGATTTTGATTTTGCCATGCATAAAATTGAAATGGCACTGCATCAAAAAAGCGAGGGGCAAGAAACGCCGGTGCCGCGCACGGCGCGGTTTATTTGCGCCTTGTCGCTGGCCTGGCCTGATGGTCGTGTTGACAGTTTTGAGGGCAAGGTTGAGGGCAGTTTTGTCTGGCCAATGCGCGGCAAAAACGGCTTTGGTTATGACCCGATTTTTCTCCCCCTTGGCGGCGATATGACGTTTGGTGAAATGGAACCGGCTTTGAAACATGCCATGTCGCATCGTGCCGATGCTTTTGAGCAATTGGTTGCGGCTTGTTTTGCCGGCCCTCAGATTTGACCCAAACTATAACACAGCCCATAACGCAACCCGCGACATCAGCCATGCCCGCGCTCGGCATTTATATTCATTGGCCGTTTTGCAGGGCGATTTGCCCCTATTGCGATTTTAATGTGCATGGTGCTCATCACAATCAAACCTCTGACGATGACTGGCGACGCGCCTATCGCGCCGAGTTGCAACACGCTTATGGTTTGCGCCCGACCGGAAAAGTCGAGACGGTATTTTTCGGTGGCGGCACGCCATCGCTTATGGCGCCGGATTTGGTGGCGGCGATTTTGGCCGATATTGATGCGCTTTGGGGGCTGGCCGACAATGCCGAAATATCGCTTGAGGCCAATCCGGTCAGCGCGCCGCGCCCGCATTTGCAGGCCTTGCGCGATGCCGGTATCACGCGGCTGTCTTTGGGGGTGCAGGCTTTTCATGATGATGCGCTGAAGGCTTTGGGGCGCACCCATTCGGCGGGCGAGGCCAAGCAGGCTTTTTTGGCGGCGCAGGATATTTTCGATACCGCCTCATTTGATTTGATTTATGCGCGCCCGCTTTCAGCCATATCAACTAATCAGTCTGCCCAAGAAATGGAAGCGGGGCTGGCGGCATGGCAAGAGGAATTAAGCGCCGCGCTGGCCTTGTCGCCGCAGCATATGTCGCTCTATCAACTCACCCTTGAGCCGGATACGGTGTTTTACCAACGCGCCGCGCAAGGCCGTTTGGCCGTGCCGCATGAGGAGATGGCCGCCGCGCTATATGAGGTGACACAAGATTTGTGCATGGCGGCGGGCCTGCCGGCTTATGAGATTTCCAATCACGCCATGGCCGGTCATTATTGTCGGCATAATTTTGCGATTTGGCATGGCGCAGATTATGTCGGCATTGGCCCGGGCGCGCATGGACGCCTGACCATTAACGGCCAAAAACATGCCAGCATGGCGCATAAGCAGCCGCATATTTGGCGCGCCGCTTGTTTGGAAAACGGCCATGGCTGGCACAACCTCACCGCCCTATCGGCGCAAGAAGCGGCAGAAGAGGCGGTGATGTTGGGCTTGCGCCTCAGCGACGGCATTGCGGTGCAGGATTTGGCGCAGCGCGGTGTAGCGCTCGCCGCGTCCAAGCTTGATGCGCTGAAACAAGACGGGCTGTTGATGCGGCGCGATGATGTCGTGCAGGCCAGCCCGCGCGGGCGGCTTTTGATTGATTATATTATTGGTCGCTTATTGGTGTAGCGGCTTCTGCCGCACCCGCTTCACTGGTTTCCCCCAATACACCATTTAAGCTGATGGCTTCTTGCAGGGCGCGGTCGGGATTGGATTGGCGCAAAGCGGTGGCCAATGTCATGGCCGCCTGCAAGCGGCGGTCATGGTCAACAAAGCTGGCGGGCGGGCGGCTGATTTCGCGCGATTGCGACCGCGTCACTTCTTGCACGGTCAAACCGCGCTCATTCAACCCGCCGGGCTTCAAACGAAAAATACCGTCAATGCCGGTAAAGCCATTCGGGTCGGTCAGCAGCGCCTTGCGAAACGGCGCATCCGTGGCAAAAGCGGCGAGACGCGCTGCCAAGGACACGGCATCATAAGCCATGCTGGCAAGGCGCGGTGGCGCGGCCTCATAGGTTTTTTCATAACGCGCTGCAAAGCCGCTCCAATTATGATTGGGCGCAGCCGCATACCAGCCGCCATGTAAGGGCGGCTCTTGGCTCAAAGTCGGGTCATCCCACAGGCCGGTGCCGATAAATTTCACGCGGCGCGGGTCAATATCAAAATAGGGCAAAAGCGGTGCGAGATTTCGAAGCGCCAAGCCGCCTTCGGGCATAAAGACCGCATCATAGGGAATATCGCCCAGCGTCTCGACCAGCGATAGCGCCTCATAGGCGGACAGCAATTCGGGCGCGTCATCGCCCAATAATTTAAACACCGCCTCGGCCTCATCGGGCGGGGCAATATCAAGTCCGGTTTCGGGGTCGGTGCGGCGCGGCAAAAGGGCCAATGCCTCTTGCACCAGCCGCGCCATTTCCGCTTCATGGGCGGCTTTTCGCTCATCAAAACGCGCCAGACCGCGCACCGGATCAAACATGCCCTTGGCATCGGGTGGATAGGTTTCGCTTTGCACAATCGTGCCGCCAAAGCGGTCAACCGAGGCGGCAAAGCTGGCCCCAATGCGCTCGCCGAAAACCCCCTCAGGCACCAGCGCGCCAAAGCGCGTCAGGCCTTGGGCAATGGCTTCCGAGACAATGCGGTCAATATTTTGTTCGGGCAAAAAGCCCAGCAACCACAGCCCGTCCATCGCCGTGCTGGCATCATTGGAAAAGGCAAAGCCCGGCACATCGCGTCCGGCCAAGACCGGCTGAATGGCCGCGACCGAGGAGCTGAAAAGCGGCCCGACAATCACATCCGCCCCGGCGGCAATCGCCGCTTTGGCCGCATCTTGTGCGCCCGCCGGTGTGCCTTTTGTGTCATGCAGGCTGATGACCAAATTGGTCGCGCTAATATCCAATGGCGCATCAAATAAGGCCAGTTGTGCGCCATTATATAAATGTCCGGCCAGTGCGCGAATGGTGTCGCGCTCATCGCTCAGCGGCAGCAACAGCCCGATAATGCGGGTTTTATCGCTGCGCGGCGGCGGGCTTGGATAGGCGTCTTTATCGATACGCATCATTTTGACAATCGGCGCAGGCGCAGCGGGCGCGATGGCCGCGCTGCCATAGGGCTGTGACAGACCGCTTTGTGTGTCACTGCCCGCGCCACAAGCGCTCAGCCAAGCGGCACAGAGAACCGGCATGATGCGGCGCATCAAGGCGCGCGCGCGCATGCCCGCGTGAGGTGCATAAATCGGCACGCGTTTTTTCAATAGCGGCGTTTTCCAAATTGGCGTCATTCAACCCGTTTCCTCTTAAGTCCTATCGCCCCCCTAAACAGGCGCGTCTATTTATAGGGTTTCGCGGCCCTGCCGCACAAGCCGCAATGCAAAATAGCCCTCTTGAATTGGCATATGATTATGGCGGCTTTCGGGCAGACTTAAACCCAGACTTAAACCCAGACTTAAACGCAGACTTAAACGCAGACTTAACCGGGCCATCGCGCTACACTGCGCCAATGAGCACAGCCAAACACAGCCATAACGCATTGGATGCGGGTCTTTATATTGTGGCCACGCCCTTGGGCCATGCGCGTGACATTACCTTGCGCGCGCTGGATGTGCTGGCGGGTGCCGACCTTATTTTATGCGAGGATACGCGCATATCGGCAAAATTACTGACATTGCATAATATCCAAACCCCCAGCACGGCCTATCACGAACATAATGGGCAGAAAATGCGGCCCAAAATTCTTGCCCGTCTGGCCGAGGGGCAACGCATTGCGCTGATATCGGATGCCGGCACCCCGCTGATTTCTGACCCGGGCATGAAACTGGTGCGCGATGCGCGCGCGGCGGATTGCCATGTGGTTGCCATCCCCGGCGCATCGGCCCCGATTGCGGCATTGTCCATCGCCGGTCTGCCCAGTGACCGCTTTACTTTTGCCGGATTTCTGCCCCCCAAACAGGCGGCGCGGCGCGCTGCTTTGGAAGGGCTCAAGGCGACGCGGGGCGGCACATTGATTTTATTTGAAGCGGCGCGGCGGCTGACCGATTTACTGGCTGATATTGAGGCGGTTTACGGCGCAAGCGAGGTCTGTGTGGCGCGCGAATTGACCAAGAAATTTGAAGAAGTGCAGCGCGGCACGGCCGGCGCATTGCGCGCCCATTATGAGGCGGCCAAACCGCGTGGCGAGATTACCGTGCTGATTGCCCCGCCCGAGATGAAAACACCCGATGCGGCGGATATTGACGCCATGTTGCGCGACGCTATGGAGACACTCAGTCGCCGCGATGCGGTGCAGGCCGTGGCTGATATGAGCGGTCAAAGCCGCCGCGCCATTTATGCCCGCGCTCTGGCCTTAAATGACCCTGACATGAATATGCCGAATATGGATGATACGGATACGCCCCAAAAGGCGACCCAAAAACAAGAGGCCAAAAATGCCCCGTCCGATGAAACGCCGTCAGATAGCTGACGCGCATGACCCGCCCCCTAAGCGCGGGGACAGGCGACACAAAAAACTCAAAGCGCATCAAAGCGGTCGGCGCGCTGAGGCGCTGGCGATTTTATGGTTGCGCCTGAAAGGCTATCGTATTTTAGGGCGCAATCTGCGTTTGCCGCAGGGCGAGATTGATGTGGTGGCGCGCCGCGGCACGGTGTTGGTTTTTGTCGAGGTGAAATATCGCGCCCATATTGCGCTTGCTCAAGACGCCGTCTCGGCGCGGCAATGGCAGCGCATTGCCCGAGCGGCGGAAAAATTTGTCGGCGCGCGGCCCGGCCTGCAAGGCCTGCGCTGGCGTTTTGATGTGATGGCCATGGCGCCCTATCGCTGGCCGCAGCACCGGCAAAATATGTGGCGCGCTTAATACGGCCCCAAACCCGTGCGCGGCTCAATTGTTTGCACTTGAGCCGCAGGCCGATTTGCCCGACACTGACGCCAGCTAAGGAGCGTTTATGAGCTTGAAAATTGCCATTCAAATGGACCCGATTGCCGATATTGATATTGTCGGCGACACGACTTTTGCGCTGGCCTTGGAAGCGCAGGCGCGCGGCCATGAGTTGTTTTATTACACGCCCGATGCGCTTTCTATGCTCGATGGCATTGTCTCGGCGCGGCTCAGCCCGCTCAAAGTGGCTGATAAACAGGGCGCGCATTTTGAATTGGGGGCGGCGCACTTAACCGATTTGCGCGCCATGGATGTGGTGCTGATGCGCCAAGACCCGCCTTTCGACATGAATTATATTTCGGCAACGCATTTTCTCGAGCGCATTCATCCGGAAGTTTTGGTGGTGAATGACCCCATTGCCGTGCGCAATGCGCCGGAAAAAATATTTCCGGTGCGCTTTGAGGGCCTATTGCCGCCAACGCTGATGACCCGCGACCGCCAAGCGCTGACGGATTTTCGCGCCGCTTATGGCGATATGATTTTAAAGCCGGTTTTCGGCAATGGCGGGGCGGGCGTTTTTCGCCTGCGCGCCGATGATGAAAATTTTGGGGCGCTGATGGATACGCTTTTGGATGGCGCAGTTGCGCCCGAGCCGATTATTGCGCAAGCCTATTTGCCCGCCATTCGCGCTGGTGATAAGCGCGTCATATTGGTTGAGGGCGAGGCCGTCGGTGCGCTCAACCGTGTTCCGGCCGATGGCGATGCGCGTGCTAATGTGCATGTGGGCGGCGTGCCGCAAGCCATTGAATTGGACGCGCGCGACAAGGAAATCGCCGCGCAAATCGGCCCGACTCTCAAAGATATGGGCATTATTTTTGCCGGTATTGATGTGATTGGCGGGCAGTTAACCGAGATTAATGTCACCTCGCCGACCTGTATTCGGGAGATCAAGGCCTTTGGCGGGCCTGATATTGCGGTGATGATACTCGATGCGATTGAGGCGCGGCGCGCTTAAGCGCGGCGTTGTTTTTTGCGATAAATATCGCCTTGCGCCAGCGCATCCAGCGCGATGATGCGGTCGCGTCCGGTGCGGCAATGGGTCAGGCGGGCATGGGGCAGATCATTAAAGGTCAATAATTCCACGACCCGCCAATAATCACCGAAGCAGTCACCAAAATATTCCGAGCCGTTTTCCGGCGCATGGCTTTTGCGGCTCTTGGCCATAAAAAGGGTTTGGAAGAAACCTCTTTGGGTTTGGCGGGAAGCGCTAAAAATATCCCCCGGCTCAACCGATACGGCATGACGCACAAACATTAAAACCTCAACTGACACAGGCCAAAAACAGCCATAGCTTAAAAATAAGCCACGCCACACGGCAAGCCTTGCTTGTGGCAAGCGGTGTTTTTCCCTAAGCTTGTTGCATTTGTGCCAAAGAAAAAGAAGACGTCATGGTTGCCAATATCAATACGATTGCCTTTCAAGGCGTCGACGCCGTTTCGGTCGAGGTGCAAGTGCATCTCGCGCCCGGGCAAAATGCATTTACCCTGGTCGGCCTGCCCGATAAATCGGTGGCCGAAAGCCGCGAGCGGGTGCGCGCCGCTTTATCGGCTGTCGGTCTCGCCCTGCCCTATGACCGCATCACGATAAATCTCTCACCCGCCGATTTACCCAAAGAGGGCAGCCATTATGACCTGTCGATTGCGCTGGGGCTTTTGGTCGCCATGGGGGCTTTGCCGCAAGAGGTGGTGCGCGATTATTTTGTCATGGGCGAGCTTGGTCTGGACGGCTCATTAATTGGCGTGCCCGGGGCCTTGCCATCAGCCATGGCGGCTTTGGCGAAGAATTATGGCCTCATCTGTCCGGCGGATTGCGGGCCGGAAGCGGCGTGGTCGGGATTGGCCGCGCCCGATAGGCCGGGCATTGTCGCCGCCGCGCATCTGTTGGAAGTGGTCAATCATTTGCGCGGCACAAGTCTTTTGCCGCCGCCCGAAGCGCGTCCGGCGCCGCGTCCGAAAACCATGCCCGATATGGCCGATATTCGCGGCCAGTCAGAGGCGCGTTTGGCGCTGGAAGTGGCCGCCAGCGGCGGTCATAATTTATTGATGAGCGGGCCGCCCGGGGCGGGTAAGTCAATGTTGGCGGCGCGTCTGCCCGGTATTTTGCCGCAACTCGCGCCGCGCGAACGGCTCGAAATTTCGGTCATTGAAAGCCTGTCCTCGCAACGTGGCGGGGTGCGTCTGGCTGATAGAAGGCCGTTTCGCACGCCGCATCATTCTGCCTCTATGGCGGCCTTGATTGGCGGCGGGCGTCAGGCCAAGCCGGGGGAGATATCACTGGCCCATTGCGGGGTTTTATTTCTTGATGAATTGCCCGAATTTTCGCGCCAGACCCTAGATGCGCTGCGCCAGCCGGTCGAAACCGGTCGCGTTGATGCGGCGCGCGCCGAAGCCCATGTCAGCTATCATGCGCGCTTTCAATTGGTGGCGGCCATGAACCCGTGTCGCTGTGGCCATGCCGATGATGCGGCTTTGGCCTGTCATCGACTGCCGCTCTGTCGGCAGGAATATTTGGCGCGGCTATCAGGGCCTTTGCTTGACCGATTTGACATTCGCATCAATGTGCCGCCCGTGCCGCTATCGCAAATGATTGATGATGAAAAGGGCGAAGCCAGTTGCGATGTGGCGGCGCGGGTTGAGGCGGCGCAGGCACGGCAAATGGCGCGGCAGGATTGTTTGAATTCGCGCCTTGATGGCGAAGCCCTGCGCGCGCTCGCCGCGCCCGATGCCAAAGGCCGCAAATTGCTTGATGCGGTGATTGATGAAAGCGGGGTCACGGCGCGTGGCTTTAATCGGATTTTGCGGGTCGCCCGCAGCCTAGCCGATTTGGCCGGCCGTGAGGCTTTGGCGGATAAGGATATTGCGACGGCTTTGGTCTGGCGCGGGCATTAACCCATCTAGATAAGCCCGCCTAAATGGTTTCCAGCCCATAAGCGGCCAGCGCCGCCATGTTTAAAACCTCAGTCGCCGTTGCGCCAATGCGGGCAATTTGCACCGGATGCTCAAGGCCGATCAATATCGGACCAATCAGCGTGGCTTGGCCAAGCTCTTCCAACATTTTGGTTGAAATGGACGCCGAGTGAATGGCCGGCATGACCAGCACATTGGCCGGTTCGGTCAGACGGCAGAAAGGATAACGCTGCATGGCTTCGCGATTAAGCGCGACATCCGCCGCCATTTCGCCTTCATATTCAAAATCAACGCCGCGGGCATCCAGCAATTTCACCGCCTCGCGCACATAGACCGAGCGGTCACCCTCAGGATGGCCAAAGGTCGAATAGGCCAGCATGGCCACACGCGGCTCATGACCCAGCGCGCGCGCCGTTGCCGCGCTTTGGCAGGCAATATCAGCCAGTTCTTCAGCGCTTGGCATATCAATCACATTGGTATCGGCAACCATAACGGTGCGCCCACCGCGGGCAATCAGCATGGAGACGCCCATAACCCGTTGTCCGGCGCGCGGGTTAATGACTTTCGACACTTCTTCCAATGTAATGGAATAAGAGCGCGTGACGCCGGTCACCATGGCATCGGCATCGCCTTGCGCCAAAGCGCAAGCGCCGAAAATATTGCGGTCATTGGAGACCAGGCGTTCGCAATCGCGCATCAACATGCCTTGGCGTTGCAGCCGCTCAAACAAAAACGCGCTATAATTGCCAATGCGGTCAGATAGGCGGGTGTCGCGAATTTCAATATCATCGCGCGCCTCAAGGCCCAGCGCTTTCATATTCTCTTTGACGATATTTTCCGTGCCGACCAACACCGGCTCGCCCAGTCCCAAATCCTTATAAGCAATGGCGGCGCGGATAACTTGTTCTTGCTCGCCCTCGGCAAAAATCATCCGCTTCGCATTTTGCTTGGATTTATTCATGATGATTTGTATCGAACTTGCGGTCGGGTCAAGACGCGCTTGCAGGCGGTCTTGATAACCATCCATATCGACAATCGGCGCACGCGCCACACCGCTATCCATAGCGGCACGCGCTACGGCAGGCGGAATTTCGCTAATCAAGCGCGGGTCAAACGGCACCGGAATAATATAGCGCGGGCCAAAACGCGGACGCTCGCCATCATAAGCGGCGGCCACTTCATCGGGCACATCCTCGCGCGCCAACATGGCCAAAGCCTCGGCGCAGGCGATTTTCATATCATCATTAATCGTCGTCGCCCGCACATCCAGCGCGCCACGGAAAATATAAGGAAAGCCCAAAACATTATTGACCTGATTGGGATAATCCGAGCGCCCGGTCGCCATAATGGCATCATCGCGAACGGCTGCGACTTCTTCCGGCGTGATTTCCGGATCGGGATTGGCCATGGCAAAAATAATCGGATTATCGGCCATGGCTTTGACCATATCCTCGGTCACCGCACCCTTGACGGAAAGCCCCAAAAACACATCCGCGCCATTCATGGCTTCGGCCAGGCTGCGCGCTTTCGTATCGGCGGCATGAGCCGACTTCCATTGGTTCATGCCCTCTTTGCGGCCTTTATAAATAACGCCTTTTGTGTCGCATAAAATCGCATGATTGGCGCCGACGCCCATCGCCTTAATCAATTCCAGACAGGCAATGCCGGCCGCGCCCGCGCCATTAACGCAGACTTTAATCTCTTTGATATCCTTGCCGGTTAAATGCAGCGCATTGATGAGACCGGCGGCGCAAATAATCGCCGTGCCGTGTTGGTCGTCATGAAATACCGGAATATCCATCAGCTCGCGCAATTGGCTTTCAATGATGAAGCAATCGGGGGCTTTAATATCTTCCAGATTAATGCCGCCAAAACTGGGGCCCATATATTTCACCGCATCAACAATTTCTTGCGGGTCTTCGGTATCCAGCTCAAGGTCAATACTGTCAACATCGGCAAAGCGTTTAAACAAAACCGCCTTGCCTTCCATGACCGGCTTGGAGGCCAGCGCGCCGAGATTGCCCAAGCCCAAAATGGCCGTACCATTGGACACGACGGCAACCATATTGCCGCGCGCGGTTAAATCATATGAGGCGTCAGGATTATCGGCAATGGCCTGCACCGGCACGGCAACACCCGGCGAATAGGCGAGCGAAAGATCCCGCTGTGTCGCCATCGGTTTGGTGGGGCTAATCTCAAGCTTGCCCGGCTTGCCGCGTGCATGGAAGCGCAGGGCTTCCTCATCGGTAAAGTTTTTTTCCGTATCACTCATGAGCGTCTCTGACTTATCTCTAAGTTACGGCTTTTACGGGGTCGAGGCGGTAAAAACAAGGCGAGGCGCATAAGAAAAACAAAATAAATTCAACAGCTTTTTGCCTGTTTGGCCGGGCTTTATGTGTTTCGCGGGTGTTTCATGCGCGCGGCTTTGCTAAACTCAAAGCCATGTCAGCTGTTGCATCAGATTCTGAAAAGCCGGAAAAACCTGCCGCATCAACCGCATCTGCGTCTGCCTCTGAGCAAGTCACGCCGATGATGGCGCAGTTTTTGGAGATAAAGGCCGCCCATCCCGATGCGCTTTTATTTTATCGCATGGGCGATTTTTACGAATTATTTTTCGATGATGCCGTCGCCGCTGCGGCGGCTTTGGATATTACCCTGACCCATCGCGGCAAGCATTTGGGCCAAGCCGTGCCCATGTGCGGCGTGCCTTATCATGCCAGTGAGGGCTATTTGCAGCGGCTCATTAAAGCCGGTTTTCGCGTCGCCATTTGCGAGCAAACCGAGGACCCGGCGGCGGCCAAAAAGCGCGGCTCCAAATCCGTGGTGCGCCGCGAAGTGGTGCGCTTGGTCACGGCGGGCACGCTCAGCGAAGAAACTCTGCTGGATGCCAAAACCCATAATTTTATCGCTGCCATTGCCTGCCTCGGCAATCTCACAACGCATGCAGACACAGCCGAATGGGCGGTGGCCTGGGCCGATATGTCAACCGGCGGATTTTTTGCCGCCAAAACAAATGCCGCCGCCCTACCGGCGCTATTGGCGCGCTTAATGCCGCGCGAAATTATTTTGCCCGAGGCCCTCAGACAGGCATGGGAGGATAAAGAAAGCGGCGCGGGGGCTTTGCCGGATTTGGCGCATTCAGCCAGCCCGCCCATGGTCTCGCCGGTTGCCGATTTGGCGTCACCGGCGGCGGCCGAGGCCATGCAGGCGCGATTTGGGATGGCGTGTCATGATGCTTTGGCGGCGGAAGGCGCAGCCGTTAACTTGGCCTGCGCGCATATTCTCGCTTATTTTGAGGCGACGCAATATGACACGCAGATTACGCTGAGCGCGCCGCGCCTTGAGGGCGATGACCGGATAATGGCGCTGGATGCGGCGACAAGAACCAATCTTGAATTAAACCGCACGCTGTCGGGCGCGCGCGAGGGCAGCCTGTTGGCCGTCATGGACACCACGATTACCGCCGCTGGTGCCCGGCTCATGGCATCGCGGTTAAACGCGCCCCTCACCACGCGCGATGCGGTGGAAGCGCGGCTCAATGCGGTGGCAGTTTTTGTTGATTATGTTGATTTGGCCGGTGATATTCGGGCGCATTTAAAAGCGGCGCCGGATATGGCGCGTGCGCTTAATCGCTTGGCCATGCAGCGCGGTGGCCCGCGCGATGTGGCGGCCATTGCCCAAGGCCTCAGCGCGGCCCGCGCCATTGCCGCCCGGCTTTTGACCGCCCTACCGCAAACATCAGATGACACAATATCAGATGAAATATGGGGCGAGTTGGCGGCGCAAATTAAAGCCTTGGGGCGCGAAAGCCAAAACCTTGCCGATATGGGCGCGCATTTAAATGCCGCGTTGGATGACAGCCTGCCGCTTCTGGCGCGCGATGGTGGCTTTATTCGCAGCGGCTTTCATGCCGGTCTCGATGAGGCGCGGGGCTTGCGCGATGAAAGCCGCCGCATTATCGCCGCGCTGCAAAATCGCTATAGCGCCGAGACCGATATTAAGGCGCTGAAGATTAAACATAATGGGGTCTTGGGGTTTCATATTGATGTCCCCGCCGCGCATGGCGATAAGCTGATGCGCCCGCCGCATGATGCGGTGTTTATTCATCGCCAAACGCTGGCCAGCTCGGTGCGGTTTTCATCTGCCGAATTGGCTGAACTGGCGGGGCAAATATCCAGCGCCGGCGAAACCGCCTTGGCGTTGGAGTTGGATATATTTGCCGATTTAACGGCACAAATATTGGCGGCGCGTTACGGGCTTGAGGTTTTGAGCGACGCGCTGGCCATTATCGATGTCGCCAGTGCTTTGGCGCAAAAAGCGCGGGCCGAAAATTGGGTGCGCCCGACGCTTTATGAGGATTGCCGTTTTGTCATTGAGGGCGGGCGTCATCCGGTGGTTGAGGCGGCCTTGCGCGCCCAAAGTGCGGCGCCGTTTATCGCCAATCCGTGCGTGTTGGATGCCGCCGGACAAGAAGGCCCGCGCATGAGCCTGATTACCGGTCCTAATATGGCGGGTAAATCGACGTTTTTGCGGCAAAATGCTTTGCTCGCCATCATCGCTCAAATGGGCAGTTTCGTGCCTGCCGCCAAAGCCGATATCGGCATTGTGGACCGCGTTTATTCGCGGGTCGGCGCGGCAGATGATTTGGCGCGGGGACGCTCGACCTTTATGGTTGAGATGGTTGAAACCGCGGCCATTTTAACCGGGGCGGGGCCGCGCGCTTTGGTGATATTGGATGAGATTGGACGCGGCACGGCGACATTTGACGGCCTGTCTCTGGCTTGGGCGGCGGTTGAATATTTGCATGAGGTGATCGGCTGCCGCACTTTATTTGCCACGCATTATCACGAATTAACCGCTTTGGCGGCGCGGCTGGACGGCTTGGCCAATGCCTCGATGAAAGTGCGCGAGCATGAGGGCAAGCTGGTCTTTTTGCACGAGGTCGGGGCCGGTGCGGCGGACCGCTCCTATGGCATTCATGTCGCTGAATTGGCCGGTCTGCCCGCCTCGGTTACGGCGCGGGCGCGCCATGTTTTGGCGCAGCTTGAAGAAAATAATGCGGCGCGTGATATGGCGCAAAATGCCGATGTGAAAAACCCGATGGCGGCGCTGCCCTTATTTGACGCCAGCGCCCCGCCGCCGCCGCAAAACACCGCTTTGAGTGATGCGCTGGCGGGCATTGAGCCTGACCGCTTAAGCCCACGCGAAGCCCTGGATTGGCTTTATCGCCTGCAAGAGATTGCCGATAAGGATGGCGATATTTAAGATGCTGATGGCAGGGCGTGATTTGGCCGCCATTCGTGCTATATGTGCGAGCATATGAGCGGCGCAAGTTCCAAAAGCGTTTTGAGAAAGGATGGCCCGCATGGCCAAACAGGCGGCGAAAAAATCGACAGATAAAACCGGGCAAAAAGCGGTTAAAAAATCCGCCGCCCGCGCCGCCATAACCGGCCCTGCTGTGCGCGGGGGCCAAGACAGTTTGCGCGACCGCTTGCAGGTTTTGGCGCGTCAAAATCAGGGTGATGACAAAGCCCTGCGCTTGGCGGTGCTGGAAACCTTGCGCGTGCAATTGGCCGAAGACCGCGCCCAAGCGCGTCAGGGCTTGGAAGCCAAGAAATTAAAAGGCGCGAAATGCGCCGAGCTTATCTCCACCCGCATGGATGATATGTTGGCGGCGCTGGCCGATTTTGTGACGCAAGATGTGCTGTATATCGCCAATCCGACCGATGCAGAAAAAGTCACTATGGTGGCGGTGGGCGGCTATGGGCGTGGCCGCTTGGCGCCGCATTCGGATATCGATTTGCTGTTTTTGCTGCCCTATAAGCGCAATGCCACAAGCGAAAGTTTTGTCGAATATATCCTTTATATTTTATGGGATTTGGGGCTGAAAGTAGGCCATGCCACGCGCTCCATCAGCGATTGTGTGAACCAAGCCCAAGCCGATATGACGGTGCGCACGGCTATGTTGGAAAGCCGGTTTTTATGGGGCAGTGACGGGCTGTATGAGAGCTATCGCACGGCGTTTCAGTCAAAAATCATGCGCGGCTCGGCGCGCCAATTTGTAACGGCCAAGCTGGCCGAGCGCGATGAGCGGCATGAAAAAACCGGTCGCTCGCGCTATTTGGTTGAGCCGAATTTAAAAGAGGGCAAAGGGGGTTTGCGCGATTTAAACACGCTGTTTTGGATTGCGCGCTATAGCTATCAAGTCGATGCGCTGGATGATTTGGTGGCGCTTGGCGTGTTGACGGCGGATGAGTTGAAACTGTTTCGAAAATGCGATGATTTTCTCTGGCATGTGCGCTGCCATTTGCATTTTCTGACCGATATGGCGCAAGAGCGTTTGAGCTTTGATTTGCAAAAACCCTTGGCCGAGTTTTTCTATCCGGCAGAAGAAGCCAAAGACGCTGCCGCCATGAAGCCGGTTGAAAAATTCATGCGGCGGTATTTTCTGGTGGCCAAAAATGTCGGCGATTTAACCGCGATATTTTGCGCCTCATTGGAAGCGGCGCAAAAAAAACCGCGTGCCGCGGCGCGTCTGCCCGCTTTATTTCGCCGCCAAAAGCAAGTGGATGGCTTCACCATTGGGGCCAGTCGCCTGAAAATGGAAGCCGAGGACGGCTTTGTGCGCGATCCGGTCAATCTCATTCGGGTGTTTCATTTGGCCGATAGCACGGGGCTGGATATTCATCCCGACACATTGCGCGTCATCACCCAAAATACCCATCTCATCAATGCTGCCCTGCGCGCCGATGCGACGGCCAATAAATTATTTCTCGACCTTTTGACCTCCAAGCGCGACCCGGAACGGATTTTGCGGCGGATGAATGAAGCCGGTGTCTTGGGGCGTTTCATTCCTGATTTTGGCCGCATTGTCGCGCTGATGCAGTTTAACATGTATCACCATTATACGGCGGATGAGCATTTGCTGCGCGCGCTGGGTCTGCTGCGCGAGATTGAAAGCGGCGCGGTGCGCGACGAGCATCCGCTGGCAACCGATTTATTGACCAATGGCGCGATCAATCGGCGGGTGATTTATCTCGCCACCCTGCTGCATGATATTGCCAAGGGCCGTCCCGAAGACCATTCGGTAGCGGGCGCGCGCATTGCCCGCAAATTGGGCCCACGACTTGGGTTTACCAAAGCCGAAACCGCGCTCGCGGAATGGCTGGTGCAGGAACATTTGGTGATGAGCGATGTCGCGCAAAGGCGCGATTTATCCGACCCGCGCACGGTCGAGGATTTTGCCAAAACCGTGCAAAGCATGGAGCGGCTCAATCATTTATTCGTGCTGACCGAAGTGGATATTAAGGCGGTCGGGCCGGGCGTGTTTAATGGCTGGAAGGCGCAGCTTTTGCGCGAGCTTTATGGCGAAACGGCGTCGCGCTTTAATGCCGGCACGGCGCTGGCGGCGCGCGGCGAAAGATTGGACGGGGCCAAAACCGCCTTTGCCCAAATGCTCGATAAGGGCTGGGATATGCGCAAAACCAAGGCCTATATACGCCGTCAATCCGATGCTTATTGGCTGAATTTTCCGACCGAGGCGCAATTGCGCCATGCCAGCTTAATCAGCACTATGGAAGCCGAAGGCCAGCCTATGGCGCTGGAAGTGCATGATGATGTTTTGCGCGATTGTTCGGAGATTACCATTATTTGCCAAGACCATGCAGGTCTGTTTGCGCGTCTCGCCGGGGCTTGCGCTTTGGCCGGATTGACCATTTTGGATGCGCGCATCACCACCACTAATGACGGCTTGGCGATTGATGCGCTGCATGTTGCTGACCGCGATGGCGGCGGGCCTTTGGCGCAGGATAAAGCCAAGCGGCTACAAAAAACCATGCGCGATGTGTTATCGGGCCAAGTGATTGTGCCCGACCGCTTGGAGGGCGCGCCGCGCCGCGCCCATATTGAGGCGTTTGATTTGCGCCCGCAGCTGCGCATTGACAATAATCTGGCCGATGATGCCAGCATTGTTGAGGTGAGCGGGCTTGACCGACCGGGGCTTTTATATGCGCTCTTGCGCGCGCTTTATGAACTTAATCTGTCGGTTTCGGCGGCGCGGATTGCGACTTTTGGCGAGCGTGTGGTCGATGTGTTTCATGTGACGGATTTGGCCGGGGGTCAGATTACCGATGCGGCGCGCAAGAAAAAACTGCGCGCCACCATGCGCCGCGTGATTGATAATCCGGTAAAAGCGGCGCAGCCGAAAAAACCCTCGCGCCGCAATGAGGCGGCATGATATGGCGCTTAAAAAAGCCGGTCTGTTAACCAATGCCGCGCTGGTCGGCGCGGCCACCATGCTTAGCCGCATCACCGGTTTTATCCGCGATATTTTGCTGGCCGCGCTTTTGGGGGCGGGACCTTTGGCTGAGATTTTTGTCATTGCCTTTCGCCTGCCCAATCTATTTCGCCGCCTTTTTGCCGAGGGTGCGTTTAACGCCGCCTTTGTGCCGCTATTTTCAAAACATCTGGAAGAAGAAGGCCAAGTGGCGGCCTTGGCTTTTGCCGGTCGCGTGCTGTCTGTTTTATTGGCGGCCTTGGCCGTCTTCACGCTTTTGGCAGAAATTTTCATGCCCGCTTTGGTGTTGGCCTTGGCGCAGGGCTTTGCCGGTGATGATGAAAAATTTGCCCTCGCCGTGCATTATGCGCGCATCAGTTTTCCCTATTTGATTTTCATGTCGCTCATGGCTTTATTCGCCGCCATGTTGAATGCGGTGAACCGCTTTCTCGCCGCCGCGGTCGCGCCGGTGCTGCTCAATTTGGTGCTGATTGGGGCCATGGCTTTGGCGGTGATAGATTACGGCGCGGCGGGCGCGGCCAATAGGCGGGTTCTGGATTATGTGATTTACGCCGTCACCCTGGCCGGTTTGGCGCAATTTCTGTTTGTTTTTATCGCCGCTTGGCGCGCCGGATTGCGCACGCCCTTGGCCAAGCCGGTGTTATCGGATGATGTGCGCAACGTCTGGCGCTTGGCCGTGCCGGGGATTTTGGCGGCGGGCATCGGGCAAATCAATTTGCTGGTCGGCACCTCCATTGCCACCGGTCAAGAAGGCGCGGCGGCCTGGCTTTATTATGCTGACCGGCTTTATCAATTACCCATGGGTGTGATTGGCGTGGCTTTGGCGGTGGCCCTGTTGCCGACCCTGTCGCGCCATTTGGCAGCCGGGCAAGAGGCGCGCGCGCGCGAGACGCAACATATTGCCGTATTGGCGGCCGGGGGCCTGACCCTGCCGGCGGCGGTCGGGCTCTTTGTTTTGGCCGCGCCGATTGTGACCTTATTATTTGAACGCGGTGCATTTACCGCTGCCGATAGCGCGGTGACGGCTCAGCTTATTCGCCTGTTTGCCTTTGGCCTTCCGGCGTTTGTTTTCATCAAAGCCTTGCAGCCTTCTTTTTTCGCCCGCCAAGATACGCGCGCGCCGCTGATTGATGGCGCGATTGGGGTGGGCGTGAATATTGCTTTATCGCTCAGCCTGTTTGCCAGCTATGGTGCGGCGGCAATTGCCTTTGCCACTGTGGCGGCGGGCTGGGTGACATTGGCGTTAATGTTGGCGCGCATGGCTTGGCGCGGCATTTATCATCTCTCATTTGAGGTGATGCGCCGCCTCGCCGGACAAGCGGTCGCCGCCGCGCTGATGGGGGTGGCCTTGGCCTATCTGACCTCTTTTTCATTCGCGGCCCAGCAGCCGAGCCCAATGGGCATGGCCGCGCAGGGTTTATGGCTGGGCGGCTTGATTTTGGGCGGCGTCTTTATATATGCCGTGGCCGCATTTTTATTGGGCGGGGTGCGGCGCAGCGATATCGCCCTCTTGCGGGGGGCGGGCTGATGCGCCATAACCGTCGCATTATGGCGATATTTGGGGAATGGGTGAATGAGCGAGCATAAACCGCGCGTGCTGTCGGGGGTGCAACCGACCGGTAATTTGCATTTGGGCAATTATCTCGGCGCCATTCGCAATTTTGTGGCCTTGCAAGAAAGCCATGAATGTCTTTATTGCGTGGTCGATTTACACGCCATTACCGTGTTTCAAGACCCGGCTGAACTGGCCGCCAATACGCGCGAAGTGGCGGCGGCTTTTATTGCCGCCGGTGTTGACCCGAAAAATCATATTGTCTTTAACCAGGCGCAAGTGCCGCAACATGCCGAGCTGGCTTGGGTGCTGAATTGTGTGGCGCGCATGGGCTGGCTCAATCGGATGACGCAATTTAAGGAAAAAGCCGGTAAAGACCGCGAAAAAGCCTCGGTCGGGCTTTATGTTTATCCCAATCTGATGGCGGCTGATATTTTGCTTTATCAAGCGACCC
>JAQWZC010000014.1 GCA_029253645.1 Alphaproteobacteria bacterium | reverse complement strand
CGCATCGCAGCGTCAACCAAGCCATTAAGGACAGCGCGAAAAACCCCATTAATGTGGTCATCAAATAAAAAGGGCGGCCTGAGAGCCGCCCTTTGAATTTTAATCTCGCCAAGTGCCGCCGCTTGGTCAGCCAATGCCTGACCGACGCGTCGCGGAGAAAGCGAACCGAGCTTGCTCTTTGGGCAAGCGGGTTCTTCTACTCAGTTCTTCTCTTGGTCCACCAGCTTGTTGGCTGAAATCCAAGGCATTTTGGAGCGGAGGTCAGCGCCGACTTTTTCAATCGGATGCGCGTCATTCACTTTACGGAATTCTTTGATTTCTTCCTGACCGCCTTGCATCCAGCGATCGGTGAATTTACCGGTCTGAATGTCTTCGAGAATTTTCTTCATCTCGGCTTTGGTGTCGGATGTGACGACGCGCGGGCCGGACACATATTCACCAAACTCAGCCGTGTTGGAGATGGAGTAATTCATATTGGCAATGCCGCCTTCATAAATCAGGTCAACAATCAGCTTCACTTCGTGCAGGCACTCGAAATAGGCCATTTCCGGCGGATAACCGGCTTCGGTCAGCGTCTCGTAACCGGCTTTGATAAGCTCGACCACGCCGCCACACAACACGGCTTGCTCACCGAATAAATCGGTTTCGCACTCATCGCGGAAAGTGGTTTCAATAATGCCGGAGCGACCGCCGCCGACGCCGCAAGCGTAAGACAAGGCAAGCTCGCGGGCATTGCCACTGGCATCTTGCGCCACGGCAACCAAGCACGGCACACCGCCGCCCTTCAGATATTCGCCGCGCACCGTATGGCCCGGGCCTTTCGGCGCAACCATTGAGACGTCGAGGTCAGGGCGCGCCTTAATGAGGCCGAAATGAATGGACAGGCCATGAGCGAACATCAGCGTTCCGCCCTCGCGGATATTATTGGCGATATGCTCGGCATAAATATCTTTTTGTAGCTCATCCGGCGTCAATATCATGACGACATCTGCCCAAGCGGCGGCCTCGGCAATGTCTTTCACCGCAATGCCTTCAGCTTCGGCTTTGGTGATTGAGCCTGAACCGGCGCGCAGGCCGACACATATATCTTCAACGCCGCTATCGCGCAAATTCAGCAAATGGGCGTGGCCTTGCGAGCCATAGCCGATTACCGCCACTTTTTTACCTTTAATCAGATTTGCGTCTGCGTCGCGTTCGTAAAGCATTTCCATCAGTCTGCCCCTTTAAATGTCTTGGGTAAAAATTACATTGCCTCAGGGCCGCGCGAGAGAGCCGCCACGCCAGTGCGCGATGCCTCCTGCAAACCCAAAGGCGTCATCAGGTCGATAAAAGCGTCAATCTTTTCGCTATTACCGGTGATTTCAAAAATAAAACTCTCAGGCGTCGCATCAACAACGCGGGCGCGAAACGCCTCAGACAGGCGCAGCGCCTCGACACGGGCATCGCCCTTGCCGGCCACTTTCACCAGTGCCAATTCGCGTTCAACGCTTTCACATTCAACCGTCAAATCAACCACGCGATGCACCGGCACAAGGCGGCCCAATTGCGCTTTAATCTGCTCAATCACTTGCGGCGTGCCATTGGTAACAATGGTGATGCGCGACATGTGGTCGGTTTGGTCAATCTCCGCCACGGTCAGGCTTTCAATATTATAGCCGCGACCGGAAAACAGCCCAATGACACGCGCCAACACACCGGCCTCATTATCGACCAGCACTGAAATCGTATGCGTTGCTATTGCTTGTTCGTCCATTGGAAACCCTGTTCGGCCTGCCCCTCTTATCGGCACTCTATAGCGCAGCACCGCAAGCGGGGGAAGCCCCATTATCAACTGTTAAACCAGCGCCTTGCCTTCGTCGGAAACTTCGACTTCCAGCCCCTGATCGTCGGCCAGCAACATGTCATTATGCGCCGCGCCTGACGGTATCATCGGGAAGCAGTTTTCTTCCTTAGTGACCACGCAATCGAAAATCACCGGCCCATCGGTTTTGACCATGCGCTTAATCGCATCATCCAATTCGCCCGGCGTTTGCGCGCGAATACCCGTCGCGCCATAAGCCTCGGCCAGCTTCACGAAATCGGGCAGTGCTTCGGAATAAGAATTGGAATAGCGCCCGCCATGCAGCAATTCCTGCCATTGGCGCACCATGCCCATATATTCATTATTCAAAATGAAAATCTTAATCGGCAGGCGGTGCTGAACCGCCGTTGACAGCTCCTGCATGGTCATCATGGCAGAAGCCTCACCGGCAATGTCAATCACCAAGCCTTTAGGATGAGCCACTTGCACGCCAACCGCCGCCGGAATGCCATAGCCCATTGTGCCCAAGCCGCCCGAAGTCATCCAGCGATTGGGGTCTTCAAAACGATAATATTGCGCCGCCCACATTTGGTGCTGGCCGACCTCTGTCGTGATGAATGTGTTTGGCCCTTTGGTCAGCTCATACAGACGCTGCACCGCATATTGCGGCTTAATCGCCTTATCGTCTTTGCGATAAGCCAAGCAGTCGCGCCCGCGCCAGCCGTCAATTTCTTGCCACCAGCTTGCCAGTGCTTTTTTGTCGGGCGTTACAGCGCGCGATTTATAAACCCGCAGCATATCCTCAAGAACATGCGCGACATCGCCGACAATCGGCACATCCACCATGACGTTTTTATTGATGCTCGACGGGTCGATATCAATGTGAATTTTCTTGCTGTCGGGCGAAAACTTATCCAACGCGCCGGTGATGCGGTCGTCAAAGCGCGCGCCGATATTTATCATCACGTCGCAATCATGCATCGCCAAATTGGCCTCATATGTGCCGTGCATGCCCAACATGCCGAGCCATTGCTTATCGGCTGAGGGATAGCTGCCCAGCCCCATCAGCGTTGAGGTGATGGGATAGCCGGTCAGCTTCACGAATTCGCGCAAAAGCTGGCTGGCTTGCGGGCCGGAATTAATCACCCCGCCGCCAGTGTAGAAAATCGGCTTTTTGGCCGTGGCAATCAGGTCAATGGCGGCGTTAATCGCCTCCATTTCGCCCTTGATTTTCGGCTGATAAGATTTGTGCTTCACCGATGTCGGCTTCAGATAATCGCCCATGGCAAATTGAACGTCTTTGGGAATATCGACAACAACCGGTCCGGGGCGGCCGGTGGTGGCAACATAAAACGCCTCATGCATGACGCGCGCCAAATCATTCACGTCTTTGACGAGGTAATTATGCTTGGTGCAAGCGCGGGTGATGCCGACCGTATCGGCTTCTTGGAAAGCATCCGCGCCGATGAGATGCGTCGGCACTTGGCCGGTAATGCAGACCATCGGAATGGAATCCATCAGCGCATCGGTCAGGCCGGTCACCGCATTGGTCGCGCCCGGGCCGGAGGTGACAAGCACCACGCCGCATTTGCCGCTGGAACGGGCATAACCCTCCGCCGCATGGGTCGCGCCTTGCTCATGGCGCACCAAAATATGCTCAATGTCTTCCTGCTGGAATAATTCGTCATAAATCGGCAGCACGGCCCCGCCGGGATAACCGAAAATATGCTGCACGCCATTATCGCGCAGGGCTTGCAAAACGATTTGAGCGCCGTTTATCTGTTTTTCCATCATGCCATCCGCGCTTTATCACGCGTCTCCAAATAGTTACGGGCGCATATGCACCCCGATGAGGCGAAATTAGTGAAATTTATGTCGCCGTCAAGGCCTATTTTGAAATAAATGAAAAGATTTTGGCAAGGTTATTTGCATAATCTTGCTCGGAAAAGCTTTGCCAGCCATCCATCTGATTGCGAAACCAGGTCATTTGTCGCTTGGCATAACGCCGCGTCGCCTGCTGCGCTTGGGCAATCGCCGTGTCGCGATCTATCTCGCCTTGCAGCAAGGCCATCAGTTCAGCTACGCCCAAAGCCCTGAGTGCCGTCGTATCGGGCGGCAGATTAAGCGCCCAAACGCGCTCCACCTCGGCCAATGCGCCCGCCGCCAGCATCTCCTCAAAACGCTGATTGCACCGCGCATAAAGCCAGTCGCGGTCGGGCATCAGCAAAAGGCCACAATAATCAGATAGCGGCGCGGTTTGCGGTTGGGCTTGCCAGACGGAGAGCGGTTGCGCGGTCGCCTCAAAAACCTCAAGCCCGCGTAAAATACGTTGCCTATCGGTGGGCGGCAGACGCGCCGCCAGTGGCGTATCAACGCGTTCCAATTCCGCATAAAGCGCGGGCAGACCCGCATCTTCCAGCCTTGCGCGCAAGGCGTTGCGAATATTGTCGGGAATATCGGGAATATCCACCAGCCCCTCGGTCAGGCTTTTAAAATAAAGCCCGGTGCCGCCGACAATAATGGGCCGCTGCCCTGCCGCTTGCGCTGCCTCAATCTCAGCCAAGGCCGCCGCCTGCCATTGCCCAACACTATAGGGCGCCGCCACCGGCACATGGCCATACAACGCATGCGGCGCACGGCGCAAATCGACGCGCGGAGGTCGCGCCGTCAACACATCGAGCGTGTCATAAACCTGCATGCTGTCGGCATTGATGATGCGGCCGTTAAATTGTTCCGCCAAGGCGAGGGCTAATGCGGACTTGCCGCTGGCCGTTGCGCCTGCAATAAGAATGGGAAGCTCTGACATAACTTATTCTTATAGGGTTCTTGCATATGACAAAAGCGGCTGAAGCAGATTTTCTGGTCGTGACGGCAGCACCGGATAGCGGCGTTTTAGACGACGCCTTGCTGGCCGCCTTTGCCGAGAACATTCCCACCCTGCCCGCCGCCGACCGTTTGGGCGATGCGGCAGTGCAATATGCCATTGCGCCAGACATGCTGGGCATTGCCGATGCTATGGCCGACCGCTTTCATGATGCGCCGATTGACATTAACCGCGTCAGCGACACGGCGCGGCGCAAGAAAATGCTGCTTGCCGATTTGGAAAGCACGATTATCGAACAAGAATGTCTCGATGAATTGGCCAAAACAACTGGCAAGGAAGCGGTAATTGTCGATATCACCGCCCGCGCCATGCGCGGCGAGTTGGATTTTGAACCGGCGCTGAAAGAGCGCGTCGCCATGCTGAAGGGTCTGCCCGAAAGCACGCTGCAAGAACTTTACGATGATGGCATTACGCTAATGCCTGGGGCGCAAACCCTGCTCGCCACCTTACGTCGGCATGATGTGTTTTGCGGGCTGGTATCGGGCGGCTTTGCTTTCTTTGCCCAACGCATTGCCGATAAGCTGAATTTCAATCGCTTTCAATGCAATGACTTAAAGCTGACCGATGGCGTGCTGGACGGGACGGTCGTCGAGCCGATTTTAGGGCGCGCCGCCAAGGCTGAAATTCTGACCGCTTGGGCCGATGAATTGGGCTTTTCCGATTCTGATGTTTTGGCGACGGGCGACGGCTCCAATGACCTCGCCATGCTGGGCATTGCCGGCATGGGCGTAGCGTTTCGCGCCAAACCCGCCGTTGCGGAAAGCGCGCGCTATCGCATCACCCACGGCGATTTGACCGCCCTGCTTTATTTGCAGGGCTATCGCCAAGCCGAATTTGCCTGATTTAATCGCTAAGCGGTATTGCGATAAAGCGCACGGTTTCGCCTGAACGAATAAAGGCCAGCACAGAATTGCGCCCGCTTTTCTTTGCCGCTTTGAGCGCATCAACCGCCGCCTTGGCCGAGCCGACCTGCTTTTGGTCAATCTCAGAAACCACATCGCCCGGACGAATTCCCGCCTCAAAAGCTGCGCTGTCGCGCGTCACATCAATAATCACCGCGCCGATAACATCATCAGCCAGACCGAAACGTTGACGGTTTTCACGGCTCAGACTTTGCACGGTAATGCCCAAATAGCTGACATCATCTGTGGTGCGCGCCTTTTCTTGAGGGCGCTCTTCCACCGCCGGTTTGGTGCTGGCTTCTTCCAAGCGACCGGTGACGATTTTCAGCATGCGAGATTTACCGCGCCGAATAACTTCTACTTGCACCGGCTTGTCGATTTTGGTTTCCGCCACAATGCGCGGCAGGTCGCGCATGGTCGGCACGGGCTTGCCGTCAAATTTGACAATCACATCACCGACTTTCACGCCGCCTTTTTCAGCCGGGCCATCGGGAGAGATTTCAGATACCAAAGCACCCCGCGCCGCGCCAAGTGACAGGCCATCGGCGAGTTCATCCGTGACTTGCTGAATCCGCACGCCCAACCAGCCGCGCCGTGTCTCTCCAAAATTTTGCAATTGCGCGGTCACGGTTTTGGCGAGATTGGACGGAATGGAAAAACCAATACCGACCGAACCGCCGGAGGGGGAGATAATGGCCGAGTTCACGCCAATCACTTCGCCCTTCATATTAAACAGCGGGCCGCCGGAATTGCCGCGGTTAATCGCGGCATCGGTTTGAATGAAACTATCATAAGGGCCGGCATTAATATCGCGGTTAATGGCCGAAATAACACCGGCAGATAAAGAGCCGCCCAGTCCGAATGGATTGCCAATAGCAATCACCCAATCGCCGACCCGCGCCTTATCGCTATCGCCAAGCGGCACGTAAGGCAGGCGTTTTTTGGACGAGACTTTCAGCACCGCCAAATCGGTTTTCGGGTCACGCCCGATAAGCTCGGCATCCAGCTTGCTGCCATCAGAAAACGTCACGGTAATCTCATCGGCTTCTTCAATCACATGATTATTGGTGATGATGATGCCCTTCGGATCAACCACAAAACCGGAGCCGAGCGACGATACTTTTTGGCTTGGGGCTTTGCCGCCGCCGCGTCTCTGATTAAAAAATTCTTCGAAAAAGCGGTCAAAGGGCGGCTGACCCGGCCCGCGCGAGCGGCGCTGCTCAACCGTTTGCGAGGTCGAAATATTGACCACGGCAGGGGTCAGCATTTCTGCCAAATCGGCGAAACCACCAATCGGCCGCGCCTGTGCCGGTGTCATCAGCAGCGGCGCGAGGCATAAAGCCATGATTAAAGAGAAGCGAGTGAGCGCGTTTTCAAACATAAAAGATCCTATCCAAGCAGCCAAACCAAGCCGACACCTATGCCCAGAGCAACCACCCCACCATTGCGGAGGGTGGCATCACTGAAGGCGTCGATTTGTTTGACCATAGAGCGCAAAAATGACGGAAAAAGGGCATAGAGCGCCCCTTCAAAAGCCAGCACCAACCCAACGGCCAGAAACAGCTTTTCAAGCATTAGTTTGTCGCCTGCTCCGTCGGCGCGTTAACGACGATTTCCGGACACATGCTCTCGCTCAATGATTTGCCGCCGCGTGTCAGCTTATCGACATTCACCCGCGCACCGCGCTTCACTTGACCGTTTTTACTCGGGGCCAGCACGCTATTCGGGTTTTTCAGGAACTGAAAAAAGGCGCTATCGGGCGACAAGACCATCGTCGTGCCATCTTCCTCAAGCGCCGTTTCATAGGCCTGCATGGACCGATAAAAGGCGAAGAAATCGGGGTCTTGGCCAAAGACTTTGGCGAAGACGCGGTTACGACACCCATCGCCTTGGCCGCGAATAACTTCGCTATCGCGGGTCGCCTCGGCAATCAGAACCGTCACTTGCTTATCGGCTTGGGCGCGAATGGCGCGGCCAACCTCTTGACCACGGGCGCGGAACTCAGCCGCTTCCTGCTCGCGTTCGGTTTGCATACGGCGATAAATCGCTTGGCTATTGGCCTCGGGCAAATCGGCACGGCGGATACGCACATCAATAATCTCAATGCCAAAATCAGCCGCTTGCTCATTCACCAAAGCGCTGATGCGCTCCATTAAATCGGAACGCTTATCGCGCACCACGGTTTCAAATTTCTCTTCACCCAAAACCGAGCGCATGGAAGACGACACAATGGTCGATAGCCGCGATTGCGCGCGACGCTCATCGCGCAGAGCTTTGTAGAATTGCAGCGGGTCGATGATGCGATAGCGGGTAAAGGCATCCACCACCAAACGCTTTTGGTCGGAGGCAATCAGCTCTTCAGCCGGTGTATCGAGGTCAAGTATCCGCTTATCAATGAAAATGACATTTTGCACAAACGGCATTTTAAAATGCAGACCGGCATCCATAATGACGCGGCGCGGGTCACCAAATTGCAGCACAAGGGCTTGCTTGGTTTGGTGCACGGTGAACAGCGATGCCGAGGCCAAAATGCCCAGCGCGGCAACGAGAATGAGAGAAATGACGAGACTAGGGCGTTTCATTATTTTGTCTCCTGATTGCGTCTCAGCTGGTCGAGCGGCAGGTAAGGCACAACGCCCTGCCCGTCTTGCTCAATAATCACCTTATTGGTGCGGCCGAGAACTTTTTCGAGGGTTTCGAGGAACATGCGCTGGCGGGTCACCCCACGCGCAACGCGATATTCATCATAAATGGACGCAAAACGTGTGGCTTCACCATCGGCTTCCGCAACAGTTTGCGCGAGATAGGCTTCCGCCTCACGGCGAATACGTACCGCCTCACCCTGGGCTTCCGGCACAACGCGATTGGCGTATTTATTGGCCTCATTGCGGGCGCGTTCTTGGTCAGCGCGCGCCGCTTGCACATCGCGGAAAGCGTCAATCACCGCAGCAGGCGGGTCAACTTTCTGCATTTTCACCCGTGTGACGGTAATGCCCGCGCCATATTGGTCGAGGGTTTTTTGCATCAAGGCTTTTACTTGCTCTTCATTGGTTTGACGTTGTTCCGTCAAAATCGGCTGAATGTCATTCTGCCCGATAATCTCGCGCATGGTGCTTTCAGCAACCGCCTTCACCGTGCCATTCGGGTTTTGAATGTTAAACAGATAATCCGGCGCATCTTTAATGACCCAGAAAACCGAGAAATCGACATCGACGATATTTTCATCGCCGGTCAACATCAGGCTTTCTTCCGGCACATCGCGGGTGACACCCGCCGAGCGGCGGTCGCCGCCTGCCCGCATGCCGATATCAACGAGATTTTCCGTCGTGACTTTCGGCGTCACGGCAGTCTCAATCGGGAATGGCAGGTGATAATTCAAACCCGGGCTGGTTTGGGTATGAAACTTGCCGAAGCGCAAAACAACACCCTGCTCATCGGCCTGCACACGATAAAAACCGCTCAGCGCCCAAAGGCCAAGCAGCACGGCAAGGATGACAACAAGACCGGAGCCGCCGCCTGCACTTGGCAAGAGACGCCCGAAGCGTTGCTGTGCTTGGCGAATGATTTCTTCAATATCGGGCTCATTGCCCGGACCCTTGCGCGGGCCGCCACCGCCATTACCGCGGCCAGAGCCACGATTAGAGCCGCCACCGCTTCCCCAAGGGTTCTGATTATTGCCGGAATTATTGTCCCAAGGCATTGCCTGTCCTCCGTTAAATGAGATGGTTTTTATAAAAGCATCTCTCTTGCGTCGCAATGTGACACTTGTGCAAGAGCAACGCAAACCCCGCATCAATTGACAAGCGCATCATATAGAGGTCTATGTGGTGAGCATGACACATAAATTCAAGCTTTAACCGAGAGTTTTTACCGATGTCCGCTTTGGCAGAAGCCGATATTTTATCCGCATTGGACGCCGTAACCGCCGCAGGCGAGGCACAATCGCTGGTCGCCGCCGACCGCATACAGGGTTTGGTGATACGCGACGGCAATGTCGGATTCTCCATTGAGGTTGACGGGCTGGCCCCTGACGGGCTGGATGCGGTGAAGCAGCAAGCCGAGGCTGCCGTTCAAAAATGCGCTGGTGTGGTGTCGGTGACTTGCGTCTTAACCGCCCATCGCCCGCAAGAAAGCGCAAGCCCAAAAGCACCGCATAATAGCGCCAGCACGCAAGTGCCGGAGGTTTTCAAGCGCATTAAAACCGTTATCGCCGTCGCTTCGGGCAAGGGGGGTGTCGGCAAATCAACCGTTGCGGTCAATCTCGCCGCCGCTTTGGCCAAAGCCGGCAATATCACCGGCTTGCTGGATGCCGATATTTACGGGCCGAGCATGCCGCAGCTTTTGGGCGTGCGCGATAAGCCGCAACTGACCGATGATAAAAAACTCATTCCGATTGAAGCCAAGGGCATGCCCACCATGTCCATCGGCTATTTGGTGGATACCGACCAAGCGATGATTTGGCGCGGGCCAATGGCGCAAGGCGCGCTGGTGCAGATGCTGGAAGATGTCGCTTGGCCCGATTTGGATGTGCTGGTGCTCGACCTGCCGCCGGGCACGGGCGATATTCAACTGACCATGGCGCAGCGTATTCCGGTATCGGGGGCGGTGCTGGTCACCACCCCGTCCGATTTGGCGCTGGCCGATGTCACCCGTGCCATTGCCATGTTTGAAAAAACCAATGTGCCGGTGCTCGGGCTGATTGAGAATATGGCCTATCTCGATGCGCCGGATGGCAGCCGCCTTTTTCCATTTGGCGAAGGTGGCGAAACGCTGGCCAAAAACCTCAATCTCGCGCATCTCGCTGCCCTGCCCTTAGATGCCACTATCGGCACGGATGGCAGCCATGCGGCTTTTACGTCACTGGCCGCGCGCATCAGTAAATCGATAAAGGAAACGGCATGAGCGAAGACAAGGCTTCAAACAAAAAAGCCTATCGGTTTTTAACCGGCCCCGATGACGCCGCCTTTTGCCAGCGTGTCTCTGATGCACTGCGTGATGGCTGGGTGCTCTATGGCCCGCCTTTGATGCAGGTTGATGCACAAGGCAATCGCCATTGCGGGCAAGCCGTGGTGCTGCCGGAGTTTTTCTCTACTTATTCAGAAAATTAAGCGGCAGGCCGGGCGTGTCCCAGTCTGTGGCCAGCAAGCGGCCAGTGCCTGAGGCGGTGATGTAGGCGGTTTTTAAATCCGCGCCGCCAAAGCAGATATTGGTGGTCATCGGGTCACCGGTCGGCACATGGCGAATATCGCCGGTCTCGGGATGAATGCGCGAAATGCCGCCATTCATAATGGTGGCGACGCATACTGTGCCGTCTGCTTCCACGGCCATGCTGTCGAAAAAGCTGAAGCCCGCAGGCGAGGCGACAAAGTTTTTCTGACCGCTGCGCCCGCTATCGGCCAGCTTGCCCGGCCCGTCCAACTTCCACCGCCATAACCGCGCGCCTTGGGTTTCGGCGACATAGACATAATCCTCATCGGGGCTGAGGCCGACGCCATTGGCGGTTTCAATGGGAAACACCATTTCCGCGACATGGCTGCCATCGGTTTTGGCGTAAAACAGCGCGCCGCGATCTTTCAAGCGGCCATAGCCCTTGCCCAAATCGGTGAACAAAAAGCCGCCATGCGCGTCGAATACAATATCATTCGGCCCGCGCAGCGGATTGCCGTTCACTTCGGTATAGAGCACCTCAACCTTGCCGCTTTTTAAATCCACCCGCTCAATGCGCCCGCCCGAATAGTCATCGGCAATATCTCCGGCGAATAAAAGCCCGTTCACATCGTGCCATTCAAAGCCGCCATTATTGCAAATATAAACCGCGCCATCGGGGCCGATGGCCGCGCCGTTTGGCCCGCCGCCGGTTTCGGCAATCACCTCAATTTTTCCGTCCGGCGTGACGCGGCTTAACGTGCCGCGCGCAATCTCAACCAAAATGACCGAGCCGTCATCCATGGCAATCGGCCCTTCGGGAAATAATAATCCTGATGCAATTTCGCGCATATCACTCTCCTCGCCTAACGGCGTTTTAGCGTGACAAAACTATAATCGGCACTGTCTTTTTCGCCAGCCGAAAATCGCTCGCGGTCTTGCTCGTGCCAGTCATCGGGCTGCTGCAAAGCGAATGAGGTATCGCCGGTGGGCGCGGCATGCACTTGCGTCAAATGCACGGTCTGCGCCATTGGCTCGAATAATTTATAAATCTGCCCCCCGCCGATAATCATCACCGTCTCGGCGTTTTGCGCCGCTGCCAGCGCGGCCTCAGGCGTTGCCGCCACCACCACATTATCGGGCGCATCAACACCGCCGCGACTGATGACAATATTCAAGCGGCCGGGCAAAGGCCGCCCAATCGACTCCCATGTCAGCCGCCCCATGATAATCGGGCAGCCCATCGTCACTTGCTTGAAATGTTTGAGGTCAGAAGGCAGCCGCCACGGCATGTCACCATCGCGGCCGATAATGCCGTTTTCGGCAACCGCCACGACGAGTTCAATCGTCGGCATGATTAAACCGCGACCGGTGCCGCAATATGCGGTTGCGCGACATAGTCCACCAATTCGAAATCATCAAACACAAAGCCGAAAATATCTTTTTTGTCGGGATTGATTTTGAGGCTTGGCAATGTGCCCGGACGACGTTGTAATTGCGTGCGCGCTTGGTCAATATGATTGAGATAAAGATGCGCGTCGCCCAGCGTATGAACAAAATCACCCGGCTCCAAATCGCATACTTGCGCCAGCATTTGGGTCAGCAGCGCATAAGACGCAATGTTGAACGGCACGCCCAGAAAAATATCGGCCGAGCGCTGGTAAAGCTGGCAAGACAGTTTGCCCTTGGCGACATAAAACTGAAACAGGCAATGGCATGGCGGCAAGGCCATATTATCCACATCCGCCGGATTCCAGGCCGTCACAATATGGCGGCGCGAGCCCGGATTATCTTTTAACTGCGCCACCAAAGCGGTGATTTGGTCAATATGCGCGCCGCTCGGCGTTTGCCAACTGCGCCATTGCTTGCCGTAAACCGGCCCGAGATTGCCATCCGCATCGGCCCATTCATCCCAAATCGACACGCCGTTTTCTTTCAGATAGGCGATATTCGTATCACCGGTCAAAAACCACAAAAGCTCATGAATAATGGATTTCAAATGCAATTTTTTGGTGGTCAGAACCGGAAAGCCCTGCCCCAGATTAAACCGCATTTGGTGACCAAAGACCGACAAAGTGCCGGTTCCGGTGCGGTCATCGCGTTGCACGCCGTGGTGTAAAACATGTTCGAGAAGGTCAAGATAATGCTGCATGGTTTTATATTTGGTTTTTCACCCAAGATTCGCAACGGGTTTTCCTGTCGCACTGTTATTTTACTGTGAAGACTGTTATATAGAGGGTGTCGGCTTGCCGACTATGGCGATAAACGGGCTTCGTAATAAACCTATCGGACCCGGGGGCAGTACCCGGCGCCTCCACCATTTCTCTAGCGTTTTGGGGGCGACATAGGATCGACGAGGGCGTAAAGGATGTTTCCGTCGCTCGGCATGGTACCATCGTTATCGGGCCATTTTAGTAGTTGCAAATGACAACTATGCGGAAGTAGCTGTCGCTGCGTAAGCAGTCACACGACTTCAATTCAAGTCCATTGCCTTCGCAGGTGATGGCGGGGTTCGGAAGGCACCTGGCAACAGAAGCCTTCCACTTTTTTAATGCCCGCGCGGCTTACAGGCAGAAGCAATGACAGATATTAGCGATTCACCCGACGATATTTATAAATATGCAGACCGCGTGCAGGTCGCCCTGCTCGATATGGTTCGCAGCGTCATGCGTGAGGCCGCCAGCCAAGGCCTCGCCGGTGGGCATCATTTTTTCATCACTTATTTCACCCATGCAGATGGCGTGGTGATATCTGATAAATTGCGAGCGCAGCATCCGGAAGAAATTACCATTGTGCTGCAAAATCAATATGAGGATTTGGAAATTGAGGAAGATGCGTTTCATGTGACGCTGAGCTTTAATGACACGCCCGAGCGCCTGACCGTGCCCTTTGCCGCCATGAGCAAATTTTATGACCCCTCCGTGGCTTTCGGCCTGATTTTTGACGTTGATGCGCCGGATATTGATTTCGCCGCTTTGGCCGAGCAGGATGCCATGGTTGACGCCATTTTATCGGCGGAAGAAAGCCAAACCGGCGCGCCCGAGGCCACCGCAGAAGATAAAAAAGGCGAAGTCGTCAACCTCGACAGCTTTCGCGATAAATAGTTTTCAACGCCTCGCTAGCCTAGATATATTGGCGGCGCGCGGTCCGCATGCTAGACCGCTTACAGATTTATATTCCATTGGAGATTGAAAAATGGCCGATACGCGCACTGAAACCGATAGCTTTGGCCCGCTTGACGTGCCCGCAGAAAAATATTGGGGCGCGCAGACACAGCGCTCGCTGGGTAATTTTAAAATAGGCACGGAAACCATGCCGCTGCCACTAGTGCGCGGGCTGGGCATTGTCAAAATGTCGGCGGCGCAGGCCAATATGAAGCTGGATAATTTGGAAAAAGAAATTGGCGATGCGATTGTGCAGGCCGCCGCTGAAGTGGCTGAGGGCAAGCTCAACGGTCATTTCCCGCTTGTTGTTTGGCAAACCGGCTCGGGCACGCAATCCAATATGAATTCCAATGAAGTGATTTCCAACCGCGCCATTGAAATGCTGGGCGGCACAATGGGCTCAAAAGAGCCGGTGCATCCCAATGACCATTGCAATCGCAGCCAATCCTCCAATGATACTTTCCCGACCGCCATGCATATTGCGGCGGCTGAGGAGATTGTGCATCGTCTCGTGCCTTCCTTGCAGCAGCTTCACAATGCGCTGAATGATAAGGCGGAAGCGTTTAAGGACATCATTAAAATCGGCCGCACCCATACGCAAGACGCCACGCCGCTGACTTTGGGTCAGGAGTTTTCCGGCTATGTCGCCATGGTGAAAAACGGCATGGGGCGGGTCGAAGCGGTGTTGCCCAAACTCTATGAATTGGCGCAAGGCGGCACGGCGGTCGGCACCGGCATTAATGCCAAAATCGGTTTTGCCGAGAAATTTGCCGATGAAGTGGCCGCCTATACCAAGCTGCCCTTCGTCACCGCGCCGAATAAATTTGAGGCACTCGCAACCCATGATGCAATGGTTGAGGCGCATGGCGCGCTCAATGAAGTGGCGGTGTCGCTGTTTAAAATCGCCAATGATATTCGCCTGCTTGGCTCCGGCCCGCGCTCAGGTCTCGGTGAGTTGAGCTTGCCGGAAAATGAGCCCGGCTCATCCATCATGCCGGGCAAAGTCAATCCGACACAATGCGAAGCGCTGACTATGGTGTGCGCGCAAGTGATGGGTAATAATACCTCCGTCTCCTTCGCCGGGTCGCAAGGCCATTTTGAGTTGAATGTTTACAAGCCCGTCATCGCCGCCAATGTGCTGCAATCCATTCGCCTGCTGGGCGATGCAGCGGTCAGCTTCTCGGATAATTGCGTGGTTGGCATTAAGGCCAATGAAGAAAACATCGCCGCGCTGATGGAACGCTCGCTCATGCTGGTCACGGCACTGGCCCCAACCATCGGCTATGACAACGCCACATTGGTTGCCAAAACGGCGCATAAAAACGGCACGACCTTGCGCGAGGAAGCGGTCAAAGGCGGCTTTGTGACCGAGGAAGAATTTGACACCATTGTGCGTCCGGAAGACATGATTGCGCCGAAATAGAGCCATGAAGCCTAAAAAACGCTCCATTACCATTGCCGGACACGCCACCAGCGTATCTCTGGAACCGGCCTTTTGGGATGCGCTGAAGGATATGGCGGCGCAAAACGAGCAAAGCGTGCCCGACCTTATTCGCCAATTAGACGCCGAAGCGCGTGAGGCCAGCCTGTCTTCTACTCTGCGGGTGGCGGTGTTGCGCTGGGTGCAGACCCGGGCGCATCAAAAGCCGTAGCGCGCGCCTTAATCTCCGGCGCGGCCAGCCCGCCGGTCAATTGCCAGATAATCGGACGCTGGCGGTCAATCGGATAAAGCCTCATTTCGGCATCTATGAGCAGGTCAACCATATCCAAGGCGCCCGAGAAGCGCGCCTCATTCTGACCATTGGCAAAAACAAATTCCGTGCTGGCGGTTTCGACCACGCCATTGCGAAGCTGTGCCAAGCCAAGACCGCGCGCAAAGGTCAATTCTTTCTTGCCGGTCAACGCGGCCAGTAAATCGGTCGCCGCACCCTGCCGATTGGGCGCGGAAATTTTATCGACAAATCCGACGGCATCGAAAAAAGTTAATTGCCCGGGCGCAATCTCATAATTCACCTCGCCGCCCAAAGAGGCCATCATGGAACGCGGCGAGCTGCCCCGCCCTTCCAATCGCAAAGTGCCCGAGAGCAGCGCATTGACCAGCCCATTGCCATATTGCTGCGCCAAGAAGTCATTGGGGTTGAGGCCGGTAAAGCTGGCATCAAGTCCGAAGCGCGGCGACAGCAAGCCGCCTTCGGCCAATAAATTGGCTGTCATGGTGCCGCCCATCAGCTCTAACGCCAGATTGGGCGCTTCCAATACGCCCTCGGTCAATTTCAAGCGGCCACTGATATTATCTAAAATAACATCGCCAAAACGCGACCCCGCCGCCGTTAGCTGAATATCGGCATTGCTGCGCCCCAAAACCGACCATCTTATCGGCCCGTCGCGCCAGCCGGATTTATCGCGCTCGGGCAGCATCCAGCTAAAATCAACATTCTCAGCCGCCAAATTGGCATTAAGGCGCGGCAGGTTTTCGCCCGTTTGCAGCACGCCTTCGCCGGATATTTGCCCCGCGCCAAAGGTCAGATTAAGACCGGCAAAACCGAAATTATTCTGCGTCGCATTGAGTTGCATTTCACCGCTGGCGGCTATCCGCTCCCAAGATGTGTCGGCATCCAATAGGGGCAAGAAATGCGCGAAATTAAATTCCAGCGCGCCGGATAATAATTTGCCGCCGACCGCGCCGCGCAATGTGCCATTGAGGGCCATCGCATCATCGGCCAGCGCGACATTGGCAACCACCGACAATAACTCATTGCCCTGCGCGTTTAGCCCAAGCTCCATGGTGGCGGTATCTGACGCGCCATAGACCGGCGGCAGGAAAAATAAATCAGCCAGCCCATTGGCCGCGCCGTCCAATGACAGCGCAATCTCCGTGCCCGCCTCGACAAAAGCCAGCGAGCGCGATGGTGAGGTTACCGATAAGGCGGCGGTTGTCGCGCCAAATGCGCCGGTGCCGCGATAAATCACTTTTGGCCAATCCGGCGAACTGGGCGCGGTTAACTGAATATCAAATTGCATATTCGCCGCGACGTCTTGATTGAAATCCAACGGCCCGAAACGCGACACAATCGGCCCATGCGCCCATTTGGCATCATCGCCGCGAATGGCCAGCGACAACGCCCCATGCGAGGGCGCGGCGTCATAATTTAATATGCCGTTCAGCGTCACCTCTGCATTGGCGAAATTGGCGAGATGCAGTTTGTCAATTTGTACTTGGCGGTCAGCCACCGTGCCCTTGGCCTTAAACGGGCCGATAAATTGAGCGCCGGCAAAAACCCGCCCGATTTGAATATCGAAGTCAATTTTTCGCGCGGCATCGGCGGTTGATAAAACCCGCGCCAATAAACGGTCAAGCTGGGGCAATACGCCGACAATACCGCTTTCGCGTCCGGCAGTGGCGGTTTCGACAATGCCCCAATCGGCCAAATCGAAATTGCTGATGCCGAATAAAACATCGCCCTGTCGGCCATTAATATCGGGCAGGCTGATATCGGCGGAAAAATAATCATCCCCGAGGCGACCGGCCAGCCCTTTCAGTGCCAAGCCGTCTTGGTTCAACAACACATCCCCGACCAAGGATGCGCGCTGCAATGTGCCCTCATCAACGGCTTCGGCAAAAGCCGAGAAGTCGATATTATTCTGATTGCCGAGCCATAAAAGCAGGGCCAGCGCATCTGAGGAGCGGGTCGAGAAATTGCCGGTAAATACCGGCTTATCTTGGCGCGTATCCAGCGTGCCGGTCGCCAAAAGCGATGAACGGAACGGCAGGTTCATGTTTAATCTTTCAACGCTTAACAACGCGCCGTTTTGATTGACTTGCGCCGCCAAGTCGCTGCCGGTCTCGCCGCCAATCACAAAACGGGTCGCTTCAATGTCAAAGGATGTCGCCAAATCGGGCGCGACGCCCTGCCAAATATCATTCAGCAAGCCGGAGGGCTTATCGGCATTATCAAAGCGCAGCAAATCCAGATTAACCGCACCGGTGGACATCCGCCCGTCCAGCAAGGGCACTTCCCCCGCCATGCGCGGCCAATTCAGCGCCAATCGCGACCGAAATACCGTATTCAGCGCTTCAATCTCCATACTATCGGCCCGAATGCCGCTGGCCGAACCGCTGACCAGCCCGGTTAATTGCACCCGCCGCCCGGGCGTCGTCACCTGCACGGGCAGGCGCGCCTCAATGGCGGTCATCAGCAAATTATTGGACAGCAACTCCACTTCGCCATTGAGCCGCCAATTTTCGGCATCGCCGGACAAAAAGCCGACAAAATCAATCTGCTCATCAATGCCCAAACCGAGGACAAGGCCAATTTGCGCCTCACGCGCAGGCGGCCCGATGGTTAATTGCAAAAACGCGGCATGCCCATCGGCAATGACTTTCTGCACGACAAGCACCATCGGCCCATTGGCCTGCTGCGCCATGAGCGAGGCCGATAAATTTTCAATCCGCGTGACCACTTGCGGGCGCAACGGGTCGAGACCGATAATGCGGAGGTCGCTATTCAGAAAATTAACCCGCGGCAGTGACCCGCCGCGCAAAGCCGCAATCAGACTCGCCGGACGCTCGGAAAGCTGTAATTGCACATCGGCATCAATCAGCGTCACCTCATCGACGCGAAAGCGACGCTGCACAAGCTCGATAATGTCGAGGTCAGCCACCATTTGCGGCATGGTGGCCGCAAACCGCGCCGCCGCCCGACGCTTATCGCTAAAGCTCACTTGCGTGATGATGATTTGCGGGCGCGGCACAAAGCGCAAGCGCACCGCGCCGTCAATGCGCACATCAGCCGAAAAGCGCGCCGATAAATCGGCCTCAATGGTCTCAATCGGCGGCAATATGCGTATGGCATTGGGCGCAATCACCGCAGCCATGACAGCCGAGAGCATTAAGAAAATAACCGAAAGATAAGGAAAGCGCGGCATGACGACCTATTGTTATCTCAAACCGAGACACTAACAATGTCACGGCAGATTGGCTAGATAGGTTCGGCTGAATTGCGCGAGATGCTATAGTAACCGAATCAAATTAGGTGAGGTGAATGGAGAACGATCCGTTCGATTTGGGCGCTGACGCCCCTGCCACTCCGGCCCCGCAAGACCCGCAGGCCGGAAGCAGCATATCGCAAAAAGCCGCGCAGGCCGGACAGGCCCGTCGGTTAGAGCCCTTGCTCGGCGGTTTGAACGAAGAACAAGGCGCGGCTGTGACCGCTGAGGACGGGCCGCTTTTACTGCTCGCCGGTGCCGGAACCGGTAAAACCCGCGCGCTGACCACCCGTATTGCCTATAAAATCGCCACCCAACAAGCCTGGCCAAGCCAAATTCTCGCCGTGACCTTTACCAATAAGGCGGCGCGCGAGATGAAAGACCGGATTAGCTCAATGCTCGGCGAAACCGTGGAGGGCATGCCGTGGCTCGGCACATTCCACTCGCTTTCGGCAAAAATCTTGCGGATTCACGCTGAACTGGTCGATTTGCGCCCCGATTTCACCATTCTCGACACGGATGACCAAATTCGCCTGCTGAAACAGTTGATTAAAGCCGAGAATATTGACGAAAAACGCTGGCCTGCGCGGCAAATGGCCATTCTCATTGACCGCTGGAAAAATCGCGGCTGGCTGCCCGAAAATGTGCCGGAGGGCGAAGCCGGTTTTTTCGCCAATGGGCTGGGCGGCAAGCTTTATGCCGATTACCAAAAACGTTTGAAAATTCTCAACGCCGCAGATTTCGGCGATTTGCTGCTCGAATGTTTGCGCCTGTTCCGCGAAAATGAGGCAGTGCTGTCGGAATATCAGCAACGTTTTAAACACATTCTGGTTGATGAATATCAAGATACCAATGCCGTGCAATATCTCTGGCTGCGCTTGCTGGCGCAGGGCCACCATAATATTTGCTGCGTCGGTGATGACGACCAATCCATTTATGGCTGGCGCGGCGCTGAGGTCGATAATATTCTGCGCTTTGAAAAAGATTTCGAGGGCGCGAAAGTCATTCGACTGGAACGCAATTACCGCTCGACGCCGAATATTCTGGGCGCGGCCTCCGGCTTGATTGCCGCCAATGAAACCCGCCTCGGCAAAACCCTTTGGACCGACAGCAATGAAGATGGCGAGCCGGTGAAAGTGCGCGGCGTTTGGGATGGCGAAGAGGAAGCCCGCCTGACGGCTGACGATATCGAAGCGCATCAACGCGACGGCCAAATGCTGAATGAAATGGCCGTGTTGGTGCGCGCCTCTTTTCAAATGCGCGAATTTGAAGACCGCTTCATCTCGCTGGGGATTCCTTATCGGGTGATTGGCGGGCCGCGCTTTTATGAGCGCGCCGAAATTCGCGATGCCAATGCCTATTTCCGGCTGATTGCCCAAATTGATGATGATTTGGCGTTTGAGCGCATTTGCAATAGACCGCGGCGCGGCCTCGGCAATGTCGCCATGCAGACGCTGCAAAATGCGGCGCGCGCGCAAAGCAAATCATTATTCCGCACGGCTGAGGATATTATCGACACGGAAGAATTAAAACCGGCAGCGCGACGCGCCATGACCGGTTTTGTCCGTGCCATAAATCACTGGCGCTCGCTGGTCGATACCATGACCCATACTGAGCTGGCAGAATTGGTGCTTGATGAAAGCGGCTATACCGCCATGTGGCAGGCCGATAAATCGCCCGACGCGCCGGGCAAGCTGGAAAATCTGAAAGAACTCGTCCGCTCAATGGAGGAGTTTGAAACATTGACCGGCTATTTGGAGCATATCTCCTTGGTCATGGAAGCCGCCAATAATGACAATGAAGACAAGGTTTCGGTGATGACGCTGCATGCCGCCAAGGGCTTGGAGTTTGAAACCGTGTTTCTGCCCGGCTGGGAAGAGGGATTATTCCCCCATCAGCGCAGCCTTGATGAAAGCGGCACAAAGGGCCTTGAGGAAGAACGCCGCCTCGCCTATGTCGGCATTACCCGCGCCAAAAAACGCGCCACGATTTCCTTTGCCGGTAATCGCCGCACCCATGGCCAATGGAATTCGGCCCTGCCCTCGCGCTTTATTGATGAATTGCCGGAAAAACATGTCGAGATTGCCGAGAGCGACCACGCTGCCGGCGGCTTTTCCAATCAAAGCCGTTTCAATAATGATTTTTCAGGCTCAAGCTATAACAGCCCGGGCTGGCAACGCGCCCAACAAAACCGCAGCGGCTATAAACAAAGCGCCCCGCCGACGATTAATGCCCGCGCCGAGCCTGTTGTCTCTTCCATGAGCAGCAGCGCTTTTAAACGCGGCGAGCGGATTTTCCATCAGAAATTCGGCTATGGACGCATTGAGGCGATTGAGGGCAATAAGCTGACCGTCGCCTTTGAGAAGGCCGGTGTTAAAAAAGTGCTCGATTCATATGTCGAAAAGCACTGACGCTGATGCCCGGCCCGATAACGCCCGCGACCTATAAATTAAGCCTCACCACGACCCAAGCTGATGCGGCGGAAATCGCGCTGGAGAATTTCGGCGCAACCATTTGGGCGACCCAAGATGATAAAACAGGCGGCACGCGCTTTGAGGTCTATTTCGACACGCCCCCCGATATCAGCGCGCTGCACTTGCCACCCGATGCCGCGCCGGTGGTCGAGAACCTACCCGCCAAAGACTGGGTAGGAGAGAGCCAAGCCGGTCTGCCGCCGATTACCATTGCGCCGTTTTATTTGCACGGGCAGCATGATGCGCCGCGTGGCGGCGGCTGGCGCAATATTGAAATGCAAGCGGCGACGGCGTTTGGGTCGGGCCATCACGGCACAACACAAGGCGCACTCGCCCTATTGAGCGCGCATTTGAAGCGACACCACCCGCGCCATATGGCCGATATTGGCTGCGGCACGGGCGTGCTGGCCATTGCGGCGGCCAAAAGCGGGGTGCGCCATATTCTGGCCAGCGATATTGACCCTGATGCCATTCACGTGGCGCGGCAAAATATGCGGCGCAACCAGGTCGCCTCTCACATCACCGCTTTTCCGGCGACCGGCATGGCACATCCGCAATATCGGGCGCGCCGTTTTGATTTAATCATCGCCAATATATTGGCCCTGCCTTTGCGGCAATTGGCCGATGCCTTTCATAGGCATTTATCGCCGAATGGGCGCGTGATTATTGCCGGTATCTTGACCCCGCAAGCGCGCCGCGTCATTGCGCGCTATCGCGCCGCCGATTTAATTGTTGAGCGGAAAATCACTATCGGGGCTTGGACGAGCCTGTGCTTTAGGCGATAATGCTTCCCATGTTTCAAAGTTTCGATGATGACAGCTCACATAAAGACGTCGCGCCCCGGGTCAAAGCCCTGCGCGCGCGCTTGGCCAAAATGAAACTCGACGGGCTGATTATCCCGCGTGAAGATGAATTTCAGGGGGAATATGTGCCCGCCGCCAATGAGCGGCTGAAATGGATTTCCGGCTTTGGCGGCTCGGCAGGCACGGCGATTGTGCTGGCCCGCAAGGCCGCTTTATTTGTCGATGGCCGCTATATTTTGCAAGCGCCCAAACAGACCGACACCAAGCTGTTCTTAATTGTCGATATGATGCAAACCGCGCCCTCGCAATGGCTGACCAATATGGCCAAAAAGGGCATGGAGGTCGGCCTCGACCCCCGCCTGCATAGCGAAAGCGCCGTCAAATTTTATCGCGACCGATTGGCCGCCAAGGGCGCAAGGCTGGTGCTGATAGATGATAATCCGCTGGATGCCGAATGGCACGACCGGCCCGAACTGCCCGACACGCCGGTGGTGATTCAGCCAACCCGCTTGGCCGGACGCACATCGGAGCAAAAGCGCAAAGCGCTGGCGGCTGATTTAAAAAAAGCCGGACATGATATGTTGCTGGTCGCGCAGCCTGAAAATATTGCTTGGCTGCTGAACATTCGCGCCCAAGATGTGCCGCATACGCCTTTTGCGCTTTCTTTTGGCCTGCTGCATAAAAACGGCAGCTTTGACTGGTTCATCAGAAAAAGCCGCGTTGACGCCACAGTGCGCGCCCATATTGGTGGTGGGCTGCGTCTGCACCGCCAGGGCGATATGCTGGCCAAGTTAAAAGGCCTTAAAGGCAAGACCGTCGCCTATGACCCGAGCAACACACCGGCTTGGTTTGGCGAGCAAATGATTGACGCCAATCTGGTGCGCGTCACCGACCCGTGCGCCCTGCCCAAAGCCGCCAAACACAAAGCCGAGATTAAGGCGAGCATCGCCGCGCATGAAATGGATGGCGCGGCGCTTTGCACTTTTCTCGCTTGGTTCGATAAACATGCCGCCAAGGGCGCGCTGACGGAAATCTGCGCGGCCAAACAGGCCGAGGCCTGCCGCGCTGCATCAGGCAAATTGCTGGATTTGAGCTTTGACACCATATCCGGCACCGGCCCGCATGGCGCGATTGTGCATTATCGCGTGACCGAGAAAACCAATCGCCGCATTAAAGCCGGTGACCTTTATTTGATTGATAGCGGCGGCCAATATCAGCAAGGCACAACCGATGTTACGCGCACGGTTTTGGTCGAGGGCGGCAAGCCCCCGGCCGGTGCGATTGATGCCTTTACCCGCGTCTTGCGCGGGCATATTGCGCTGGCTATGGCGCATTTTCCGGCCGGCACAAACGGCATGCAGCTCGATACGCTGGCGCGCGCGCCGCTATGGGAAGTCGGGCTGGATTTCGACCACGGCACGGGCCACGGCGTCGGCAGCTATCTGTCCGTGCATGAAGGGCCGCAGCGCATTTCCAAAGGCGGCACCGTCGCCTTGCAAGAAGGCATGATTGTCTCCAATGAGCCGGGCTATTACAAAGCCAATGCTTTCGGAATTCGCATTGAAAATCTGCAATATGTGACGGCGCTGAAAAAGACCAATGGCCCGCGCCCGATGATGGGTTTTGAACCGCTCACACTCGCGCCGATTGACCGCCGCCTGATTGATAAAAGCCAAATGAGCGCCACCGATGTGAACTGGCTGAACGCCTATCATGCGCGGGTGCAAAAAACCCTATTGCCGAAAGTCGATAAAGCGACGCAAAGCTGGCTGAAGAAAAACTGCAAACCGCTCTAAGCGCCATTAGCGAGCGGCGAGGTCAATCCATTGGTCTTCGGTCAATATCTCAACCCCCAATTCAGTGGCCTTGGTCAGCTTTGACCCGCCCCCCGGTCCGGCAACCAAAATATCGGTCTTGGCCGATACTGAGCCGACAACTTTCGCGCCCATCGCCTCGGCCCGTGCCTTGGCTTCGGCGCGGGTCATTTTCTCAAGCGTGCCGGTGAACACAATGGTTTTTCCCGCCACCGCCGTATCGGTCGCCACGGCTTCGGGCGGGGTCGGGTTAATGCCCGCCGCGATGAGGGCGGTCACGGCGGCGCAATTATCCGGCGAAGAAAAAAAGCCGACCAGCGCATTCACCAAAGCCTTGCCGACACCATCCAGCGTTTCAATCTCACTGCGCGCCGCCTCATCACCCGCCGCCATATTTTGCGCGGCCTGCATCATGGCGGGCAGCGACATATAATGCCGCGCCAAAAGCCGCGCTGAGGTTTCGCCAATATGACGAATGCCAAGCGCGAAAATATAGCGATCCAAATCGGCGGTTTTACGCGCTTCAATCGCCGCAAATAATTTACGCGCACTGTCTTTAATCGTGCCGATTTTATCCTTCGCGCCCGATGTATATTGCCAAATCTCCGGCGGATTATCGGCAAAGCGCGCTTCTAGGGTGAAGATATCCTGCGGGCTACGAATGAGGCCCAATTCCCAATAATCATCAATTTGCTTTTGCCCCAGCCCTTCAATATCCAAAGCGGCGCGGGAGACAAAATGCTTCAATCCCTCCCGCGCCTGCGCCGGACAGGTCAAACCTGCCGAGCAGCGCGTCACCACATCAGCCTCGCCATCATCGCGAATTTCACGCAAGGCAGGCGCGCCACATGCCGGACAGGCGCTCGGAAATTCATAAGGGCGACTTTGGCTGTCGCGCTTCTCAACCAGCACACGCACAACTTGCGGGATAACATCACCGGCGCGCTGAATGACCACATTATCGCCAATGCGAATATCTTTGCGAGCAATCTCATCGGCATTATGCAGCGTCGCATTCGACACCACGACACCGCCGACCGTTATCGGCTCCAGCTTGGCGACCGGCGTCAGCGCGCCCGTGCGCCCGACCTGAATATCAATATCATTGAGCTTGGTGGTGGCCTGTTCGGCCGGGAATTTATGCGCGATAGCCCAGCGCGGGGCGCGTGAGACAAAACCCAGACGCTGCTGATAGTCCAGCCGGTCAACCTTATAAACCATGCCATCAATGTCATAGCCCAGCGCGGCGCGTTGCGCGTCAATATCCGCCCAATGGGCCAACAAGCCGGATGTTTCATCAACCGTCACAAAAGCCGGATTAACGCTAAAACCCCACTCGGCAAAACACGCCATCATGCCGCTTTGCGTATCGGCGGGCATGGCGCTCATCTCGCCCCATGTATAGGCGAAGAATTTGAGCGGGCGTTGCTTGGTAATCGCGACATCAAGCTGACGCAGGCTGCCCGCTGCCGCATTGCGTGGATTGGCGAAAATCTTGCCACCCTGCGCGCTTTGACGCTCATTCAACGCGGCAAAATCGGCATGGCTCATATAAACCTCGCCGCGCACCTCAACAATATCGGGCACATGGTCGGGCAATTGATGCGGAATATCCGGCAGCGTCTTCAGATTGGCGGTGATGTCCTCGCCGACACGGCCATCGCCGCGCGTCGCGCCCTGCACCAAAACGCCCTTCTCATAGCGCAAGCTGGCCGACAGTCCATCAATCTTCGGCTCGGAGGTAAAGCGCAATTCCGCCACCGCCTCGAGATTGAGAAAGCGGCGAATACGGCCATCAAAATCGGTGACATCTTCCTCGTTAAACGCATTACCCAGAGATAACATCGGCACGGCATGTTCTATTTTGCCGAAAGCCTGTGTCGGTGCTGCGCCAACGCGCTCGCTCGGGCTGTCGCTGCGTTTTAAGGCCGGAAAACGCGCCTCAATCGCGGCATTGCGCTGCCGCAAAGCGTCATAATCTGCATCTGAAATCAGCGGCGCATCATTTTGATAATAGGCGGTATCATGGGCGCCTATCTCTGCCGCCAAACGCGCCAATTCTTGCTCGGCTTGTGCCGCGCTCAGCGCCTCAACCGGCATATTGGCGGCCATTACCCGACCTCCAATAGGCGTTGCGCCGCCGCCCTCGCCTCATCGGTAATGCTGGCACCCGATAACATGCGCGCCACTTCTTCCAAACGCGCCGGATTGTCGAGCGGCACAACACTGGTGCTGACCGACCCGTTTTCGCCGCTTTTGCTGACCTGCCAGTGATAATTCCCCCGCGCCGCCACTTGCGGGCTATGTGTTACGACCAAAACCTGTCCGTTTTGGGCCAAGCGATGCAGCCTTGTGCCGACCGCCTCAGCCACCGCGCCGCCGACACCGGCATCGACTTCGTCAAATATCAATGTGCCGCCATGCCCCTCGGCGGCCAGTGTCACTTTCAGCGCCAACATAAAGCGCGCCAATTCCCCGCCTGAGGCGATTTTGGCAATCGGCCCGGGCGCCATGCCCGGATTGGTGGAGGCGACAAAGCTGATTTTATCAAGCCCATGCGCCGCGCCATCCTCGGGCGCACCGGTTTCAATTTGCGTGGTGAAGCGACCGCCATCCAGCTTGAGCGGCACAAGCTCATGATTGACCATCTCATCCAGCCGACCGGCGGCGGCTTTGCGCGCCGCAGAAATCGTCATCGCCGCATTCATATAGGCGGTATCAGTTTCCTTCACCGCCGCTTCAAGCTCGGCCATGCGGTCATTGCCGCCATGAATGGCGCTTAATTTGGCGTCCATCTCGGTCAGCAAATCAGGCAGCGCGTCGCAACTCGTATCGTGCTTCCGCGCAAGCGCGCGCATGGCAAACAAGCGACCTTCAACTTCCTCAAGACGCGCCGGATTATTGGTGATGCGTGTGGCGGTATCAGAGACCGCAATGCGCGCCTCACCCGCCTCAATCAGCGCGCGGTCAATGGCGGAAATGGCATCATCAAGCTCGCCCGCCGCATCGGGGGCGGCTTTTTCCAATCGCTTCAACGCGCCGTTTAACGCGCTTTCGACACTGCCCTCACCTTGCAGATAGCTCTCCGCATCGCGCAAATCACCGATAATCTTCTCGGCATTCATCAGCAATGTGCGCTCATCGGCCAAGGCGATTTCCTCACCGGCTTTCGGGTTCAACTCCTGCAATTCGGCAATCGCATGGGTCAGAAACTCGGTATCGGCACTGGCCTTCGCCAGTTCGGCGCGATAGGCAGCCAGAGCACTGCGCGCCTCTTGCTGGGCGGCATGCAGCTTGGCCAGCGCGGCGACCTCGTCGCTGATACCGGCAAAACCGTCAAGCAGATTGCGCTGCGTCGCCGCATCCGTCAGGGCTTGGCTCTCATTTTGGCCGTGAATTTCCACCAAAGCGCTGCCGATTTCTTTCAGCAGATGAATACCAATGGGCTGGTCATTACAAAAAGCGCGGCTGCGGCCATCGACAGATTGTTGGCGGCGCAAAATCAACTCGCCCACCGGCCCGTTTTCATCAAGACCATTCTCGCGCAAAATATGCTGTACATGATGCGTCGCCGGCAAATGAAACAAGGCGGTAACGCTGCCTTGCGCGCAACCTTGGCGCACCAAACCGGCATCGCCGCGCGCGCCTGTGGCCAAGCCCAGCGCGTCCAGCAAAATTGATTTACCCGCGCCGGTTTCGCCGGTCAGCGTGCATAGATGCGGTTGCCAATCAAGGTCCAGCCGGTCGATTAATACAATGTCACGAATGGAGAGCGATACCAGCACCGGCCCACCCTATAGAACTTTGTCGAGAGCGCGGTTTATCCAAGATTTCTGGTCTTTGACCGGCTTCAAATCGCGTTGACGCAAAATCCGATAGCTGTCGCGATACCACGCGCTATTGGGGTAATTATATCCCAATACGGCGGCCGCGTTTTGGGCATCGCTTGGAATGCCGAGAGAAATATAAACCTCGGTCAGGCGATGCAGCGCTTCGGGCACATGGCTGGTGCGGCCATAATTTTCGATAACATGACGAAAGCGAATGGCGGCGGCGGCATACTCGCGTCGCGCCAGATAAAACCGACCGACACTCATTTCTTTGCCCGCCAGATTATCCTCTGTCAGGTCAATCTTCAGGCGCGCATCACGCGCATAATCGCTGTCCGGATAACGCCGCACGACTTCTTGCAAGGCGGCGCGGGCAAATTCAGTGGTGCGCTGGTCGCGGCCCACATCGGAGATGCGCTCATAATGCGACATGGCAATCAGGTAATAGGCGTAAGACGCTTGGCTATTGCCCGGATAGAGCGCAAGAAAACGACGCGCCGTGGCAATCGCCTCGTCATATTTATTCTGCAAGTAATAGCTGTAAGACGCCATGACCATCGCGCGGCGCGCCCAAAGCGAATATGGGTGCTGGCGTTCAACCTCGTCAAATTCTTGCGTCGCCAGAATATAATTGCCCAAGGCCAATTCTTCATGCGCGCTATTATAAATCGTCTCTACCGGACGCTCGACATATTGATTTTCAAGATCAGCCCCGGCTCCGCAAGCCGACAAAGTCAGCGCGGCCATCATGCTGAGTGAAAATCGAATTTTTGAAGTCATTTTTGTCATGTGATTCCGTCTATTCCAGAGTGCTTGTTTTACTGCATCACACGGCACTAAGCCAGCCCGATTGGCATCGGATTGACAAAAAGCCCGTTAGAAAAGTGGAATTATTCAGCCGCGAGAACGGCTTCATCGGAAGCCAAATCGACAAGTTCGAAGCAATCTTCATCAGCAAACAAAGCATTCAGCAATGAATTATGCAGGGCGTGGCCTGATTTATAGCCGCGATAGCGACCGATAAGCGGCATGCCCATCAGGTAAATATCGCCAATCGCGTCCAGCAATTTATGCTGCACAAATTCTTCGGCAGAGCGCAGGCCCTCTTCATTCAGCACTTTGTCGCCATCAACAACAATTGCATTATCCATCGAACCGCCAAGCGCCAGACCGGCCTTGTGCATATCCTCGACTTGCTGCGCCATGCAGAATGTGCGGGCATTGACGACATCGACATCAAAGCCGTCTTTATCAAGGGTCAGCGTATAGGACTGACGACCGATAGCGCCGCTTTCAAAATCAATTTCGGCTTCAAACACGCGCTCGCTATCCGGCAGCAATTCGCAATAAGCGTCGCCATTTTCAACGCGAACCGGCTTGGTGACGCGCACAACACGGCGCGACACGGACAATTCACGAATACCGGCGCGGTTAATCAATTCGACAAATGGCTTGGCGCTGCCATCCATAATCGGCACTTCCGCCGCGTCAATCTCAACAATCGCATTGTCGATACGCAGACCAGCAAAGGCGGCCATTAAATGCTCAACCGTGCCGACCACATGGCCGAAGCGATTACCGATTTTAGAGGACAGTGTCACTTCGCACACGCTGGCACACAGCGCCGGAATAATGGCCTCGGCTTCGGTTTCAATATCTGTGCGGAGGAAAACAATACCGGTATCAGCGGCGGCGGGCAGCAGGCGGATATTCACCTCACGGCCCGAATGTAGGCCAATGCCGCTCAAACTGGCGGCTTCCGCAACCGTGGTTTGCCAGACACCCAAGCGAGCCGCTTGCGGCAAAGCAGAAAGCGGCGCAGCGGTAAACTGTTCCGTCATCTGTGCAATGCTTGCGGGCGGTGGTGCCATTTAGATATCCCTCACAAAGCCCCTTAAGGGGCGTTTCATGAGCTTGTTCTACGAAAGCATGGGCCGCACGACAAATAACAGATTATTGCTTTTTGTTACGCTTTTCTTGCGTTTAGAACCTTTCACGAACATGCGGTAGGCCAAAATGATAGCCATCATGCAGGCGCGTCAGGCATTCGGCGCGGTTTCCCTCGGCTTTATACGACACATGCAGCCATCTGCCATCGCCCTTATCAGGCTGTGGATATTCCAAAATAAGTTGGTCAAAATCGAGATTGTCGGATACCCAATGCGCCAGTTGAATATTGTCCACACCCATCACCTCAAAATCAACGGCCTCGCCGCGACAATGGCTGCTTGAGTCGCCACTGCCCAAAAAGCGGTTCAGGGCCAGACAGCGATAGCCGCTGCTCGGCATAATCGGCACTTTAACATGGCGGCGCACCGGTTCCAGCACACGGCGACACAAAAGCCGCAAGGCGTCAATTTGCTTTTCATCGGGCTGATTGGGCAGCGCGCGACGGGTCGCAATTTGTGAGCGGGTCAATTCGTGAAGATAGAAATGGTCGGACAGGCGCATGGAGAAAGCATAAAGCGCGCCTGCCCGACGTGTATAAATGGCGAAAAGCCATGATAAGCGGCGCGGTTACCCGCACCGCCTATGAATTTTTAACGACGCAAAAAGGCCGGAATATCAAGCTGGTCGCCTTCAAACGAACCGCTCGACATGGTCGGGCCTGTATCCATCGTGGTTTGAACCACCGGCTGCACGCTGACCGCATCAACGCTAGGCGCAGAAACCGCAGGGGCTTCGGCTTTGGCCGGTTTTGCCGCTTTCGGGGCTTCAGCCGGTGCGGCGGCTTTGGGTGCCGCTTCACTATCAGCTTTAGCTTCCGTATCGGCGTCAATCGCGGGTGCGGCGGCATCCATTGTTTGTTCCTCAGAGGTCTCTTGAGGGGTTGCCTCAGCAGTCTCTTGGGGAATTTCCATGCTCGGCGCGCTTTCCACTTCTGCCGTCACAGGCTGGGCTTCAGCTTGTGCGACGGTTTCCATCGGCGCGTCTTGGATGCCATCCAACTCATCAATCGAGGCGGCGGGCTGTTGCGGCATTGGCTGTTGCGGAACTGGAATTTCCGCCATTTCCAACGGGGCCGTCATCGCCGGTTCCGCCATGACGGTTTCCACCATATCGGCTTTCGGTTCAGCTTGGCTCGGCGCGAGGCTTTGCTCCGGCGGTGTGGGCTTTTTATTGCCAAAAACCCGGTCAATAAATGACCGCTTGCGCTTGGAAAGCGCCGGACGTGCAGGCTTTTCAGCTTGTTGACCGGTCAAGAAACCGGGCAATGCGCCTGCATCCGCGGATGGGGCTGGCGGCATGGCCGCGCTATCGCCCTGCGGCGTCATGGGAGCCATTGGGGCATCATCAGCCAGCGGTGCAGACACCATCTCAGCTCCTACGCCCGCAGGCATGGCCTCAGCAGGCATGTCTTCCGGCATCTCAACCGGCGCATCGGCAGCCATATTAATGACTTGTCCGCCATCAAGCGCTTTTAATTGCGCGCCGGCTTCAATGCCCGTCGCCACAACCGAGACGCGCATGGAGCCGCTCAGTGCATCGTCAAAAGTCGAGCCGATAATGATGTTACATTCGGGGTCGACTTCTTCGCGAATGCGATTGGCGGCCTCATCAACTTCATAAAGCGTCATATCATCACCACCGGTGATGTTGATGAGCACGCCTTGCGCGCCCTGCATGGACACATCTTCGAGAAGCGGATTGGCGATAGCGGCTTCGGCAGCTTCGGTGGCGCGTTTGTCGCCCTCGGCTTCGCCCGTGCCCATCATCGCTTTACCCATCTCATTCATCACCGTTTTAACATCGGCAAAGTCGAGATTGATAAGACCCGGCTTGACCATCAAATCGGTAATGCCCGCAACGCCCGAATGCAGCACTTCATCAGCCATAGCGAAAGCCTCGGCAAATGTTGTCTGGGCATTGGCAATGCGGAACAGATTTTGGTTCGGAATGATAATCAGCGTATCGACTTCGGCAGCCAGTTCTTCAATACCGGCAATGGCGGCGCGCATGCGGCGGCCCCCTTCAAAGTCAAACGGCTTGGTGATGACACCGACCGTCAAAATGCCTTGCTCGCGCGCGGCGCGGGCAATTACCGGCGCAGCGCCCGTGCCCGTGCCACCGCCCATACCGGCGGTCACAAAGGCCATATGCGAGCCTTGCAGCATATCGACAATTTCCGCCATGGTTTCTTCTGCGGCGGCTTTACCGATGGCCGGGTCAGCACCGGCGCCCAAACCTTCTGTCAGTTTGGAACCGATTTGAATCCGCCGGTCGGCAGATGAATTGCTGAGTGACTGCGCGTCCGTATTGGCGACGACAAAATCGACACCTTCGAGACCCGCAGCAATCATATTATTGACCGCATTGCAGCCGGCACCGCCGACGCCAAATACGACAATTCTTGGTTTAAGTTCCCTTTTCGGGGGTACTGTGAGTTGAATACTCATGGCTTTCTCCTTTTACGCGCCGAAGAGCGACGCGTTTTGCTTTGATTGAGAAACCGTGCCGTCATCGCCCAAATCGATTCCGGCCAAGTTCCAAGACGACACAAGCGTCGTCTTTAAGTGTTTCATCTCCCACGGACCTGCGTTTCTTACTCTTGACTGCATTAAAAATTCCTCCTCAACCAACTGCCGAACCACGCCAGAGGGCCGGTTGCGGCCTCCTGCAATACGGCGTCGGCATGATTGCGCCCGGCATAGGTCAACAGACCTGCACAAGCGGCAAATGAGGGTTTGGCGGCAGCTTCCGGTAAGCCGGTGAGCCGCATGGGCGCGGCCAAGCGCGCCTGTTTATCCATAATGGTCTGCGCCAATTCGGGTGCGCCATTAAGCTGAGCCGCCCCGCCGGTCAAAACCGCGCGGCGTCCGGCCAAATGACCCAGACCCGAGCGATTGACTTCCGCCATCACCATTTCAAAAGTTTCCTCAAGGCGCGGGCGAATGATTTTGGTCAATTCACTGCGCGGCAGGGTTTGGTGATCGCCGCCAATAACCGGCACTTCAAATTGCTCGCGCTCCCCGACCGGTGTCGCCAGCGCGCTGCCATAGAGTGTTTTAATGCGCTCCGCCGTGACCAAAGACACGTTTAGCCCATGCGCGATATCAGCGGTAATATGCTTACCGCCAACCGGCACAACGGCGGTGAACAGCGGCTCGCCCTCATAGAAAATACTGACGCTGGTGGTGCCGCCGCCCATATCCATATGCAGCACGCCCAAATCCAATTC
>JAQWZC010000030.1 GCA_029253645.1 Alphaproteobacteria bacterium | reverse complement strand
AGTCCGATTTTATCCATCGCATCGCGGAATAACAGCCGGTCTTCGGCCTTGTTAATCGCCTCAAGGTCAGCGCCGATAAGCTGCACATTTTGCTTTTCCAATGTGCCGTTTTCGGCCAGCGCGATGGCGGTGTTGAGCGCGGTCTGCCCGCCCATGGTCGGCAGCAGCGCATCAGGTTTTTCTTTTTCAATAATCTTCGCCACAATATCGGGCGTTATCGGCTCAATATAGGTCGCATCGGCCAATTCAGGGTCGGTCATAATGGTCGCCGGATTGGAGTTGACCAGAATGACGCGATAGCCTTCTTCCTTCAATGCTTTGCAGGCTTGCGCGCCGGAATAATCAAATTCGCAAGCCTGGCCGATAACAATCGGGCCAGCTCCGATAATCATAATGCTTGAGAGGTCAGAACGTTTTGGCATCAGGCGTCTCCCCGCATGGCGGTTACAAAGCGGTCAAATAAATAATGGCTGTCTTGCGGCCCGGGCGAGGCTTCGGGGTGATATTGCACCGAGAAAACCGGCTTGCCCTTCAGCCCAATGCCGCAATTCGTGCCGTCAAACAGGCTGATATGGGTTTCTTCAATCGTGTCGGGCAGGCTGTCGCGGTCAACCGTAAAGCCGTGATTCATGGAAGTGATTTCCACCTTGCCCGTGCTCAGCTCTTTCACCGGATGATTGGCCCCGTGATGGCCTTGCTTCATTTTAACGGTCTGGGCACCCAGCGCCCGCGCCAGCATTTGATGGCCTAAGCAAATACCGAAAACCGGCTTACCGCTGGCGACTAATTTTTCAATTTCACCGACGGCATAATCGCCGGTTGCGGCCGGGTCGCCCGGGCCATTGGACAGAAAAATACCATCCGGCGCGGCGGCTAAAACATCTTCCGCTTTGCTGTTGGCGGGTAAAACCGAGACGCGGCAACCGGCTTCCACCAAGCACCGCAGAATGTTTTTCTTCACGCCATAATCCAGCGCCACCACATGCGGGCCGTCTTGCGCGCCGCCAAAACCTTCATCCCATGCCCAGCGGCCTTGGGCCCAATCATAATCATCGGCGCTGGTCACTTCGGCGGCGAGGTCTGCGCCTTCCAATCCGCTAAAGGAAGCCAGTGCGGCCTCCAATGCGGGCATATCGAAATTGCCGTCGGGCGCATGAGCCAGCACGGCGTTAAACATGCCACTATCGCGAATATGTGCGGTGATGGCGCGCGTATCGACGCCGCTAATGCCGATTAAACCCTTTTCAATCAGCCAATCATTTAAATGCGCCGTGGTGCGATAATTGGCGGGAGCGGTAATCGCTTCGCGAATAATCAAGCCATTTGCGGCGCGTGGATTTTGATTATTGGAGGTCTCGCTATCCTCATCATTGGTGCCGACATTGCCGATATGCGGAAAGGTGAAGGTCACAATTTGCGTCGCGTAAGACGGGTCGGTGAGAATTTCTTGATAGCCCGTCATGGCGGTGTTGAAGCAGGTTTCGCCAACCGTATGGCCGCTGGCGCCAATGCCGTAACCGTAAAATTTCTCGCCGCTATCGGTCAGCAGCAAAGCGGTTTTGAGGGGCGGGGTCCAAACACTCATGAGTGGGTCTCTTTAGTTTTCAACCGCGTAGCGCAAGCCGCCGCGGTGGGTGACATATGATGCGAAAAAGCAGGCAAAAAAAATGCCCCTGCCGCTGTTGCGGCCGAGGCGACGGGGATGACGGGAACACCCATAAAAAAACCTTCTTCTTTGCGTGCTGAATTCACGGGAAACTATCTAAAGCATCAGTCTCGGTCAAGCCGAGAAAAGCAGAATCCCGTGGCTAAAAATACATAATAAAAACAACATGATAAAAGGCATCTGCGCGGGATTGGTGCGATTCAAGCGCCGTCGCAATCGAATCCCCCGTCCGGCGGGGCAAGCCAAGTGCAGGGTTTTCGGGTGATTCTCAAATGCCGCAATCTGAGTGATTGCCAAAACCCTTGCGATGGCATATATGACCTTCTTCGACTTGGGTATCACTAGGAGGCGGCCATGCAAGAGCGTTTCACCGAAGCGCTTAAGGAAGCGGTCAAAAGCCAAGATAAAATCCGTATTTCCACCTTGCGGCTCATTACAGCCGCCATTAAAGACCGCGATATTGCTGCGCGTGGTGCCGATAAGGGTGCCGGTGCAACCGATGAGCAGGTGCTCGAAATTCTTGCCAAAATGGTGAAGCAACGCCAAGAGGCGGCCACCACTTATGAAGAGGCGGGCCGCTTGGAATTGGCGGAGCAAGAGCGCGCTGAGATTGTGGTCATTGAAGAGTTTTTACCGGCCCAGCTGGGTGATGAAGATATCGCCGCTGCCGTTAATGAAGCGATTGCCGAAACCGGCGCCGCCTCATTGAAGGATATGGGCAAGGTGATGGGCGTGCTGAAGGGCAAATATGCCGGTCAGATGGATTTCGGCAAAGCCGGTGGCTTGGTCAAAAAACAACTGGGCTAAACCGCCTCTCCAATTGCCTCCTAAATTGCCCGACACGCCAGCCGACAAAATCGCCTAAAGCATCATTCATGCACAATTTATCCTGCCCGCTATGTGGCAGGATTTTAGATAAGGCCGTAAACTAGCGACATGGCGTTTCCTTCTGGCTTTCTTGATGAGATTAAAAACCGTGTGGCGACCTCGGATGTGGTCGGTCGCAAGGTAAAGCTGCAACGCCGTGGCCGTGAATTTGTCGGCCTCAGCCCGTTCAAACAAGAGCGCACCCCCTCCTTCACGGTTAATGATGACAAGCAATTTTACCATTGTTTCTCGACCGGAAAACATGGCTCAATTTTTGATTTTGTCATGGAAACGGAGGGGCTTAGTTTTCCTGAAGCGGTTGAGCGTCTGGCCTCAGAGGCGGGGCTGCGCATGCCCGAGCGCGACCCGCGCGCGGCTGAACGGGCGCAAAGACAAGCCGGTTTGGTGGATGTCACGGAAGCCGCGGCGAAATGGTTTCAAGCGCAATTACAAACACCCGCGGCAGATGATGCGCGCGCCTATTTGGAGCGGCGCGGGGTTACGCAAGATATGATTGCCGCTTTCGGCGTTGGCTATGCGCCGCGCAGCCGCACCGCTTTGCTGGAGCATTTGACGGCGCGTAATATGGGCGTCGACAAGGTCATTGAATCCGGCATGGCGATTAAACCGGATGATAATAAAGCGCTCTATGACCGCTTTCGTGACCGCATTGTTTTTCCGATTACCGATACGCGCGGGCGGGTGATTGCTTTTGGGGGTCGAGCCATGCAGGCCGATGCACCGGCTAAATATCTCAATTCGCCTGACACGCCCTTATTTGATAAAGGCCGGATTCTGTATAATTTTGCGCCCGCCCGCCAACCGGCTTATGACACCGGCACTTTGCTGGTGGCTGAGGGGTATATGGATGTGGTCGGCCTGGCTCATGCCGGTTTTCATCACGCGGTCGCGCCTATGGGCACGGCGCTGACCGAGGAACAAATTCAACTGGCATGGCGCATGGCCCCTGAGCCGATTTTATGTCTCGATGGCGACCAAGCAGGCTTGCGCGCCGCTTATCGTGCCATTGACCGCGCTTTGCCGCTATTGAAGCCTGGCTATTCTCTGCGCTTTGCCATTTTACCGCCGGGCAAAGACCCTGATGATGTGGTGCGCGAGGGCGGGGCGGAGGCCATGCAGGCTATTTTGGGCAAGGCGATGAGCTTGCTTGACCTGATGTGGGAACGCGAGATTGAGGCCGCGCCCTGGGATACGCCTGAACGCGCCGCCGCGCTGAAAAAGCGTTTGCGCGAAGCGGTCAATCAAGTGCGCGATGGCGATGTGAAAACGCTTTACGGTCAAGAGATTAGAAAACGTCTCGATAAGCTATTGGGCAATGAGGCGCTTCCCAATCGTAATTATCAACAAGGCGGCGGCCGGAATACCGGCTGGCAAAATCGTGGCAGTCGGCCCGCTTATCGCGGTCAACCGACCTCGGAAGTGCGCCGCTCTGCCTTGGCCACCGGGGCCGATGATTGGTTGCCGCGCGAGGCGTTAATTGTGCTTATTGCCTTCCACCATCCGGCGGTCTTGCTGACCTATCGTGACATGTTTGAGTCCATGACGCTGAAAAGTGCGGCGCTGGATGCCATGCGCTATGAAATTATTGATTATTTTGATGGCCTTGGCGCACATGATGTCACAGCCGCAGGGCTTGACAATGCAGGGCTGACAAGGCATTTGGAGGGCCAAGGAAGAGAAGATGTTAGCGCGCGTCTCGCTAAAATGCCGGAAGCGCGCCGATTGAGTTTTGCACGTTTGGATGCGGATTTGGAAGAAGTGTTGGCCGGTTGGCTTGAAGTTTCACAATTACACCATAAATTGCTTACGTTGGCGGTCGAACAGCAGCAGGCCGAGGCAGAACTCGAAAGTGAATTAAAGCGCGAAGAGGGAGATTCCCAAGACGCGCTGGATCGCCTTTTGGCGATTAAAAATGAGATTGCGGCACTGGAACAGCAGAACAGTAGCGCCGTTTGAGATTAACGTGAGAGGGGTCACGGAGATATAAATGGCGAAGAAAAAAGCCACCGCAAAAGGGCAGGAAGCCGAAACCGGCGATAGCCCCCTTATCGATATGAATAATCGTGACGTGAAGCGCATGATTAAAGCGGCTAAATCCAGCGGCTTTGTTACTTATGATGCGCTGAACGCCGTGCTGCCGCCTGAGGAATTTTCCTCCGAGCAGATTGAAGATATCATGGCCATGCTGTCGCAAATGGGCATCACCGTTGTCGAAACCGATGATGGCGAAAATGACAGCGATGGCGAAGATGGCGACGAGGCCAATGCCAAACCCGCCAATGATGACACCGCCACCACGGCGGTCGCCAAAACCGCCAAGACCTCCAGCACGGGCGAGCGCACGGACGACCCTGTGCGTATGTATTTGCGCGAAATGGGTTCGGTGGAATTGCTGTCACGCGAGGGCGAGATTGCCATTGCCAAACGCATAGAGGCCGGTCGCGAGACCATGATTGCGGGTCTGTGCGAAAGCCCGCTGACCTTTCAGGCGATTATTATTTGGCGCGATGAATTAAACGAAGGCAAAGTGCTGCTGCGCGATATTATCGACCTTGATGCCACTTTTGCCGGCCCCGAAGCCAAGAAGATTGACCGCTCTGCGGCGGGCGCTGCGCCGCCTCCATCGGGCGCGCCATCTGGCGAAGCCGAGGGTGAGCCGGATGAGGATGATGAAGAAGCCGAAGCCAACATGTCGCTTTCGGCAATGGAAATGGAACTGAAGCCGAGAGTGCTTGGCAGTTTCGACATTATCGCCAACACCTATAAAAAGCTGCGCCGCCTGCAAGACCAAAGCGTTGAGCTGCAAGCCAAGAATAAAGAATTGGGCACGGCGCAACAAAATCGTCTGGCTAAGCTAAGCAGTGAGATTATTGACGAGGTTAAAGGCCTGTCGCTGAATAATAATCGGATTGAAGCGCTGGTTGAGCAGCTTTACACGATTAATAAGCGTCTGGTCGGGCTGGAAACCCAGCTTTGGCGTTTCGCGCAAAAAACCGGCGTGACGCGCGAAGATTTCCTGAAGCAATATCAGGGCAATGAATATGAAGCGAATTGGGCGCGCCGTGTTGGCCGCCTGACCGGCAAGGGCTGGAAAGATTTTATTCAAAAAAACCGCGATGAAGTGCGCGACATCCGAACCGAAATTCAGGATTTGGCCAATGAGACCGGCCTCAATATTTCTGAATATCGCCGCATTGTGCGCACGGTGCAAAAAGGCGAGCGCGAGGCGCGCATTGCCAAGAAAGAAATGGTCGAAGCCAATCTACGCTTGGTCATTTCAATTGCCAAAAAATACACTAATCGTGGTTTGCAATTTCTCGACCTGATTCAAGAGGGCAATATCGGCCTGATGAAAGCAG
>JAQWZC010000092.1 GCA_029253645.1 Alphaproteobacteria bacterium | reverse complement strand
GCTAGCGGGAACGGAGGACATGGCGGCAGGCCTTTCTAAATGGGCTGTTCTAAATGAACTGTGCGCTTTCTATCTTTTGTTGCCGCCGCCGCATAGGATTAAATGCCTTTTGGCGCATTTATTTTACTCTCAAAATTCGGGTGCGCGTCCCTTGCGATTGCTCTAATCTGGCGCGCAAGACGATAACTCAGCCAAGTTTTCATTGGCGTAAAAATGCAAAGAGGTTTCAGACATGCAATTTGATGATGTTCTTCGCGGGCGGCGCAGCATTCGCGGTTATAAATCCGATCCGGTGCCCAAGGCGTTGATTGAAGAAATTTTGGAATTGGCCATGCGCGCGCCATCCTCCATGAATACCCAGCCGTGGAATTTCACGATACTTTCAGGCGCGGCATTGGATAAAATTCGCGCCGGTAATACGGAACGCAATTTGGCCGGCGTGCCTCATTCGCGTGAATTTCGCATCGGCAATGCGTTTGAAGGCCAGCATCGCGACCGCCAAGTTGGGGTCGCCAAGCAATTATTCGCCGCTATGGGCATTGCGCGTGAAGATAAAGAGGCGCGCCAAGATTGGGTGTTGCGCGGCTTTCGTCAATTTGATGCGCCGGTTTGCGTCATTATTACTTATGACCGCGAATTGGCCGATAGCGATGATACGGCTTTTGATTGCGGCGCGGTGACAACGGCTTTGGTCAATACGGCTTGGTCGCGGGGGCTGGGCGCGGTGATAAATTCGCAAGGCATTATGCAATCGCCCGTGGTGCGCGAGCATGCCGGCATTGCCGATGATCAAGTGATTATGAAAGCGGTTGCATTGGGCTGGCCTGATGAGGATTTTCCGGCTAATGCGGTGGTGTCTGAGCGCAAAAGCGTGGCTGAGGCGGCAACCTTTATCGGCTTTGATGCGGGTGAGTGACGCCCTGCGCGCAATTGCCTCCCCATTTGGCGCTTGCCCGCGCAACGGGTTTTCGCCACATTAACGTTCAAACCTAAAGTGAGGGTTGACGAAACAGTGCGTTGTTTGGTTCGAATTGAAAGAAACGGCGCAGAGGAGAGACTATGACTGCGATACCGCATAGCGATGTATTGATTGTGGGAGCCGGTATTTCCGGCATTTCATCGGCGTTTCATCTGCAAAAATATGCCCCGAAGACAAGCTTCGAAATTCTCGAGCGCGGTGATAAAATCGGCGGCACATGGAACCTGTTCAAATATCCGGGCGTTCGTTCCGACAGCGATATGTACACGCTGGGCTTTTCGTTTCGCCCCTGGCGCGACGCCAAAGCCATTGCCGACGCTCCGGCGATTATGAATTATTTGCACAATGCGGTGGAAGATGGTGCGATAGAAGACAAAATCCACTTCGGCAAAAAAGTGGTCGAGGCCAAATGGTCAACGGCTGACGGCAAATGGTTTGTCACCATTGAGGATGGCGCAACCGGCGCGACCGAGACGCGCAGCTGCAAATTCCTCCATAGCTGCGCCGGTTATTATAATTATGATAAGGGCTATCAGCCTGATTTCCCGGGTGCTGAAAACTTCAAAGGGCCAATGGTGCATCCGCAATTCTGGCCGGAGGATTTGGACTATAGCGACAAAAAAGTCGTGGTTATCGGGTCCGGCGCAACGGCGGTGACTTTGGTGCCATCCATGGCCAAAACCGCCAAACATGTCACCATGTTGCAGCGTTCTCCCACTTATATTGTGGCGCGCCCCTCGGAAGATGCCTTTGCCAATTTCACCCGCAAATTCCTGCCCGCCAAAATGGCTTATGGGCTGACGCGCTGGAAAAACGTGCTTTTGGGACGGTTCTTTTTCTGGCTGTGCCGCACCCGCCCCGAGGTTGTGAAAAAGCGTCTTTTGGACGAATTGCCCGCGCTTTTGCCGGAAGGCTATGACATCGAAAAGCATTTGACGCCCAGTTATAATCCGTGGGACCAGCGCCTCTGCCTCGCCCCTGATGGCGATTTTTTCACATCTATTTGCGAGGGCAAGGCCGATATTGCGACCGACCATATTGCTGAGATTAAGGAAAATGGCATTGCGCTGAAATCGGGCGCGTTTCTCGAAGCGGATATTATCGTCTCGGCCACCGGTCTTGACCTGAACTTTTTGGGCAATATTGCGGTGACGGTTGATAATGAAGTCGTCGAACCGGCCAATTTGCTGAATTATAAGGGCATGATGTATTCGGGCATTCCGAACCTGCTGGCATCATTTGGCTATACCAATGCCTCATGGACATTGCGCTGCGATTTAACCTCAAAATATCTCTGCCGCTTGGTCAATTATATGGACCGCAAGGATATCAGCCGCGTCATGCCGACGCCCGATATGAGCCAGGTGGAGTTTGAGCCGCTCTTGGATTTCTCATCGGGCTATGTGGTACGTAAATCGGCTGAATTGCCGAAACAGGGCAGCATTAAACCCTGGGTCATGTATCAAAATTATATCGCCGATATTTTCTTAACGCGCTTTTCGGCGCTGCAAGACGGGGCGCTTAAATTTACCAAATAAAGGGTCGCAAAATAAAAGGGTGAGGCCGAAACCCCACCCTTTGCGCCCCGCACCTTATCCGTGCGCGGCACTTTCGCCTGTTGCTATCTTGCGATAACCGCCTTGGGAGGAGGACAACAGCGCGAACTCTCTCAACACTCACCAATGAGAAGCTTCGGCTCTTCAAGCGGCGGCGATAAGCCCAAAAATCTTGGTCATTGCTGCCGCCACTCGGTCGGGATAGATGAATTGAAAAGAATGCGTGAGGATTTCTTGCCGCACGAAGCGACCCGAGATGAGGAATCATCCCTTCATGGCGTAATAGTCATAGGCGGCATCGCGGCCAATAGCGAAATCAGCGCGCGGTGCTAAATCTTTCCATAGGCCCAGCGTCCAACTTTCATAATGGGCGCAAAATGCGGCCACCGCGGCGCGGTCGGCAAATTGCCAAACGCCGCTGGCGGCGGCATTGTGCTGTTCTTGTAGCCATCGGCTTTCAATCACCGCATCAAAATCCTCTTGGCGCAATAACATCATGGCCTGGCAGGCCGCCCATATGGGCTGATAGGCGGCGGCTTGGCTTTGCGACCAGCTTTTCCAAATAGCGTCCGGGTCATGGGTTTTTTCCCATTCATTTTGCGGATGCGACGCGATGCATGCGCTATGGCCGCCAACGCACCAGCCCTCAAGAAACACAAAATCAGGGCAATAATCCAAAACCGTCGGCGCGATGCGGTCATCATGGCTTTTGCTGAAACGCGGCAGATCTATCGGTCTCTCGGTGCTGGCCTTGGGCAGGTTTTTTAACGTCTCGGCCAGCAAGGCCACATCATGCGTGCCCGGCACACCGCGTGTGGCGCAAAGCGGATGCACGCGGGTCGCGAGTTCTTCTCGCGCCGCTTTTGATAAATAAAAATCATCCAATGACAGGGTGAGAGCGGTTTTATCATGCCGCGCCAGCCGTTCACCCAAGGCACGGCATAGGGTTGATTTACCGGCTCCCTGACCGCCCGATACGCCGAAAATAAAAGGCGTGGTCGTGGCGCGCGCCAATAAAAACGCGCTGAGAGTCTCGACCAATTGCTGCAAGTTCATAAGGGCGAGACTAAAACAAAGATTAAATAAAGTCGCGGCTTTTCAACCAATCGCTGACATGAGCCACTGCCTCGCTCAATAAATCGCGCCGCTCAATATAATAATGGTCGGCGCCTTTTATATTCATATGGGTTTTATCGCTGCTGCCCAGCGCGTCAAACAAGCGTTGCGCGTGGCTGGGCGTGCAGGCGAGGTCAGCCGTATTATTGATGACCAAAGCCGGAATGGTGACTTGCGCCGCATTGCCCAAACCATTGGCGGGCGAGTCGTCAAAACTCCATTGCGATAACCAAGAACGCAAAGTGGTGAAGCGAGCCAGCCCCACCGGCCCATCATTGGCAACGATTGGCGCGCCCAAATAACAGCTATGCGGCGCGCGGTCTGACGGGTCTTGTGTTGGGTCGGTCCATCGCAAATCAGCCATTGTCCCATGCACACAAAAAGCGCGCTCATGATTGTCGCGCCCATTTTGGCGCAATTCGGCCAGCGTATCTTTCACCCAAGCGGTGATGCGCCGATTGCGGGTCAGTTGGGCGGCGCGATAGTGGGTGACATAAGCCTCCGCATAGGCCGGTTGATTGGGATTGTCGGGGTCGTAAATATTCAATTGCGGGTCGCGGGTAAACGGGTCGGCCTCATCGCTGATAGAGGGGTCCATCCATTCCGTGAGCGTTACCGCACGGCTGACATGCGCGGCCAATAATAAAATGCCATGAGCGGCGGGCAAATCGACCTTGGATAAATCATACGGGTCTCCGGCAGCGGTTTGTGTCAGTCGCTGGCCGGTGGCTTGGTCTTGATAAAATAAAGCCAGCGAGCCGCCGCCCGACCAACCGCCCAAAATAATTTTCTGATAGCCGAAATTTTCTTTCGCATGGGCAATGACCGCGCCCAAATCGGTGACGCATTTTTCCATCAGCAGCGCCGTATCATTGCCGCGAAACCGCGTATTGGCGTAAATCACATGATGACCGGCGCGGGCCAATGCCGTCACCATAGGCAAAAAAGACCCGCCCCCCACCGGATGGGAAAACACAATCGCCGTGTCTGAATTTTCTTCGGGGATGATTCGCATGGCTTCCACCGCCACCATGCCAACCGTGCCGCCATAGACATCTTTAAAGGCCGTTTCCTCCTCAAAAACCACCATATAGGGCTGGCGCTGCACCGACATATTGCTCTTTTCCCTCGCTTAAAATAGGCTTTCAGTCTGACATAAAGCGGAGGCATTGCAAATGATCAAGGCGAGCGGCATTCACCATATTGCGATTATGGCGGCTGACATTAAAAAACATATTGCGTTTTTTTCCGATGTATTGGGATGCCGATTAAGCGCGCTGTTTGACATGCATGGCGTGCCGGGCGGCCTGCATGCGTTTATGCATCTCAATGACCATTGTTATTTCTCCATTGTCGAATTGCCCGATGTGGCCAATGTGCCGATTGAACTGGGCGTCACCCATGCCGGCACGGGCGCCGGCATCAGCGCGCCGGGCACTATGCAGCATTTGGCTTTTCGCGTTGACACGGGCGAGGCGCTTTTGGCGATGCGCGACCGCATTCGCAAAAAAGGCGTGAATGTCATCGGCCCGCTTGACCATGGCATGTGCCAATCGATTTATTTTGCCGGCCCCGATAATATGGCGTTGGAGGTTGCAACCCCCGGCATGGCGCTGGATACGGCGCAATGGGTTGACCCGGCCGTGCTTGAAAAAGCTGGAATTTCTGACGATGAGGCGCAAGCCTATATGACGCCGGATGCTTATGCGGGCGAGTCGGGCAGCGTCGCCCAGCCGCCCTATGATGCCAGCAAGCCGCATATGCCCTATCCCGATGCGATATATCAAAAAATGCTCGAGACAGATGACGCGCTGATTATCGCCGCCGGTTCTTATGCCGAGCCGCCGGTGAAGGCGAAAAACTGACATACCGTTTTAGGGGGCTTTACGCGATTATTTAAAGGCGTTAGCCTTTTTTCAAATTTATTTGGGAGATAGACATGAAACTGGATTTTGCAACGACATCCATGCTGGCGAATATGATGCTGAATGAAGCGCCACCATTGCACACACTGAGCGCTGACGAGGCACGGCTGGTTTTTTCTGAAATTTATCGTTCCATGCCGGACGGGCCGGAAAGCGTCTCATCGAAGGATGTCACCATTGCCGTCGACGGCGGCGAGATTCGTGGCCGTGTGCTGACGCCATCGGGCGAAGCGCAATCCGTGATGGTCTATTATCACGGCGGCGGCTGGGTTATCGGCAATATTGATGATTATGATTTGGTCGGTCGCCATTTGGCGGAAAAATGCAAGTCAATTGTCGTCATGGTCGATTACCGCAAAAGCCCTGAGCATCAATATCCAGTGCCGATGCAAGATTGCTATGCGTCCCTGAATTGGGTCGCGGCCAATCGCACGGAAATCGGCGCTGAAAATCTGCCGCTTATCGTGGCGGGTGACAGCGCGGGCGGCAATTTGGCGACCGTGATGGCGCAAAAAACCGCGGCTGAAAACGGCCCGAAGATTGACCTGCAAGTGCTGGTCTATCCGGTGATTGATGGCCGTATGGAAACCGCAAGCTTTGCGGCTGAGGATAATCAACTGTTCCTCAATGCCGAATTGATGAGCCATTTTTGGGATCAATATTGCCCGCCCGAACAACGCCTCAATGCCGATGTCTCGCCCATTTTGGCCGAGGATGTGAGCCAAATCGCCCCGGCCATTGTGCTGACGGCGGCGTTTGATATTTTGGTTGATGAAGGCAAAGCCTATGCCGATAAGCTGGAAGCCGCCGATAGGTTGGTCGCTTATAAAAACTTTGACCAACAAATGCATGGCTTCTTCGCCATGCCCGACGCCTTGCCGATGGGTTTTGAGGCGATGGATTGGGTGGCGCGTGAAATTGACGGTCATCTTAACCCGACACAAACGGTTGATGCGGTGGTTGTCGGGGCCGGTTTCTCGGGCATGTATCAACTGCATCGCTTGCGCGAAATGGGCCTGTCAGTGCAGGTATTTGAAGCCGGTGAAGATGTCGGCGGCACCTGGTATTGGAACCGCTATCCGGGCGCGCGTGTGGATATTGAGAGCATGGCCTATTCCTTCTCCTTCTCACAAGAGCTGGAGCAGGATTGGGTCTGGTCGGAAAAATATTCGCCGCAGCCTGAATTGTTGCGCTATGCCCAACATGTGGCTGACCGCTTTGAGCTGAAGCGCGACATCACCTTTAACACACGGGTGAAAAGCGCGCATTTTGACGAGGATAGAGATGAATGGTTGGTCATCACTGAATGTGGCAGGCGCGTGCGCGCCCGCTATTTTGTTATGGCCACCGGTGTTTTATCGGCAGCCAAAACGCCCGATATTGCCGGACGCGACAATTTTAAAGGCGAGACCTATCAAACCGGCCTATGGCCAAAAGAGGGTGTCGATTTCACCGGCAAACGTGTCGCCATTATCGGCACCGGCTCGTCTGCCGTGCAGTCGATTCCGCTGATTGCTGAGGAGGCCGATGAATTGGTCGTCTATCAGCGCACGGCGGCGTTTTCGACACCGGCCTTTAATCGGCCTTTGACCAATTCTGAGATTGATACGCGCAAAGCCAATTACGAAGAATATCGTATGCAGCAGCGTTTGACGCCGGTCGGCATTGTTGACCCTGAGCGCATGCCCGAGCGTGTGATGGATGTGCCGAAAGAGGAGCGCCATCGCCGTTTTGAAGCGGCATGGGATGAGGGGCTGTTGACCGGCCTTTTGTCCACTTTCTCGGATTTGCAGATAGATGAGGAAGCCAATAATGAGGTTTCTGAATTTATTCGCGACCGCATTCGCAATACGGTGAAGGATAAGCAAACGGCGGAAGATTTGGCGCCCACGGCTTTTCCTTATGGCGCCAAGCGGCCCTGCATTGATACGGATTATTACGAGACCTATAATCGCGACAATGTTTCCTTGGTTAATTTGCGCCGCACGCCGATTGAGACCATTACCGAAAACGGCATTGTGACCAGCGATGGCGCGCATGAATTTGACGCCATTATTTATGCCACCGGCTTTGACGCCATGACCGGCCCGCTTTTGCGGGTTGATATTCGCGGGCGTGGCGGCAAGCGTTTGGTCGATGCGTGGATTGACGGTCCGCGCTCTTATCTCGGCATTGCCATTCACGGCTTCCCCAATATGTTCACCATCACCGGCCCGTCCAGCCCGTCTGTGCTGTCCAATATGCTGGTATCGATTGAGCAGCATGTGGACTGGGTGGCCGATTGCATTGGCTGGATGAATGAGCAGGGTAAAACCGCCATTGAGCCATCTGATGCGGCGGAAAAAGAATGGGCCGAGCATACGGCGCAATTGGCCGATATGACCTTATTCCCGAAAGCCGATAGCTGGTATATGGGCGCTAATGTGCCCGGCAAGCCGCGCATGTTCCTCGCCTATGTTGGCGGGGTGGGGGCGTATCGCCTGATTTGCGACCAGATTGCCGCCACCGGCTATCACGGCTTCGACGTGCATTAAACGGATTTTGGATGGGTCGGTTTGGGGTTAGCCCCTCACCGGCCCTCCGGCCTCTTGCCACTCGCTAAACCCGCCAATATTGACGACATTTTCAAAGCCCATATCCTTCATAGTCTTGCCTGCCAAAGCGGCCATGCCACCGGCCCCGCAAATCAGATAAAACGTCTTCGACTTATCAAAAAGCGGGTTGAACATAGGGCTGTCTTCATCAGCGACAAATTCAAAAAGCCCGCGCGGCACATGATGCCCGCCTTCAATCGTGCCGCTTTCGGCAATCATATATTGGTCGCGCACATCAATAAAAACCGCATCTTCATCGCCCATATGGCTCACCGCCTCGGTACCGCCAATGCGCGGCACCACGGCATTGGCCTCTTCCATAAAATCCATCATTTTTTTCATCTTCGCCTCCCTTGCTGCTCCCGTTACTATATCGCA
>JAQWZC010000090.1 GCA_029253645.1 Alphaproteobacteria bacterium | reverse complement strand
GAAATGGGCAGTCGGTGAGGCACCGCATGAAATTGGCAGGCGGCAATTTGGAAGGATTTCAATTGCCAATTCCGACTCTGAAGCGCGCGCTTTTCTAGATGCTGCTATTGATGCGGGTTGGCGTGCCGTCGCAGAGCAAACACATTGACCGGCTGCTTGATTAAGCGCGCCGCGGTAAAAAGTAAACAGCACTGCAATTAGCGTAACCAACAATCAAGTTATTGTTATTAAACGATAAAGCGAATGCACAGTAGCTCAGCCCCGACCATTTCACTCTTTTGCATTTCACTTGCTGAGCGCCCTGATTTTCCAAGACTTTTTTTGTGCCAGGCAACCTTATTGAGACAAGCAGAAGCACGCCTGAGTTGGCCGGTTTATTCGCCATTAAGATCATTGATTGGGCTGTCAGTGAAGCTGTTTCATTTTTAGTGAGAATGCTTTACACTGAAAACATGTTTATGCGTTTGTTGATTATTCTTGTTGTCACTCTGGGCATGGCCGGACAGGCCGCCGCCAATCAGCCAGTATCCGGCGTTGTTGCGGTCAGCACCGGCCCGATGAAAGCCTTTAGCCAAGCCATTGGCCGCGATTTAAGCGCGGGCGATGATGTCTATTTGAATGATGAGGTTGAAACGGGCAAGAAAACCCGCGCGCAAGTGCTGTTGAGAGATGAGAGCGTGTTCTCGCTCGCGCCATCCTCCAAAGTAGTTTTTGACGCATTTGTTTTCGACCCATTGGCCGAAGAGGGCGTGTTGGAGGCCAGCCTGATTAAAGGCGGCATGCGCTTTGTGTCCGGCCAATTGGCGAAAAACACGCCTGAAAACATCAAAATCAAAGCGGGCAGCGCGACTGTCGGTATACGCGGCACCGAGATTATGGCGACGCAAGGTGATACCGGCTCGACCTTTGTCTTGCTGTCGGGCGCGATGGAAATTCAAACCGCCGCCGGTATTCAGCTTATCAACCGCTCTGGATTTGGCATTGATGTGTCGCCCGAGGGCATGCTGGGGGCCGTGCGCGAAGTGCCACTGGCCGAGATTAATGCGATTTTAGCACCGCCGCCCGAGGCCGCAGATGCGGATGATGAGGGCAATAGTGATAGCGCCGGCGAAGACGATAGCGAAAGCGAAAGCGCAGAGGCCGGTTCATCTGAAAGTGACACGGAAAGCGCTGAAGAGGGCGAGTCGAGCTTTGACAGCGCCGTAGCCTCTGCCGCTGATGATAGCGGTGACGCAGATGATGGTGGCGTTGGCCTGAGTGATATGACACCGGCGGCAGAAGCTGCTGCTGCGCCGCCTCCCGTTTCGGCCAGCGAGGTGGCCTCGTCTATCGTGGACAGTCTGGCGGAAGACAGCCAAGCCACTGTCGCTGAAGCTTTAGTTGCCAGCGATATTGGGCTGACATTGTCGCAAAGCAAGATTGCCGCCAATCCCTATTTCAGTTCAACCGGCAAAGTGCTGATACGGGGCAATTCGAATTTTGAAACTGTGGGCAGCAATTATGGCATCACCCGCGATTTATTGCGCGAAACTTTTCCCGATGGCGGTGATGTTGACTTGACGGCGGTTGACGGCTTCGATCACACGACGGATGTGAATAGCGGCGGCATAAATCTCGATAATTATGATGCGGTGCTTTTATATATGGATGACGCCAACGACTTATCGGCGGATGAGCAAGCCATGCTGCGCGCGTTCATTCATACGGATGGTAAGCGTGTGGTGGTGATTGGCGAGCAACATGTGTCAATGCAGACGCCGATTAATTCGGCTCTGAAGATATTCGATACCGATACGCAAGGGGAGTTTCGTTATAGTGCGGCCAATGCGTCGGGCGTGTCAGAGGCTAATTATAACGCGCTGCATTTTGCGACCCTCACGCCGAATAATAGTAGCAACTCGCCTTTACTCGATGGGGTAGAGGCTTTTGTCGGCTCTTATGACGGGGATAGCGGCTTTCCCTATCTTTCATTTACCCGCTCAATCATTGGCACAAATATCGCGCCCGGCCCTGTTAACAATGATATTTTGTCGATTTCAGGTGACGGGCAGGCTTTGGATTTCGGCACGAAGGGCGCGCTTTTTATCAGTCGCTTTTCATGCAGCAGCGATAATAGCGTCGACGCCCATTTGGGTGCCTCGGTGAGTTCCAACTTCGTCTCTGATGGACGCACACAGTTTTGCCGGAATTTATTCTCTTCGCTCGCGCCCAATGACAGTTTGGCCGATGTCGAGGTCGGCACATTGGCGGCCACGGGCGCAGACGGTCAAGCCAGCTTCACGCTCACCAGCTTCACCGATTTGTTTAAAATTGTCGGCGATAAATTATTGCTCAAAGGCGGCGCGGTATTGGACGCCAATAATTATAATCTTGCGATAAACACGCAGCTGGCTGACGGCACGACGGCCCAAAGCGCGGTGCAGGTGTCGGTCACTGACGGGGCGGCGCAAGCGCGCATTGTGTCAACGCGTGAGACTGTGACTATCAGCAATGGTAGTGTTGGCAGCAATAATTCCAGCGTCACCATAAACGGCACGAATTTGCAAACCGATCTGAACGATATTAGTTGGATTTCTGTCGGCCTGCCCAATACGCCCGGGCAGACCGGTTTGTTGACGCTGCATTACAAGGAAACGGCGGGCGGTGAAACCTTTGACCGCTTTCATGAGATTGAGGTTAATTATGACTGCGCGAGTGCTTATTGCGATGACTTTGCCACCTCAATGGACACGCAAAATGACATGATTTTCGGCCAGCATTTTAATGCCGATAATTTCGGAGACTGGTCGTCATTCTTTACGCGCTTCACCACCGGCACGGGCACATTCCGCCATGCCTATAATTTCTCAAGCAGCAATGGCTATAATGAGGGCGGCTCAAGCGACCCGTATCTCGATACATTAAATGCCGATTACAGCCATGCGCTATCGGTCAATTATGGCAGTCGCAGTGGCGTATTGAGGACAGCCGGCACATTTGACGGCATTGTTGACGCAAATGGCAACGCGGCCAATTTCGATGTCTCATGGGCAATCGACTTTCTGGGCAATGGCAGTGCCTGCAGCGGCACGAGCTGTCATTTGCAAGTCGGGTCGGCCAATAATGCCAGCGTCTTATACAATCTGCGCCAAGGCGAATTGGAAGCCGGTAGCGGCGTGAGTGCGGGCGTTTATCTCGCCAATATGCCGCTGCCTAATGGTAAATATGGCATGGCCGTTAAGTCTTATTTGGGGGCCGAGCATGCAAGCGGGTGCGACGCATCAAGCCAATGC
>JAQWZC010000081.1 GCA_029253645.1 Alphaproteobacteria bacterium | reverse complement strand
CGAGAGCCATATTGATAAGACATTTAAAATGACCGCTTTGGGCCTGCAATATGCGCCCGATACGGAGCTGATTATCTGGCCGGAAACGGCGCTCCCCGCTTTGATTGATGAAGGCCCGGGCTTTGCCGAAAGGCTGGCCGCCGCCTTGCCGCGTTTTGCCGATACAGACAAATCGGGTGAAAAAGCCCAAGCGGCTTATGCGCCGCCTTATTTATTGACCGGTGCCATTCGGCGCGAAACCAACGCGTCAGGCACGGCTTATTTCAACAGCGCCATGTTATGGTCGGGCCGCGGCATGTTATTGGCGCGCAGTGACAAGCACCATCTTGTGCCCTTTGGTGAATATCTGCCCCTACAAAATTTTTTGGAGGCATTGGGCTTGCAGCAATTGACGCGGCTGCGCGGCGGTTATCGTTCGGGTGCGGCGCAAGCGGTTTTAACGGCGGCGCGTTTGCCGCGCTTGGCGCCGCTGATTTGTTACGAGGCGGTGTTTCCGCATTTGGCACAATATGACCTTGAGGCGCGCCCCGCCGCAATTATCAATCTGACCAATGATGGCTGGTTCGGTATAAGTTTCGGCCCTTATCAACATTTGGCACAAGCCCGCTTGCGCGCCATTGAGCAGGGTCTGCCGCTTATTCGTGCCGCCAATACCGGCATGTCGGCGGCCTTTGATGCGCGCGGGCGCATGCTGGAGCGTTTGCCTTTGGCCGAGGCGGGCGTGTTTTCTCTCCCTCTGCCAGCTGCCCTTGCGCCGACATTTTATGCGCGCCATGGCGACCGCGCTTTTGTCGCGCTGGTGGTTTTGCTGCTGATTTTTGTGTGGGCAAAGCACCGCCGTTTTCTCTAGCAGGCCGTAAAGCGGTTGCCCTTATCCCTTTGCTGCCGCATAGTTTGGCTCATAAAAATAACAATAAGGGGGGCAGCCAATATGCCACGAAAGAAAGAACGCGCTGTGGACGCTTTTATCGGTGCCAAGGTGCGGATGCGACGTTTGATGCTGAATATGAGCCAAGAGGCGCTGAGCGGAAAGCTGGGCGTCACCTTTCAGCAAGTGCAGAAATATGAAAAAGGCCAGAACCGCATCTCGGCCAGTCGCCTGTTTGAATTGGCGCAAGCCTTGGGTGTGCCGGTCGGGTATTTTTATGACGGGCTGGAAGAAAAAAATACGCGCAGGCGGGTTAATGGGCGCAAAGAGGGTCTGCAAGACAGCCCGGCCGTCTCACCCTTAATGGAGTTTATGTCCAGCGGGGCCGGGGTTGAGCTGAACCAAGCTTTTGCGTATTGATGACGATAAAATGCGCCGCCGTTTATTGGCCATGGTCAATGATATTGCCCGTGTTGCAGGCGAGCCGAAGGCCTAAGCGCGCAGCTAATTTTGTCTTGACCCGTGCTGCCAGCCCTGCCAAATAATCAGCATTCTTTATCAATGAAGGTTTTCCCATCGTATGTCTTCCTATGAATTTACCTCCGAATCCGTCTCTGAAGGTCACCCCGATAAGGTGTGCGACCGGATTTCAGACACGATTTTGGATTCTTTTTTGGCCCGCGATGCGCAAGCCCGTGTGGCGGTTGAAACGCTGACCACTACCAATTTGATTGTTATGGCCGGTGAAGTGCGCCCTGATGGTCTGGTATCGCATGAAGAAATGGAAGCCTTGGCGCGCGAAGCCGTGAAGGATATCGGCTATGAGCAGGACGGCTTTCACTGGAAAAATGCCGAAGTCATGGTGCGCGTGCATGGCCAGTCGGCGCATATCGCCCAAGGCGTTGATGGCGATGGCGACACGAAAGATGAAGGCGCAGGCGATCAGGGCATTATGTTCGGTTATGCCTGCCGCGAAACTGACGAATTAATGCCAGCCCCGATTGCCTTTTCGCATCAAATTCTGGCCGATATGGCGCAAGCGCGTAAATCGGGCGCGGTGCAGGGTTTTGGCCCTGACAGCAAAAGCCAAGTCACGCTGGCCTATGAAAACGGCAAGCCGGTGCGCGCCACCTCGGTTGTGGTGTCGACCCAGCATGATGAAGGGTTGAGCCAAGACGATGTTCGCCAATTGGTGCGCCCCTTTGTCGAGCAGGTTTTGCCTGATGGCTGGATGTGTCCGGAAGAGGCGTTTTATGTCAATCCGACCGGCACTTTTGTCATTGGCGGGCCGGATGGCGATGCCGGTTTGACCGGACGCAAAATTATTGTTGATACTTATGGCGGCGCAGCCCCGCATGGCGGCGGCGCATTTTCGGGCAAAGACCCGACCAAGGTTGACCGCTCGGCGGCTTATGCGTCGCGCTATTTGGCGAAAAATGTCGTCGCGGCCGGTCTGGCGGAACGCTGCACGATTCAGCTTTCCTATGCGATTGGCGTTTCCCAGCCCTTATCGATTTATGTCGATATGCACGGCACCGGCACGGTTGAGGCGACCGCCTTGCAAAAGGTTTTGGGCACGGTGATGGATTTAAGCCCGCGCGGTATTCGCGAACATTTGGGCCTCAATAAACCGATTTATGCGCGCACGGCAGCTTATGGCCATTTTGGCCGCGCGCCGGAAGCCGATGGCGGCTTTAGCTGGGAACGCACGGATTTGGCCGATGCCATTAAGGCAGCATTGTAAGCGAGCGGACGCATAATATGGCCGATGCGCCAAATGATGACGCGCCTGAAGACAAGGTCAATAAGCGCCTGATATATGGTCGCCGCCAAGGCCATCGCCTGCATAAAAAGCAAGCGCGTTTGGTCGATGAATGGCTGCCGCGCCTGACCCCTGATGTGACGGCTGAGCATGTGCCGGCCGATTGGTTTGCCCAAAAATATGATGATTATGTTTTGGAAATCGGCTTTGGCGGGGGTGAGCATTTGGCGGCGCGCGCTTTGGCCAATCCGCAAACGGGCTTTATCGCCTGCGAGCCGTTTCTCAATGGCGTGGCCAAGCTGGTCGCCACAGTCGCCGATGAGGGCCGCGAGAATATCGCCATTTATCAAAATGATGCGCGCACGATTTTGGACGCGCTGCCCGATGGCGCGCTGAGCACGGTCTATCTGCTTTATCCTGACCCATGGCCCAAAAAACGTCATCATAAACGCCGCTTTGTCAGCGCCGAAAATCTGGCTGCCATTCACCGTGTCTTGCGCCCGCGGGGGAGGTTTTTTCTGGCCAGCGATATTGCCGCCTATATTGATTGGTCGCTCATTCATATTGGCGCGCATGGCGGCTTTCACTGGGAGGCGACCCAAGCCGATGAGTGGCGTGTGCCACCGGCGGATTGGCCGGGCACGCGCTATGAAGCCAAAGCGCTGGCGGCGGGACGCAAGCCGGTTTATTTGCAATTTACCAAAACGGATTAGGGCCGATAAGGCCCTGTCGGAACCGATGCGATGAAGGGCTTGCGCGCCATCGCTAAATCGCTATAGTATCTGCACATTGATGCTGCTTTTGAAACAAGTGGGATGGCCTTCCGGCCCCCGCTTTTTTTCTTGGCTTTTTTTCTTGGCTTTTTTTGGGAAAAGCTTTTTTTGAAAAACCAAGAGCGGCGTGAGAGGAAGATAATGACAGAACATGTCATCAGCGCAGATGCGTCTTCGGACGACGCTTTAGACGAGGCCTTACACGATGCGACAGGCACGGCCCATTTGCTGGCGCCCGGTCCGGCGCGGCCTTATCTGGCTTTGGTGCAACCGCTGATTGAGAGTTTGGGCTTCCAGCTTTTGCGCATTCGCATGACCGGCGATGACGGCAAAATGATATTGCAGATTATGGCCGAAAATGACGCGTTTGGGCTGACGATTGAGCAATGCGAGACCATCAGCCATGCCGTGTCGGATATGCTGGATGTCGAAAACCCGATTGCCGGTGCTTATGCGCTGGAAGTATCGTCACCCGGTGTGGCGCGGCCCCTGACCCGGGCGGTGGATTTTGAGCGCTGGAGCGGTTATGAGGCCAAATTGGGCGTCAAACAGGCGGTTGATGGCCAGCGACGTTTTCGCGGGCTGATTGAGGGTTTTGCCGAGGGTGAAGCGCGCTTGCAAGTGCGCTTGGAAGGATTTAGTGAACCCCAAATTTTGGGTTTTGCGCTGGCAAATATTGCCGAGGCGCGTTTGGTGCCGGATGAAACGGAATTAAAGGCGAGCCTGCGGGCCGCTAAAGGAAAATGATTTATCCCCGCCCAGAACGGGCGGGATAGGCCAATTTTTAGGAGACGATAATGGCGAGTGGAATTAGTGCAAATAAGCTGGAATTGCTGCAAATTGCGGATGCGGTCGCCCGCGAAAAAGGCATTGAAATGGATATTGTGCTGTCGGCTATGGCCGATGCCATCCAGAAAGCCGCGAAAGCGCGTTATGGTCAAGAAAACGATATTCGGGTTGATATTGACCCGAAAACCGGCGAGACCAAATTGCTGCGCGTCGTGACCGTTGTCGAATTGGTTGAAAATGATGATACCGAAATTTCACTGGCCATTGCGCAGCGCGATAATGCCGAGGCCAAGCTGGGCGATGAGGTGATTGATGAATTGCCGCCGGTTGAGTTTGGCCGTATCGCGACACAAGCCGCCAAGCAGGTGATTGTGCAGCGCGTGCGTGAAGCCGAGCGCGAGCGTCAATATGAAGAATTTAAAGACCGCGTTGGCGAGATTATCAATGGCGTTGTCAAGCGCGTTGAATATGGCAATGCCGTGCTCGATTTGGGCCGCAGCGAAGCCGTGGTGCGCCGCGATAATCTTATCCCGCGAGAAGTGTTTCGCCCGGGCGACCGTATTCGTGCCTATATCCAAAATGTGCGCCGCGAACAGCGTGGTCCGCAGGTGATTTTGTCACGCACCGACCCGGCCTTTATGTCGAAACTCTTTATGCAGGAAGTGCCGGAAATTTATGATGGCGTGATTGAAGTGCGCGCCGTGGCCCGTGACCCGGGCAGCCGCGCCAAAATCGGCGTTATCTCCAATGACCCGGGCATTGATCCGGTCGGCGCATGCGTCGGTATGCGCGGCAGTCGGGTGCAGGCTGTGGTCAATGAATTGCAGGGCGAAAAAGTGGATATTATTCCATGGTCGCCCGATCCCGCGGCCTTTATCGTTAATGCGCTGGCTCCGGCCGAAGTCACCAAAGTGGTGCTTGATGAGGATGTGCAGCGCATTGAAGTTGTCGTGCCTGACGAGCAATTAAGTCTCGCCATTGGGCGTCGCGGCCAGAATGTGCGTCTCGCATCACAGCTTTCCGGCTGGGATATTGATATTATGACCGAGGCGCAAGAAAGCGAACGCCGTCAGAGCGAATTTGCTGAACGCACGGCCTTGTTCATGCATGCATTGGATGTTGATGAAATGATTGCCCAGCTTCTGGCCTCTGAAGGTTTTGCCACAGTGGAAGAAGTGGCCTATGTGCCGGTCGAAGAGATTACCTATATTGAGGGCTTTGACGAGGAAACCGCACAGGAAATTCAAAACCGTGCCCGCGACCATCTTGACCGTGAAAATGAGAAGCTGGACGCGCAGCGCAAAGAAATGGGCGTTGGCGATGATTTGGCGGCCATGGAAGGCCTGACACCGGCCATGTTGGTGCGTTTGGGTGAAAACGATATTAAATCACTGGAAGATTTCGCCGGTTGTGTGACTGATGATTTGACCGGCTGGTTTGAAACCGTTGAGCGGCGTCGGGTGCGCCAAGAGGGTATTTTGGACGGCTTTGATATTAATGCCGAAGAAGCTGAAAATATGATTATGGCGGCGCGTGTTGAGGCCGGTTGGATTACCCAAGCCGAGCTTGACCAACAGCGTGCGGATGAAGCGGCGCGCGCGGCGGAAGAAGCCGCGGCGGCATCTGAAGAAGCCGGTGATGATGCGGGCAAGGATGTTGCGCCGACCGCCAGCGATGTGTTTGGCGATAAAACCCCCGCCGTAAAAACACCCGCTATAGAAACGCCCGCCGTAGAAACTTCGGACGCAGAAGCGCCGGAAGCGGATGATGCGGCATCGGCCGCACCGTCGGCAGAATAATGGCCCGTCGGTTCGGACAGTCAGAGCAAGCAGGAAGCAAAACGCCCTTATGCATAAAACATGTCATATTTCCGGCGCACAAGGCGACGCAGACCATATGCTGCGTTTCGTCCAAGCGCCGGATGACGGGGTTTTAACTCCCGATTTGGCACGGCGGTTGCCGGGCGATGACATTTGGCTGACCAATCGCAAAGAATTGGTTGAAAAATTGGCGGCAGATTGCGCGTTAAACGCGCCTGCCGATTTGGCCGAGCGGGTCGAAAAACTCATGCGCCAGCATGTCGGCTCTTTATTCGCCTTGGCGCGCAAAGCCGGTGCCTTGGTTATCGGCTTTACCAAAACCGAAGCGGGGCTGAAGGCCGGGCGCATCAGCCTGCTGATTGCCGCGCATGATGGCGCGGCGGATGGGCGGCGCAAATTGGCGCATAAAGCCAAAGCCGCCGGAATTGACTGTTTCACGCTTTTGAGCAGTGACGAATTGGGCATGGCCTTAGGCCAGTCAAATGTGATACATGCAGGGCTTACCGATGTTGGCTGGGCCGAGCGCATTAACCGCAACGCCGGGCGGCTTGCCGCCTATTTGGGTGACGCGGAATGGGAGACTGAGTGAATGAGTGACGCAGAAACCGGCGATGAAGGCCAAAAAGAAGACGGCGGCAAGGGCAAAACCCTTTCGCTGAAGCGCACTGTCGAAAGCGGACAGGTGCGCCAAAGCTTCTCGCATGGCCGCTCGAAATCCGTGCTGGTTGAAAAGCGCCGCAAACGCATTGTCAAACCGGGCCAAGAGGGCGCAGATGCGGCGGCAGAGACGACAGAAGCCGCTCCCGCAGAGGCCGCACCGGCGCAACCCAACCTGCCCGATGGGCTGTCAAAAGCCGAACAGGAAAAACGTCTTGCCGCCGTGGCTGAAGCCAAAACACGCGCAGTTGAAGAGGCCAAACAAGCTGAGATTGACGCCAAACGCCGCGCTGATGAAGATGCGCGTCGCGCTGAAGAGCGGGTGAAAATGGAAGCCGAAGAGGCGCGCTTGACGGAAGAAAAAGCGCGTAAAACAAAAACCAAACCGGCTGCTGAGACCGCGCCTGAGGCAGACCGCTCGGTCAAGCCTGCCGTGCGCCGTCCGGCTGATGAAGAAAAACGCCGCGCTGAAGAGAAAAAACGCACCACGGCTGAAAAACGTGGCGCCGGTGAACGCCGTCGCCGCGCCGGTAAATTGACCATTAATGATGCGCTGAATGATGAGGAGCGCGTGCGCTCCTTGGCTTCAATGCGGCGGCGTCGCGAGCGCGAAAAGCGTCAGGCCACGACCGGTGATAATGGCGAGAAAGTTGCGCGCACCGTGCAATTGCCCGACACGATTACCATTCAAGAATTGGCCAATCGGATGGCTGAGCGCGCTGTCGATGTGATTAAAGTGCTGATGCAACAAGGCGTCATGGCGCAGATTAATGATGTGATTGATGCCGATACGGCGCAAATTGTGGCCGAGGATTTGGGCCATAAAATTCGCCGCGTATCGGAAAGTGATGTCGAGGATTCGATTGTCACGGCTGATGATGATGATGGCGATAAAGCCCCGCGTCCGCCGGTTGTGACGGTTATGGGCCATGTTGACCACGGCAAAACTTCGCTTTTGGACGCGCTGCGGAAAGCCAAAGTGGCCGATGGCGAAGCCGGGGGCATTACCCAGCATATTGGCGCTTATCAAACCGAGGCTTCTAATGGCAATGTCATTACGTTTATTGATACGCCGGGCCATGCGGCCTTTACCGCCATGCGCGCGCGCGGTGCCAAAGTGACCGATATTGTCATTCTGGTTGTGGCCGGTGATGACGGCGTCATGCCGCAAACCATTGAAGCGATTAATCACGCCAAAGCGGCCGAAGCGCCGATGATTGTGGCGATTAATAAAATGGATAAGCCGGAAGCCGATGCGTCGCGGGTGAAAAATGAACTTTTGAGCCAAGAAGTCATTTCCGAGGATATGGGTGGCGATACGCAAATGATTGAGGTCTCGGCGCAAACCGGTGATGGCCTTGATGATTTGCTGGAAGCGGTGGCCTTGCAGGCCGAGCTGATGGAATTAAAAGCCAAAACCGACCGCGATGCTGAGGGCATTGTGATTGAAGCCAAGCTCGATAAGGGCCGCGGGGCCGTGGCCACAGTGCTGGTGCAACGCGGCACGCTCAATGTCGGCGATATTTTTGTCGTCGGACAGGAATCGGGTCGCGTCAGGGCTTTGGTGAATGATCGCGGCGAACAGGTGAAATCAGCCGGGCCGGCAACGCCGGTTGAAGTGCTGGGTGCCGGTGGCGCGCCGGGCGCAGGCGAATTGCTGACGGTTGTTGAAAATGAAGCCAGCGCTCGTGAAGTGGCTGATTATCGCGCGCGCAAAGCCCGCGAACAGGCGACCATGGCCGGACCGAAAGCGGCGTCGCTTGACCAGATGATGAACCAGCTTGAAAATGCCGAACGCGCTGAAATGGCTCTTGTGGTCAAAGGCGATGTGCAAGGCTCGGTTGAGGCGATTGCCCAAGCGGCGGTGAAGCTGGGCAATGATGAAGTCTCGGCGCGCATTGTGCATACCGGCGTTGGCGGCATTACCGAAAGCGATGTCACTTTGGCCTCCGCCTCCAATGCGGTGGTGATGGGCTTTAATGTGCGCGCCAATGGCCAAGCCCGCCAATCGGCGGAAGCGGCAGGCATTGAAATTCGTTATTACAATGTGATTTATGATTTGGTCGATGATTTAAAAGCCGCCATGGCCGGTATGTTGTCCCCGCATTTGCGCGAGACGGCTTTGGGCAAAGCCAAAGTGCTTGAAGTCTTTGCTGTCGGCAAAGGCGATAAGGCGGCGGGTTGTTTGATTGAGGATGGCATGGTGCGCCGCGGCGCGAAAGTGCGCCTCATTCGCGATGATATTGTTATTCATGAGGGTGAGCTGTCTTCCTTGCGTCGCTTTAAAGACGAGGTGAAGGAAGTGCCATCGGGCCAAGAATGCGGTATGGCGTTCGAAAATTATGCCGATTTAAAAGCCGGTGATGTTATCGAATGTTATGAGGTCGAAGAAGTGGCCCGCACTTTGGACGATTAAAGCGCGGCTTTTTAAGCAATGAACAAGCAAAGAAGCGGTCGGGAAGCAAGCCAGCGACAATTGCGCGTCGGTGAGGTATTGCGCCAACGTCTAAGCGATGTGCTGCATCGTTTTGACTTTGAGCCCAAAGCCTTGAAGCGCGCCACTTTGACGGTTACGGAAGTGCGTATCAGCCCCGATTTGCGCCGCGCCACGGCCTTTGTCATGCCGCTGGGCGGCGACAATGCCGAGGCGATTGTCAGCCTGCTCAATCAAGAAGTGCCGCGATTGAAAAAAACCGTCTTGAGCGGCTTGCATTTAAAATATGCCCCTGATTTCAGCTTTCGCGTTGATGAGAGTTTTGACCGCGCTGCCGAGATGGACCATTTATTGGCCCAAAATGATGTGCAGCGCGATTTGTCTGCCGGTGACGGGCCTTTCGACCAGACACAAGAGCCGGATGCCGACACGACAGAACCACAGGACGACTAATGGGACGGCGCAAAAAAGGCCGCGCCATTTCGGGTTGGGTCAATCTCGATAAGCCGCTCGAATTGGGGTCAACGCCCGCTGTCAGTCAAATTCGGCGTCTGTTTGATGCGCAAAAAGCCGGTCATGCCGGCACGCTCGACCCTCTGGCCACCGGCATTTTGCCGATTGCGCTGGGCGAGGCCACCAAGACGGTCTCCTTTATGCAAGACGCCGCCAAAACCTATGAGGTGCTGGTGGTGTTTGGCGCGGCGACCAGCACGGATGACCGCGAAGGCGCGGTGTTGGCAACCAGCGAGCTGCGCCCCGAGACGCCGGACATTGCCGCCGCCTTGGCGCAATTTACCGGCGAGATTTCGCAAATCCCGCCGCAATTTTCAGCCCTGAAAAAAGACGGCAAGCGGGCCTATGATTTGGCCCGCGCCGGTGAGGCGGTCGCCTTGCAAGCCCGCGCCGTGCGCATTGATGCCATCACCTTGTTGGAACGGCCCGATAAAGACCATGTCCGGCTTAAAATTGACTGCGGCAAAGGTGTTTATATACGGGCTTTGGCGCGTGATTTAGGCACGGTTTTGGGCGGTTTTGCCCATGTCGGGGCGTTGCGGCGCACGCGTGTCGGGCCTTTTGACGAAAAATCCGCTTTAGGGCTGGAAAAGCTGACCGCTTTAGGCCATATTGCCCCCGATTTGGCGGCTCTGGATGCCTGCCTGTTACCGCTTGAGACCGCGCTGGACGACATCCCGGCATTGGCCTTAGATGATGACACAGCTTCCCGCATTAAGCAGGGGCAAGCCATATCACCGCCGGACCCGAAAATTTCGGGTCATGTGCTGCTCACCCATTGCGGGCAGGCTTTGGCCATTGCCGCTATGGATGAAGAGGACGGGCTTATAAAGCCGCGGCGTGTTTTCAATCTCTAAGACGGGTCTTATGTCCCGAAGGAGGCTATGATGTCGATAACGCTTGAGCGCAAAGCTGCGCTGATTAAAGAATATGCCACAGGTGACGGCGACACAGGTTCGCCCGAAGTCCAAGTGGCCATTTTGTCGGAACGCATTTCCAATCTGACTGAGCATTTCAAAACCCATGCGAAGGATAATCACTCGCGCCGCGGTTTGTTGAAACTGGTCAGCCAACGTCGCCGTCTTCTCGATTATGTGAAAGACCGCGATAATGCACGCTATCAGGATTTGATTAAGCGTTTGGGCTTGCGCCGATAAGCTTAAAGCCGGCTCTTTTTTTGAGGGCCGGCTTTTGCCATTTGGCATTTTGTTTCGTCTTGGGCCAGACGGTTTTGTCGACATGGGGTCGCCAAAACATATGGATGAGAACCGGCCCTTTCAGGTTCTTTAAGATATGCCGCAGGGAAGCGGCTTTGGTGATGGCTACCCGATAGGGCCTTTTGAGTGAGGCAAGGGCAGCATTGCCGTGAAGGAAAATTGGATGTTTGATATTACCCGTGAAGAAATTGAATGGGGCGGTCGCACGCTGACACTGGAAACCGGACGCGTTGCGCGTCAGGCCGATGGTGCGGTGCTGGCCACTTATGGGGAAACCTCAGTATTGGCGACCGTGGTTGCCGACAGAAGCCCGAAGCCGGGCCTCGACTTTTTCCCCCTTACCGTGAATTACCAAGAAAAAGCCTATGCCGCCGGTAAAGTACCGGGCGGCTATTTTAAGCGCGAAGGGCGTCCGAGCGAAAAAGAGACATTGGTCTCGCGGCTCATTGACCGCCCCATTCGCCCGCTTTTTGTCAAAGGCTTTAAAAATGAAACCCAAGTCATTGCGACCGTGGTCAGCCATGATTTGGAAAATGATGCGGATATTGTGGCTTTGGTTGCCGTATCGGCGGCTTTGACCATTTCAGGTGTGCCGTTTCAAGGGCCTATTGGGGGCGCGCGCGTCGGCTTTATTGACGGCGCTTATGTCCTCAACCCGACGCTTGAACAAATGGAAGACACATCTTTGGACCTGATTGTGGCCGGCACACAAGATGCGGTTTTGATGGTGGAATCACAAGCTGATGAGCTGTCCGAAGACGTCATGCTGGGCGCGGTCATGTTTGGCCATAAAGAGTTCCAGCCGGTGATTGATGCGTGTGTGCGCATGGCTGAAAAAGCCGCCAAAGAGCCGCGCGATGTGCCGGAAAATGATGATAGCGAGTTGCAAGCCAAAGTGGCGGGCATGGCCCAAGAGGGTTTGAAAGCCGCTTATCAAGAAGCCGATAAGCAAACCCGTCAGGGCAAAATTGCTGAATTGCGCGATGCGGTGACGGCTGAATTAGTGGCCCCCGATGCCAGCCCGGATGAGAAAAATGCCGTTTCCGGTGCCTTTAAAGGTCTGGAAAGCGACATTGTTCGCGGCGATATTCTCGATACGGAAAAACGTATTGATGGTCGCGGTTTGGCCGATGTGCGCTCGATTGTCTCAGAAGTCGGCATTTTGCCGCGTACCCATGGCTCCAGCCTGTTTACGCGCGGTGAAACGCAAGCACTGGTCGTGGCCACTTTGGGCACGGGCGATGATGAGCAATTTGTCGATGCGCTGGAAGGCACATATCGCGAAAACTTTATGCTGCATTATAATTTCCCACCCTATTCGGTTGGTGAAACAGGCCGCGTCGGCTTTACCGGTCGCCGCGAGATTGGTCACGGCAAGCTGGCTTGGCGTGCGCTGAAAGCCATGTTGCCCAGCAAGGATGAGTTTCCTTACACGCTTCGCCTCGTTTCTGAGGTAACGGAAAGCAATGGCTCGTCTTCTATGGCGACGGTTTGCGGTTCTTCGCTGGCCATGATGGATGCCGGTGTGCCGCTGAAAAAGCCGGTCGCCGGTATTGCCATGGGTCTGATTAAGGAAGGCGACCGCTTCGCTGTCCTATCTGACATTTTGGGCGATGAAGACCATTTGGGTGATATGGACTTTAAAGTGGCGGGCACGGAAGATGGTGTTACCTCGCTGCAAATGGACATTAAAATCACCGGCATTACCGAGGAAATCATGCAAGTGGCGCTGGACCAAGCCAAGGGTGGCCGCACGCATATTCTCGGTGAAATGGCCAAAGCGTTGACCTCAGCGCGTGATGAAATGGGCGAATATGCGCCGAAGATTGAGACCATCCAAGTGCCGCAGGATAAAATCCGCGAAGTGATTGGCACGGGCGGCAAAGTTGTCCGCGAGATTGTCGAAACCTCAGGGGCGAAAATCGATATTGGTGATGACGGCCTTATCAAGGTTGCTTCGTCTGACGCGGCGGCGATTAAATCGGCGCTGGACCAAATCAACTCGATTGTCGCTGAGCCGGAAGTTGGTCTGATTTATGACGGCACGGTCGTCAAGACGATGGATTTCGGTGCCTTTGTTAATTTCTTCGGCAAGCGTGACGGGCTGGTGCATATTTCGCAACTGGCCGACCACCGCGTGGAGAACACCACGGATATCGTCAAAGAAGGCGATAGCGTGAAGGTTAAGCTAGTCGGCTTTGATGATCGCGGCAAGGTGCGCTTGTCGATGAAAGTCGTTGACCAAGAAACCGGCGAAGACCTGGAAGGCAAGACGTCCGACGACGACTAGGCTTTGCCTTGTTTCAAAATTTAAGGGCGGGGGTCAAACCCCGCCCTTTTTATATGTGCTATCGACAAAATAATGTCGCGCCATACCGCGCGGCGGTTTTTTCTAAAACTTGCTTACGTAAGCAACCTTAAAGCCGTCAGTCTCAATATCGCTGCCTGCGACCTTTTCATAGCTTATTCTCAACTTCTCGGTATCAAAGCCAATACTCCATATTGGCGCAAGCTCGTCTGCATCGGCAAGATCGACACAAAGACTATTGGCCCCCTCGTCGCAAGCGTTGACACCTGTGTCATTGAATAAATCGCCTTCAACGGAGATGCTTGTGTAGCGTAAACCGACTTTCACGAATGGTTTCCAGTCAATGCTCTCCTGCGATTGGTAAGCTATACCCAAACCGGTGGAAAATGCAGTTGTGTCAGTGCCGTCCGGCTGGTCGGGGATATGAATGTCCGCATCAATAGCCCAATCGAGATCAAACGTATAAAAGCGGTTTCCATCTTTGCCAAACCAAATGTCTAAAGCGAATGCGTTAACCGTGTCGTTGTAAACTGTCGGGTTTGAACCTGTGAGCGTGGCACTCCAGTCTGTTCGTGAAAGACCAAGTGAAGCGATACGTTCTTTTGAGCCGGCCTCTTGAGCTGCTGTATGGCTGGTGAGTACCCCGCAAAGAAGTAACCCACAGCCGAATAGTGAAAACCTCATCCCTGCTCTCCTTTTTCTTATTCAGGAATGGGAAAACAATATGGTCTTGTCTCGCATGCGGCAATAAGAAAATGCGTCAGTAGTCGGCCTTGGCTTAAACCCTACCTATCCTTCGCTGCGGTTTAGATGTGGCTCATCACCCCTGCCGTGTCTTAGGCGCGGCTCATCACCCCTGCCGTGCCTTAGACCCGGCTCATCACCAAAGTGGCATTGGTGCCGCCAAAGCCGAATGAGTTGGACATGACGTGATTGAGCGTCGCGTCGCGGGTTTCGCGTACGATCGGCATATCGGCAAAATCCGGGTCCAGCTCTTCAATATGCGCCGAACCGGCAATGAAATTGCGCTGCATCATCAGCAATGAATATATCGCCTCTTGCACACCGGCCGCGCCCAGCGAGTGGCCCGACAAAGATTTGGTGGCAGAAAAAGCCGGACAATCCGCGCCAAACACGTCGCGCAGCGCCTCAATTTCTTTAATGTCGCCCACCGGCGTTGAGGTGGCATGTGGATTAATATAATCCAGCGGCGCGTCCAGCCCCTTCATCGCCATTTGCATGCAGCGCACCGCGCCTTCGCCGCTTGGCTGTACCATGTCATGGCCGTCTGAGGTGGCACCATAGCCGGTCACTTCGGCATAGATTTTGGCGCCGCGTTTTTTGGCCCGTTCCATTTCTTCCAAAACCAAAACACCCGCCCCACCGGCAATCACAAAGCCGTCGCGGTTTTTGTCATAGGCGCGGCTGGCCGTGGCCGGCGTGTCATTATAATTGGCACTCATCGCGCCCATGGCGTCGAAAAGCACGGATAGCGCCCAATCCAATTCTTCGCCGCCACCGGCAAACATCACATCCTGCTTGCCCCATTGAATCATCTCCGTCGCATTGCCAATGCAATGAGAGGAGGTGGCGCAGGCCGATGAGATGGAATAATTAATGCCCTTAATGCCGAAAGGCGTCGCCAAAGTGGCGGAATTGGTGCTGCTCATGGCTTTCGGCACGGCAAACGGGCCGACCCGTTTCGGGCTGGCATTGCGCGCCGTATCGGCTGCGGCAATCAGCGCTTTGGTGGACGGGCCGCCCGAGCCCATAATCAGGCCGGTCATCGGGTTTTGAATGGTGTCGTCTTCCAGCCCGGCATCGGCAATGGCTTGCTGCATGGCGACATAATTCCACGCCGCGCCATCCCCCATAAAGCGGCGCACGCGTTTATCGACCGCCTCTTCAATATTCAAATCGGGTTGACCGGCGACTTGGCTGCGAAAGCCCAGCTCGGCAAAATCGGCCATCGCCGAAATGCCCGACTTGCCTTCAGCCAGTGCGGTTGAAACTTCTTGCACATTATTGCCGAGGCTCGACACAATGCCCATTCCGGTAATGGCGACGCGACGCATGGGCGCTCTCCTTAAGGTTTCAAATTACATTTGTTCGGGGCGGAACAGGCCGACCCGCAGGCCTTCGGCCTCGTAAATCATTTTATCATCGGCATAAAGGCGCGCATCGCCAATGCCCATAACCAGCTTGCCCGCCATAACGCGCTTCATATCAATTTCATAGCGCACCAGCGTGACATCGGGCATCACCTGACCGGTGAATTTAATCGACCCGCCCAGCGCCCGACCGCGGCCCGGATGGCCCAACCAGCCCAAATAAAAACCGATAAGCTGCCACATGGCATCAAGCCCCAAACAGCCCGGCATCACCGGGTCGGTTTTAAAATGGCAGTCAAAAAACCACAGCCCCGGATGAATATCCAATTCGGCTTCCATATGGCCCTTATCAAATGCCCCGCCTTCATCAAAAATCTTGGTGATGCGGTCAAACATCAGCATGGGCGGCGCGGGCAAGCGCGCATTGCCATCACCGAAAACCTCGCCATTACCGCAAGCGATCAGTTCGTCATAATTATATGAATTTTGCCGTGACATGTTTTTTCCCCTCTGCATTGACGGCAAATTAGCACGCTTTCAGGGCGCATGCCATAAAACTTGCGTTTTCTTCTTGGCCCAATTGGGCGGGCTTCTCGGCCCGTCTCTTGACACAGAAAGGCGCAATTTGTATTTCTTGGAATGATTTTAAGGAATGCGTCATGACCCTTTCTCCTGCCACCCCCCATATAGGTGCAGAATTGACGAAAGAGACACGCCACGCTTTGGCCAGCAAGCTGGGCGCGGTGGGGCTGCGCGTGACTGAGCCGCGTTTGCGTTTGGCGCATTTATTGTTTCGCCATGGCGACCGGCATGTCACGGCTGAGGCTTTGCGCGATGAAGCGCAGGCATCGGGGCTGAAAGTCAGCCAAGCCACGGTCTATAATACGCTCAATCAATTCCAAGCGGCGGGCCTGTTGCGCCAAGTGCAGGTTGACCAAGCGCGCAGCTATTTCGACACGAATATTGACATGCATCATCATTTTTATGTCGAGCAAGAGGCGCGGCTGATTGATATTGCCGCCAATGCGGTGGAGGTGGCGCGCCTGCCCGACAGCCCCAAAGGTTATGATGTGGACCGCGTTGAGGTGATTATTCGTCTGGATAAAGCCGATAGCACATCCGACAAACCCTAAGCCCCTCGCAAAATGATGCGCGGCCCTTATGCCTGAAGGCCGGCGCGTCAAATTGCCCCCAAAAATCACATAAAATCGCCTTAGAATCATTCTAATGACATTGACAGCCAAGGTGCGCCTTTTATAGTGCGGTGAGGCGTCATATCGCCCAATTTTAAACTGAGCCGTTAAGGACAAAAGGGAGCCGAGACCAATGGATGTTTCAAAATGCCCTGTCATGCATGGAGCGCTGACGCGCAACCAAGAGACAGGAACTTCAAATCAAGACTGGTGGCCGAACCAACTCAATCTGAGTATTTTGCGCCAGCACGACACAAAATCAAACCCGATGGGCGATGATTTTGATTATCGTGAAGCGTTCAAAAAAACTGATTATGCCGCGCTGAAAAAAGATCTGACGGCGCTGATGACCGATAGCCAAGAATGGTGGCCGGCTGATTATGGTCATTATGGCCCGTTCTTCATCCGCATGACCTGGCACGCTGCCGGTACCTATCGCACCGGCGATGGTCGCGGTGGCGGCGGCACGGGCGCGCAACGTTTTGCGCCGCTCAATAGCTGGCCCGATAATGGCAATCTCGATAAGGCGCGGCGTCTGCTATGGCCGATTAAACAAAAATACGGCAATGCGATTAGCTGGGCCGATTTGTTTATCCTGACCGGCAATGTCGCCATTGAAAGCATGGGCGGTAAAACCTTTGGCTTTGGTGGCGGTCGCCCTGATATGTGGCATCCGGAAGAGGATATTTACTGGGGCGCGGAAGATGAATGGCTGGGCGATAATCGCTATGCCGATACGCGCCAATCATTGGAAAACCCGCTCGCCGCTGTGCAAATGGGTTTGATTTACGTCAATCCGGAAGGCCCGAATGCCAATCCTGACCCGCTTTTGAGCGCGCAGGATGTGCGTGAAACCTTTGCCCGCATGGCGATGAATGATGAAGAAACCGTCGCTCTGGTCGCCGGTGGTCACACATTCGGTAAAATGCACGGCGCGGGCGATGCCGCCCATGTCGGCGCTGAGCCGGAAGGCGCACCGATTGAAGCGCAAGGCTTTGGCTGGCTGTCCACCCATAAATCGGGCAAGGGCGTCGATACCATTACCTCCGGCCTTGAAGGCCCGTGGACCGGCAATCCGATTGCTTGGGATAATGGCTATTTTGACCTGTTGTTCAAATATGAATGGGCGGTCACCAAATCACCGGCCGGTGCCAATATTTGGCAACCTGTCGATTGTGACGAAGCCGATATGGCCCCGCAAGTGGATGGCTCGGGCGAGAAAGTCAGCCCGGCCATGACGACGGCAGATATGGCGATGATTATGGATCCGGAATATCGCAAGATTTCCGAAAAATTCCACGGCGATATTGATTATTTTGCCGATGCCTTTGCCCGCGCTTGGTTCAAATTGTTGCACCGTGATATGGGCCCGAAAAATCGTTATCTCGGACCGGAAGTGCCGTCTGAGGAGCTGATTTGGCAAGACCCAATTCCGGCCGGCAATGATGGCTATGATGTCGATGCCGTCAAAGCCGCCATTAAAGATAGCGGTCTGTCCATTCAAGAAATGGTCGAAACCGCTTGGGCCTCAGCCTCAACCTATCGCGGCTCAGACATGCGCGGTGGTGCCAATGGCGCACGTATTCGCCTCGCCCCGCAAAAGAACTGGGCGGCCAATAAGCCCGACCAATTGACGAAAGTCTTGGGCGTGTTGGAAACCATTGCCAGCGACCATAAAGCCAGTCTGGCTGATGTGATTGTGCTGGCCGGTGGTGTCGGTATTGAAATGGCCTCAGGGGCCAGCGTGCCATTTGCCCCGGGTCGTGGCGATGCGACGCAAGAGCAAACCGATAGTGACAGCTTTGAAGTGCTGGAACCGGCGGCCGATGGCTTCCGTAATTTCCAACGCAATGCGTTCGCTGTTTCGCCGGAAGAAATGCTGCTCGACAAAGCCCAGCTTTTGGGTCTGACAGCGGCTGAAATGACCGTCTTGGTCGGTGGCATGCGCGCTTTGGGCATCTCAACCGATGGCCATGGCGTATGGAGCGATGGTCAGACATTGTCCAATGATTGGTTTGTCACCTTGCTTGATATGGGCACGGCTTGGTCGCAAACGGATGAAAATCTGTTTGAGGGCAAAAACCGCGCCTCAGGCGAAACCATCGGTACGGCCACTCGCATTGATTTGGTCTTTGGCTCAAATTCAGAGCTGCGCGCCATTGCTGAGGTTTACGCGCAAAGTGATAATGGTGAGAAATTCGTTTCTGACTTTATCGCCGCTTGGACCAAAGTCATGAATGCTGACCGCTTCGACCTCGACGCCTAAGCACATAGTAACAGATATGAGAAAGGGAGGCTTTGGCCTCCCTTTTTTGTGTGCGGGATAGGAAAAAATCAGTCGAGACGCTCGAAGCCGTAAACGCCCCATAAATTATCGCGCTGCAACCAGCCGCGATAATTTTGCGCTTCTATTTCGCACCAGCTATCGGCACATTCTTTCAGCCGCACCAGCGCACCCGATTGCAATAGCGCCACCACACCGGCACCGGCAGAGGGCGCATTACGCAGCGGCAAAGCATTGGCGGCTTGGCGAATAATCGCATGGCGGCCAGCGCGCAAAAGCCGCGCATGCATCCAGCCCTCACTGCCCTCATGGTCGCGCACTTGTCGCCATTGGCCATATTCGGCCACCACTTCCAGCGGCAAGCCTTGGCGGCGATATTGATAGAGCAGCGGGTAATCTTCGCCCGGCCCGCGGCGCACATTGGCCATGTTTTCGCTAATCGCCACAAAACGCGGCAACGGCAGGCCGCTTTCGCCAAGCATGCGCTCATCGCGATTGGTTTGGGCGGCGATGGAAAACGGCAATAGGCTGACAATGCTGACAAGAAGCAACAGGCCGAGGCCAACGCGGAAAATCACCAAACGATCCATCATTCACTGATACAAATTCTGCTTGATTCCAGCAAGCAAATAGCGCGCCCCAATAGCCATGGCATGCTTAGGCAGCGCGGCCATTATTCGGATTTTGCGGGTCCCAGTTCAGCTTGACGCGCCGCGCCGTTCCGGCCAGCCCGTCATAAATCAACATATAACCGGCCAGCGTCTCGCCCGCGCCGGTAATTTCCTTAATCACTTCTATCGCCTGCAATGTGCCGATAATGCCGGTCAGCGCCCCGATAATACCGGTGGTCGCGCAATTGTCTTCATCCGGCGGGGCGTCGGGCACAAGCGAGCGATAACATGGCAAGGGCGTACCATCGGCCTGTTTCAGCCAGGGTTTAAAGGTCATCACCTGCCCGTCAAAACGCCCGACCGCACCGGAAATCAGAGGTTTTTCGGCCTTAAAACACGCATCATTCACCAATAGGCGGGTGGCGAAATTATCGCTGCCATCGACAATCACATCATAGGCCCCGACCAGCGCATCGATATTTTCAGCCGTCGCGCGCACCGGATGAGCCACGCTTTGGCAGTGCCGGTTAAGCCGCGCCAAGGCTTGCGCCACGGCTTGGGTTTTCGGTTCGCCGATATCGGCCTCGGCGAACAGGATTTGGCGTTGCAAATTGGATATATCGACCAGATCATCATCGACCAGACCCAATGTACCGACACCGGCGGCGGCCAGATATTGCGCCACCGGATGGCCCAACCCGCCCATGCCGATAATCAGCACGCGGGCGGCTTTCAGTTTTTGCTGACCGGCGCCACCAATCTCTTTCAGCACAATATGGCGTTGATAGCGGTCAATTTCTGCCGCGCTCAATGGCCTGTCTTGTGCCGTCATATATTACAGGCCTTCAAATAAGGCGGTTGAGAGATAACGCTCGGCAAAGCTGGGCAGAATAACCACAATATTTTTGCCCGCCATATCGGCGCGCCCGCCAACTTCCAGCGCTGCCGCCATGGCTGCGCCGGTGCTGATGCCGCCCGGAATGCCTTCAACGCGCGCCAATTTTCGCGCTGTCTCAAAGGCCGTTTCATTGCCAATGGTCACCACCTCGTCGAGCCATTGCATATCCATATTGCCCGGCACAAACCCTGCGCCAATGCCCTGAATTTTATGCGGGCCCGGCTCGCCGCCCGATAATATCGGGCTGTCCTCAGGTTCAACGGCAATCATTTTCAAACCATCCTTGCGCGGCTTTAAGACCGACCCAATGCCGGTAAATGTGCCGCCCGTACCGACGCCGGAAATCACCGCATCAACCGCGCCCTCCATATCATTCCAAATTTCCTCCGCCGTGGTGCGGCGATGAATTTCCGGATTGGCGGGGTTTTCAAATTGCTGCGGCATCACCCAATTCGGGTTTTCATCCAACAGGGCTTGGGCGCGGGAAATCGCGCCTTTCATACCCTGCTCGGCCGGTGTCAATTCCAGCTTGGCGCCCAAAAGCGACAACATTTTGCGCCGTTCCAGCGACATGCTTTCGGGCATGCATAAGACCAATTCAAGCCCGCGCGCGGCACAGGCAAAAGCCAGTGCAATGCCGGTATTGCCCGAGGTCGGCTCAACCAAAACCGTATCGGCCTGCAATTTGCCCTGGGCTTCCAGCGCGTCCAAAATCGCGACGCCAATGCGGTCTTTCACGCTGGCAATCGGGTTAAAAAATTCCAGCTTGGCGAAAATCTTTGCGCCAATGCCATATTCCGCCGCCATGCGGCTGACCTCGACAATCGGCGTATTGCCGATGGTTTCGGTAATTGAGCCATAAATCCGCCCGCGCCCCGGTTTATTGTCTGTGTCGGTCATAAATCCATCCCCCTAAATGGTGAAATCACCCTTATCCTCGCCGCTATTCTGGCCATTATTTTGGCCGACGGCTTGGCCACATAAATCTGCAATGGTGGTATCGCCCACCGCGCCGATAAGTGCATTTTGCATATTGGTATGAAATGGCGCGATAATGCTACGGCCCAAATCAGATTGCGACAGCGTATCGACATCGCCGCCATCAATTTCTTCAATCACTTCAAAAATCTCGCGCACCGAGATGCGGCGTCTTTCACGCGCCAAGCGATAGCCGCCGCGCGGCCCGCGTACACCGCGCAAAATACCGGCGCGCACCAAGGCTTGCATGACTTGTTCCAAATAACGCTGCGGCACACCTTGGCGCGCCGTAATCTCGCGCGCTTGCACCGGGTCGGGGCGCGCATGCAGGGCGACATCCAAAACCGCTTCCAGCGCGAGCAGGGATTTGCGCGACAATCTTATCATGAGGGGGTTTTCCCCGCGTCGGTTCCGGTTGAGCCAAAGCCGCCCGCGCCGCGTTCGGTTTGTGATAATTGCTCAACAATATGCGGCACGGCCTGCACAATTGGCGCGATAATCATTTGGGCGATGCGCATGCCGCGCTCAATCAAGAAATCCTCTTGACCCAAATTAATTAAAATAATTTTCACCTCGCCGCGATAATCGGCATCAATCGTGCCGGGTGTGTTTAACACGGTAATGCCGTTTTTTGCCGCCAGCCCCGAGCGCGGGCGCACTTGTGCCTCAAAACCCGGCGGCAGCGCCATGGCAAAGCCGGTCTCAATCATGGCTTGTGCGCCGGGCTTTAAGCTCAGCGGTTCAGTGGCGGGCAAAGCGGCGCGAATATCCATGCCTGCGGCCAGTTCGCTTTCATAAGAAGGCGCGTCCAGTCCAAGCCCGTGTTCCAGCCATTTAATTTCCAATTTCGGCGCACTCATTTGGTTTTTCCTTTTTTTCCGGTTTTCTCATTTGCGGCGAAATGCGCCACCATGCGGCTTGCCAATATCTCGGCCACGCCATGTTTGCTCATCATGTCAAAGCGCTCAATCTGCGCGGTCTTTTTTGATGATTTTGAGGCTGACCCGTTTGGCGAGCCGCCTGCCGTAATCAGCGTCACCGCATTGGCATCGCCGCCCATCACGCCGCCCTCAATGCCGCTATCCGGCGCGACATTATTGGCGACAATCCAGTCGCAATTTTTTTTCTCAAGCTTGGCCAGCGCATGGGCTTCCAGCTTTTCGGTTTCGGCGGCAAAGCCGACCAGCAGGGCCGGACGGTTTTTGCCCGCCGCGCCAAGTGAGGCGAGAATATCGGGGTTTTCCACCAAAGTGAGCGGCGCAGGCGCGTCGCCTTTTTTCTTAATCTTTTGCGTATCGCATGCCGTCGGTCGCCAATCCGCGACAGCGGCTGTCATAATGGCGGCATCAACCGGCAAGCAGGCATTAACGGCGGCGTGCATATCACGCGCCGTTTCCACATGTGCCATAGTGACCCCATGCGGCGCGGGCAAAGCGGTCGGCCCGCTGATTAAATGCACCTCAGCACCGGCAGCCGCCAGCACTTCGGCAATGGCATAGCCCTGTTTGCCCGATGAGCGATTGGCAATATAACGCACCGGATCAATCGGTTCATGGGTCGGTCCGGCCGTGACCAAAATCTTGCGGCCCGTCAATTCACCCTGATTTATCGCGCCGCGCGCGGGGCCATCAGCCAGCCCCAAAGCGGCGGCGGTGGCGGCGGCAATATCATGCGGCTCACTCATTCGGCCCGGGCCAAATTCCCCACATGCCATATCGCCATCTTCCGGCCCGATAATGCTCACGCCGTCTTTTTCAAGCTGGGCGAGATTGCGTTGTGTCGCCTCATGCTGCCACATGCGCACATTCATCGCCGGGGCCATGAGAATTTTTTTATCAGTGGCCAGCAAAGTGGTGGAGGCCAAATCATTGGCCATGCCTTGCGCCGCCTTGGCCATTAAATCAGCCGTGGCCGGGGCCACTAAAATAATATCGGCATCGCGCGATAGCTGAATATGTCCCATTTCAGCTTCCTCGGTCAGGTCAAACAGATTTTCATAAACCTTATCGCCCGACACGGAGGCCAAGGATAAGGGCGATACGAATTGCGCCGCCGCCGCCGTCATCAGACAGCGCACGGCCAGACCTTGGGCGCGCAATTGGCGCACCAATTCGGGGGCTTTATACGCGGCAATGCCGCCGCCAATCATTAATAATACGCGCTGCATGAGCTTTCCTAGAAACAGTGAGAATGAGTTTAATTTACCGATGAATAATGTAAATAATTATCTTTTACAAAAACCGATAAATGACACTGGCCAGCGCCAGCCCCAAAGCGGACAGGCCAATAAGCCGCGCCAATCGGTCAGCGCGCGGCGCGGATTTGGGGGCGTCGCGCTCTTGCAGGGCCCGCGCGCCGCGTTCCAATTCATCCAGCGTATCGGGCAGACGTTGCACCATACGCAATGTGCGTCCGGCATTATCGGCCATATCTTGCAATATGGCTTGCGGGCCGATGGATTTTCTCAGCCAATCGCCGACCAGTTTTTCAGAGGCGTCCCAAATATTCACCTTCGGGTCAAAGCTGCGCGCCACCCCCTCAACCGTCACCATGGTTTTTTGCAGCAATAATAATTGCGGCTGGGTCACCATATCGAATTGGTCGGTAATCATGAAAAGCTGCGCCAGCACACGGCCCATTGAAATATCATCCGCATCGCGGTCGCGTATCGGCTCGCCGACCGAGCGCAGGGCTTGGGCAAATGCATCGACATCATGATGGTCGGGCACATAGCCCGCCTCAATGTGCACCTCAGCCAGTTTTTTATAATCGCGGGTGATGAAGCCTTGCAAAATCTCAGCGAGGAAACGGCGGCTGTCATTATCAAGCCGCCCGCAAATGCCAAGGTCAATGGCGATAATCGTGCCATCCTCGCCAATCAGCAAATTGCCCTGATGCATATCGGCGTGAAAAAACCCATCGCGCAAAACCAGGGTCAGAAAAATTTGCAAAAGCCGCACGGCCAGCTCGGAGAGGTCATGCCCCGCCGCGCGCAGCGCCTCGACATTGGAGGCTTTAACGCCATCCACCCATTGCATGGTCAAGACACGGCGGCCACTGGCCTCCCAAAATAATTTGGGCACGCGAAAGCCCTGCATATCGCCAATATTCTCAGCCATTTCAGACAGGGCGGCGGCTTCCATGCGTAAATCGGTTTCGCCATTTATCGAGCGCGCCAAAATATCAATACTGTCCACCGGGCGCAAACGCCGCGTGATGGGAAAATAGGTTTCGGCAAATTTCGCCAAGCGCGCCAGCAGCGCCAATTCTGAGGCCAGACGGGTCTCAATATCGGGGCGTAAAATTTTGACGGCCAGCTTCTCGCCGGTCTGGGCGTGAACGGCTTGGTGCACTTGCGCGACCGAGGCGGCGGCGATGGGCGCGCTTAATTGGGTGATGACGCTATCGGGCGCATCCAATTCCGCGGCCAAAATGCGCTGCACTTGCTTATCGCTAAAGGGCGGCAATTGGTCTTGCAGAAAGGTCAGATCATGCGCCATGGCCGGGCCGATAATATCGGGCCGCGTGGCCAGAAATTGCCCGAGCTTAATATAAGTCGGGCCAAGGCGGCGAATGCGGTCAGATAATTTGCGCCCGCGATTATCCTCACGAAAGCGCGGCGCGAGAAAAGTAAAGACGCGGCGCGCCAACCGAATACGCCAGGGCGCATCGGTGAAAAAGCCGGGCGGCAATAGCGCATCCTGAGCGAGGAGAAGCCGCGCCATGGTGAGCAATCTTAAAAAGCGCCGCATTATAAACGCCATCCCATATGCAGCGCGGCAATGCCGCCGCTTAAAAGCTGGGCCTCGGCGCGGGCAAAACCGGCTGCCTCAAGCTCGCCCAAAAAGGCATTGGCGGTCGGAAAGCGGCGAATGCTCTCAACCAAATATTGATAGGCCGCGCGCTCGCCCGCCACCAGCGCGCCCATAGGCGGAATGAGGTTAAAGCTGTATGCGTCATAGGCTTTTTGCAAAACCGCGCTGGGCATATGTGAAAATTCCAAACAGACAAAACGCCCGCCCGGGCGCAAGACGCGATGGGCCTCTTGCAAGGCGGCGGCGCGGTCTGTGACATTGCGAATGCCAAAGGCAATGGTCAGCATATCGGCACTGGCATCGGGCAGCGGCAATTGTTCGGCAATGCCGGTGGTGAAATGCATATGTTCGCCTTGGCTTTGAACGGCTTGGCGTTGGCGACCGGCTTTCATCATTTCGGCATTGGCATCAATAATGTGGGCGTCCAGTGCGGTGCCCAGCTTTTGGGCGCGGGCATGGGCGCGCAAGGCAATGTCGCCCGTGCCACCGGCCACATCAACCAGCCGGAGCCGGGCTTTGGGGCGCATATAAAGCGCGTCAATCATGCGGGCTTTCCACAGCCGATGCAGCCCACCGGACATGACATCATTCATCACATCATATTTATCGGCCACGGCATCAAACACGCCGCGCACCAGCCCCTGCTTATCGGCGCGCGCCACCTCGCGAAAGCCGAAATCAATGGTTTCGGCCTGCGATTGGGTCTCTGATTTGGTCGTGTCTGGCGTGGTCACAATATAATGCCTGCGTTCTGCTTGCTTTCAAGCGTTCTCAATGCGCCGCGACGATAGCCCATCAGGGGCGCTAAATCCATGCACTGTTTACGCTTTATGCGGGCCGGCGGTTTTTCTTTTGCACGCGATATTTGGGCGTTAGAGTTTGCTTGCGCCGCGCGCCGCGCCGCCTATGATGGCGGCCATGCCTGAATTACCCGAAGTCGAAACCGTGCGCCGTGGCCTCGCCCCGCATATTGAAGGCCGGCGCATTAAACGCCTGACCCTTCATCGGCCCGATTTGCGGTTTCCGTTTCCCAAGGATTTTGCGGCGCATATGCAAGGCGCGACGCTGGTGCAATTTGCCCGCCGCGCTAAATATTTACTGGCCGAAATGCAGGATAAAAAAGGTGCGCGTTTTTATTGGCTCAGCCATTTGGGCATGACCGGACGATTTATCCTCACCCCGCCGCCTCGAAAGACGCCCGATGACACGCCGCGCACTGCCGGGGTTTATGCCCATGAGCTGGCCGCGCCGGTGGCGGAGAAACATATTCATGTTGATATGGTGTTTGACGATGGCACTCATTTGGCTTTTGCCGATCCGCGCCGCTTCGGTTTTATGGATAAAATCGAGGGCGCGCCGGAACGCTCGCCATTTTTGGCGCGGCTGGGGCCGGAGCCTTTGGGCAATGATTTTAATCAGGCGGTCTTATTGGCGGCGGCGCAGGGACGCCAAACACCGGTCAAAAATTTTCTGCTCGACCAAAGCGTGGTGGCCGGATTGGGCAATATATATGTCTGCGAGGCTTTATTTATCGCCGGTATCAGCCCGCGCCGCAAAGCCGCCAATTTGGGCGTCAAGCGGGTGGCACGTTTGGTGCCTGCCATACGCGATGTCTTGGCCCGCGCGATTGAGGCAGGCGGCTCGACCTTGCGCGATTTTGCGCATGAGGACGGGGCCATGGGCTATTTTCAACATGACTTCAAAGTCTATGGGCGCGCCGGCGATATCTGTTCAGCCCCGCATTGTTCTGCTAAAGTCATGCGCTTGGTGCAATCGGGACGCTCCAGCTTTTATTGTCCCAACTGCCAGCGTTAATTAGGGGCCGGCGTTTCATAAAGACCGGTGTTTATTGGGAGGATGCCAAAAGGCGCATGCATATTTTTCATCATCGTTTCATCGGCATTGGCTTGCTTATGGCCGCTTTGGCCGCGCCGCATATGGCGCAGGCGACGGGGTTTTTATCCATGTTGCGCGATGTGCCCTTGGCCGAAGGGCTGGTGGAATTGCCCGAAGCGGGGATTGTTTTTGACAAGCCGCAAGGGCGTATTGTGCAAATGACAGCGACCCATCATCAGGGCGTGACCCAAAAGGCGCTCATGGCATTTTATAGCCGCAGCCTGCCCAATTTGGGGTGGCAGGCGCGCAATATGGATAAGCGTAGCGCAAACGGCGTCTTGACTTTTGCCCGTCAGGGGGAAATTCTGCGTCTTACATTTTCTGCTGATTTGGTGATTTTTGACCTCACCCCCATCAGCACGCCATAGGGCCGATAAGGCAGGGAGCCGGAACATGAAATATGAAAACATTTTGGTTGAGCGTCGCGACAATGTCGGGCTGATAAGATTGCATCGTCCGCAAGCGTTAAATGCTTTATGCGGCCCGCTCATGGATGAGGTGACCCATGCCATTGAGGGGTTTGACGGCGATGATGCGATTGGCTGCATGGTATTGACCGGCTCGGAAAAAGCCTTTGCGGCCGGTGCCGATATTAAGGAAATGGCAGGCAAGTCTTATATTGACCTCATGCGTGAGGACTTCATCACCGCCAATTGGGAAGCGGCGGCGAAAGCCCGCAAGCCGATTATTGCGGCCGTTGCCGGTTATGCGCTGGGCGGCGGGTGCGAATTGGCCATGATGTGCGATTTTATTTTGGCCGCCGAGAACGCCAAATTCGGACAGCCCGAAATTAATTTGGGCGTGATTCCGGGGGCCGGGGGCACTCAACGTCTGACACGTTTTATCGGCAAATCCAAAGCCATGGAGATGTGCTTGACCGGACGCATGATGGACGCCGCCGAGGCGGAACGCTGCGGGCTTGTCTCGCGCATTATTGCGGATGATAAGCTGGTCGATGAGGCGGTTGATGTGGCGCAGAAAATTGCCGAAAAATCGCTGCCATCGGTTCTGACGGCCAAGGAATGTGTCAATGTCGCCTATGAAACCGGCCTTAAAGAAGGCGTGCATTATGAACGCCGTGTCTTTCATGCGCTGTTTTCTTTTGACGACCAAAAAGAGGGTATGGCGGCTTTTGCTGAAAAGCGTCAGCCGAAATTTACCAATAAATAGGACGGCAATTAACGCTCTGGCCGGAAAAGGCGCGGCGCGGGTGTGAGGCTGGCGGGGGGACGTGTCTTTATTATGTTGACGGCGCGCGCTTACGCTCCTATAACGCGCCGAACTGTTAGAAAACGGGAAAAGATTGATGGCCAATACAAGCTCAGCCAAAAAAATGGTGCGCAAAATCGAACGCCGCACGGCGCGTAACCGCGACCAGAAAACCAGAATGCGGACATTTATTCGCCGCGTTGATGAAGCCATTGCCGGTGGCGATAAGGTCGGTGCCGAAACCGCTTTGCGGGCGGCCCAGCCGGTTATTGCCCGCGCCGGTCAAAAAGGCTTGATGCATAAAAAAACCGCGTCGCGCAAAATTTCGCGCCTGTCGAAACGTGTCAGCGCGATTGTTTAATCGCGCCGCCACTGACACCGCTTAAGCGCGGGCGTTAAAGTGCAAATGTGAAAAAAGCCCGTCGGAAATTCCGGCGGGCTTTTTCGATTTCTGCCATTTCGAAAAAATAATTTATAAAAAATGCAAAAAAAAGCGCTGTTCTCATTTTCTTCCCGTTGCCAGAACCCCGCCTTGTTTGTAGTGTCAAAAAGTCGCTGAAACCCGCAGTTTGGCTTTGTTTTTGGACTCTTTCCGAGTTCGCAAATAAAACACCTTTTAAAACAGTGGGCTAGGTGGCGGAGGGGAATTCTTTCTGACCGGTTTAGATAACGTCACGTCATCTATTGGTTGGGGGAGGAGCTGACAAGATTTCGTTGAAGGCCGTGTGGTGGTCGGTAAATCTGTTGGGAGTGTCTCGCTGCTTCGCCTTTTCGCTTTCGGCCATGGGGTTGTTTTGACTGCCCCTGCCGATGTGAAGCCCTCTGATAAAACTGATGGCTCGGTATTGCTTGGCCATGATTACGGCGAAACATTTAGCGCGCTTTTTTTTGAGATGAGCGCAAGACAGGAAACTAAAATGGCGGATGCGACAGGCAAGGCTGACACGGGCAAGGCTGATAAAGAAAAAGAAAATCGTTCCGATAGCACCAATCTGACGGGGTCTCAGGACAATTCCAAAAATGACGCGATGGATGTGCTGAACGCGCAATGGCATAAAGTGCGCTCACGTTTGCGAGCCGAACTGGGCGAGGCGACATTTAACAGTTGGTTCAAATTGCTGGAAGTGGCCGGCGCACAAAAGGGCCGGGTGATTTTGCACGTGCCGACGCGTTTTGTCCGCAGTTGGATTGAGGCGCACTATTTGACGCGCATTCGCGACCATTGGAAAGCCGAAGATGATACGATCCGCCGTATTGATATTGAGCTGAAGCCCGAATGGGCACCGGCTGACAAAAAACCCGAAATCCGCGAGCAAAAAGCCGTGCCGCCGCGCCGCGCGGCC
>JAQWZC010000019.1 GCA_029253645.1 Alphaproteobacteria bacterium | reverse complement strand
CATGCCGCCGCCATGGCAGACCGCGTAAAACCGCTCTCCGATATGGGCTGGGAATATGCGCTCAAGGCAGGGGCGGTATAAGGACTTAAATTGCGAAGCAATTTTTAGTCAGCTTTCCGCCTTACCGAAGGGGGCGGTGCGTCGGCGGAGTAGAATCTCATAATCCACTCAACTTGAGCGAGTAACACCGTTCCTTATGCCCTGCTATAAGACAGGGGCAGTCAGCAGACGGCTGATTGTCGGGGAGGTAGCAGTTCCCGAACTCAAGCGGTGGCCGCTAACGTTTTGTTAAAAGCCATCGACATAAACCCGTCATCTCGACTTTGTCGGGGTGATGGCGGAATAAGGTTCTGCCGAATACGCCGTTAATCTTTCTTGGGTTAGTAATGCTACCACCCCGGCGCTTCGATTTTCTCGAAGCGTCGGCACGGTAACCGCACCAAGAAGGATAAAAAATGCGCCCTCATCGCTTGCCGCATCAGGCCCCCAGCAAATTGATAACCGCCGCTTTGGTCATCATTCTGTTTCCCATTGTCGTTTTTAATCTGACGATAAAATTTATCATGCTCGGCATTGCGCTTTTATCGCCTGCCGATTGGACTGAGGAAGAAGACAAGTTATTGGGCAAAGCCATTTGGCACGGCTATCGGCCCGACCAATTGGTTTTTACTTTTTGGCGACTCAGTCGGGATATTGAAGCCCGAGCCATAGAGCTTGGCTTCATCACCGCCGCATCAGAAGATACATTAACACCATGACCATGACGATGACCGCCGTATTGGACGCGGCCAGCACATTAAAGCGATGATTCACCGCGGCGAAGCCCTGCTTTAGCGCGCCCTCTAACCGCGCTTCGGTTTTTCGCGCATCACCCTGCACATCATCAATCAGCAGCCGGGTTTTTTGCACTTGCTCATTCACCTCGCGGCGCATGGCGTCGCTGGCTTCGCTAATCTTGTCATCAAACTCTTGGCGCAAATCGGTTTGGTCGGCCTGAAAGCCGTTTTGTAAATCGGCAATGTCTTGCTTGCTCGCCAATTCGTTCAGCATATCCGCTTGGTTTTTGGCCAGCAACTCGGCCTGTGCTTCTTCCATGCCGCTGGCTGTAAAATCAGAAACAAATTTGCCTTTGTCGAACGGCATCTGCCTCTCCTTATTCTTCTTTTCAACGAAACTATCACGCAGGCGCAAGAAATATCAATTGCGTATCGCCCTTTATTCGCCGATCGATTTCTTGATAATCAACAGGCGCGACAAAATTCGTGCGCTTTTCTTCTTCCAACACGACCAGCGCATTTGCGGCCAAAGCGGGGCGCAAAAGCGGCAGCAAAGCCTCGCCCAAGCCCTTGCCATAAGGCGGGTCGAGAAAAACCAAATCAAAAACCGCGCCATCAAACTGCGGTTTTCTTGCGTCACGGCGCAGCAAGGTCGCGGCCTCACCGGCCCCGCAGCTTGCGATATTTTGCTGAATGGCGGCGCAGGCCGAAGCCTCATTTTCGATAAAAATACAGTGCGCCGCGCCGCGCGATAAGGCCTCTAACCCAAGCGCAGCGGAACCGGCAAACGCGTCGAGCACATGACAGCCGTCAAAATCGAGCCGTGCGCCGAGCATGGAAAACAAGGCTTCGCGATTGCGGTCGGTGGTTGGCCGTGTGCCGCGCCCTTTCGGCGCGACCAAGCGCGTGCCGCCCCATTTACCGCTTATGACGCGCATTTTTAGAGGGCCCTTTTGATTTATCGCTTCTCGGTTTGTCGCCTCTTTTTTTACCAGACTGGGGTTTTTTATCTGCCCCGCTATTTGTCCGGCCTTTAGCGGCAAATTTAGCGCCGCCCGATTTGCCCGCTTGGGGTTCATCGGATTCATCATCTACGCCTTTGGGAATTGAGCCGTCAACAATCGCCTGCCAGTTTTTGCCAAGCTGCTGGCGCAACACCCGGCGCGGCACTTCTTCGACGCGGCCGGGCTCCAATTGCCCCAATTGAAACGGGCCGAAGCTCAACCGAATAAGGCGGTTCACTTTGAGGTCCAACGCTTCGAGCACTTTTTTAATCTCGCGATTTTTGCCCTCGCGCAACGCCATGGTCAGCCACACATTGCCGCCCTGCTTGCTGTCCAGCGTCGCCTCAATGGAGCGATAATTAACGCCGTCAATCTCAATGCCTTTTTTTAACGCCGCCAGCCGCGCCTCATCGGCCTTGCCGAATGCCCGCACACGATAGCGGCGCAGCCAGCCGGTGCTGGGCAATTCCAAAAACCGCTTCATGCCGCCATCATTGGTCAAAAGCAGCAGCCCTTCGGTATTAATGTCGAGGCGACCGACCGCATTTACGCGCGGCAGGCTGGCCGGTAATTTTTGGAACACTGTCTCGCGGCCTTGCGGGTCGCGATTGGTGGTCACCAAACCGGCGGGCTTGTGATAGCGCCATAAGCGCGGCGGGTCCGGCTCGCCAACCGGCTTGCCGTCAACCGTAATCTGATCGCGCGGCGTCACATTCAAGGCCGGTGTCGCCAGCTTGCGCCCGTTCACCGCAACCCGCCCATCGGCAATCATGCGCTCGGCATCGCGGCGCGAACACACGCCTGCGCGCGCCATTACTTTGGCAATCCGGTCGCCTGCATAGCTCGACTTTTGCTCTGAGGTCTTGTCGCTTGGTTTATTCATGCCTTGCTGTAGCATGCGCCGCGCCCGCCATGCTAGTCTCGCCTTTATGAGTGAGGATTTCATGCAAATGGCGCTGGACGAAGCCGCCGCCGCCGCCAAGGCCGGAGAGGTGCCGGTCGGCGCGGTTCTGGTCAGCGCAGATGGCAAAGTTTTGGCGCGCGCGCGCAATCAAATGCGCCACCGCCATGACCCGACCGCCCATGCCGAGATTGGTGCCATTCGCGCCGCTTGCGAAAAATTGGGCAATGAGCGGCTCAACGATTGCAGTCTTTATGTGACGCTGGAGCCGTGCCCGATGTGCGCCGGGGCGATTGCCGAAGCGCGCATTGCCAAATTATTTTATGGCGCGGCTGATGTGAAAGGCGGCGCGGTGGATAATGGCGTCGCGCTGTTTGACCAGAAAAGCTGCCATCACGCGCCTGAGGTGATTGGCGGCTTGCGCGAAAGCGATTGCGCCGCCCTTCTGAAAGACTTTTTTGCCCTGCGTCGAAATGGTTAGCCCAGAAGCGCATTTTTTTCTTGGCACTGGGGCAGCCATTACCTAAGGTTTTGGCAATCAAGAGGGAGAAGAAGATGATTTTCGAACATAATGACCGCACTAAAGAATTAATTGCCCGCGTTGAAGGCTTCATGGATGCGCATGTCTATCCGAATGAAAGCACTTATCATGAGCAAATGGAGGCGTTTCGCGCCGAGGGTGACCCGTGGCGCGTTGTTCCGATTTTGGAAGAGCTGAAAGATAAAGCCAAAGCCGAAGGCCTGTGGAACATGTTCCTGCCGGAAAGCGAGCGCGGCTTTGGTCTGTCAAATGTTGAATACGCACCTTTGTGCGAGATTATGGGACGCGTCGGCTTCGCTTCAGAAGTGTTTAACTGCTCGGCCCCCGATACCGGCAATATGGAAGTGCTGGAGCGTTATGGCAATGACCGCCATAAGGAAGAATATATGGTGCCGCTGCTGAACGGTGAAATCCGCTCAGCCTTTTTGATGACCGAGCCTGCCGTGGCCTCATCTGACGCCACCAATATTGAAACCCGCATTGAGCGCGATGGCGATGAATATGTCATTAATGGCCGCAAATGGTGGTCATCAGGTGTTGGTGACCCGCGTTGTAAAATCGCCATTGTGATGGGCAAAACCAATCCGGAAGCCCCGCGCCACCAGCAGCAAAGTCAAATTCTCGTGCCGCTTGATGCCCCGGGCATTGAGATTGTGCGCATGTTGCCGGTCTTTGGTTATGATGATGCGCCGCATGGTCATGCTGAAGTTATTTTGAAAGATGTGCGTGTGCCGGCTGAAAATCTGCTGCTCGGCGAAGGTCGCGGTTTTGAGATTGCCCAAGGCCGCCTCGGCCCAGGCCGTATTCACCACTGCATGCGGACCATTGGTGTCGCTGAACGCGCGCTTGAAAAAATGATTACGCGCCTGTTGAGCCGCACGGCTTTCGGTAAGCGCGTTGCTGATTACTCCATTTGGGAACAGCGCATTGCCGAAGCCCGCACCAATATTGAAATGTCACGCCTGCTGACCATGAAAGCCGCTTATATGATGGACACGGTCGGCAATAAGGTTGCGAAAAGTGAGATTGCGCAAATTAAAGTTGCCGGTCCGCGCATCGCGCTGCAAATCATTGATGACGCCATTCAGGCGCATGGTGGTGGCGGTGTGACCACTGATTTCGGTCTGGCCAAAATGTATGCCGGTATCCGCACATTGCGTCTGGCCGACGGCCCTGACGAAGTGCATAACCGCACCATTGCGCGGCTGGAAATGAAACAATATGCCGACCTGTCTCAGGCCGGTGACGCAGAAATGAAAACATTGGACGTGCCGCGCTCTTAAAGCCCGACCCGTCTGATAATCACGTCTGATTATCAACCCCGCTATCCAAACCGGATGGCGGGGTTTTTATTTGCAAAAATTGCGCCTCAACGCCGCCCGAATAGGCGTTCAATATCGGCCAGTTTTAATTCAACATAAGTCGGGCGGCCATGATTGCACTGGCCGGAATTGGGTGTCGCTTCCATGTCGCGCAATAGCGCATTCATTTCTTCTATGCTCAGGCGACGACCGGCACGCACCGAAGTATGGCAAGCCAAGGTTCCGGCAATATCTTCGAGCTTTTCTTTCAGCGCCAAACCGGCCCCCAATTCGCTCATTTCTTCAGCCATATCGGCCAGCATGGCTTTTAAGTCTGCTCCATAAAGCATAGCGGGCACTTCGCGCAGCATCACGGCTTTGCGCCCGGCTTGGGCCGGTCCAAAATCCTCAATGACAAAGCCCAAATCGGCCAGCTCGCCCGCCCGCGTCAAAAGAAGACCAGCCGCATCCGCCTCAAGCTCGGCAATTTCCGGCACCAGCAAAATCTGCCGCTTAATAACGGCTTCAGCAATTTGCGTTTTCATGCGCTCATAGACCAAACGCTCATGCGCCGCGTGCTGGTCAACAATCACAAAGCCGTCATGGGTTTGCGCCAGAATATAAGTCTCGTGCAATTGCGCGCGCGCCAAGCCGAGCGGCAAACCCGCCAGAGAGGCATCGGGCGACATTGCCGATGCCGCCGCTTGCGGGGTCGATAGCCATGCCGCCGCCGCTTCCGCCATGCCCGGAGCGCCCGGGTTTTGGTTCGGGTCTTGGTTCGGGTTTTGGGTATCTATCGGCGCTTGAAAATATTGCGCGCGATTATTTTGCGCCGCAAAATTGCCCTGCCGCCCCGCATCATTGGCATGATTGGCATAGCCCGGGCGAAATGCTGCCATGGTTTGTCCGGCCACAGTTGTCGAGGCGCGATGGCCCGCCTCAGCCAAAGCAGCGCGCAAGCCGCCGACAATCATCGAGCGAATAAGTCCGGCATCCTTAAAGCGCACTTCGGTTTTGGCCGGATGCACATTCACATCAAGCGCGTCGGGCGGTACGTCGATAAAGAGAGCCAAAGCCGGATGGCGGTTGCCGGCGAGAAAATCCTGATACGCGCCGCGCACCGCGCCGTTTAATAATTTATCGCGCACCGGACGCCCATTGACCACGAGATATTGTTTCTGCGCCGTGGCGTGATTAAATGTCGGCAATCCGGCAAAGCCGTAAAGCCGCACACCCTCGCGCTCCGCCATGACCGGCACGGCATTATCGGCAAAATCGCGCCCCAAAATCGCACCCAAGCGTTTCAACTGCCCCTCCTCGCCGGTCTCCGGCGGATAGGCAAAGGTCTTGCGCCCATCGCTGGTCAGCGAAAAACCAATCGCCGGATGCGCCATAGCGAGCCGCTTTAAAATATCGCTCACCGCCGTGGTTTCGGCACGGTCGGATTTCAAAAATTTCAGCCGCGCCGGTGTCGCAAAAAATAAATCGCGCACCTCGACCCGCGTGCCAATACCGCCCGCCGCCGGTGCCACATCCGACACTTTGCCGCCATCGACCTTCACCTGATGCGCGCTGTCACTATTGGCGGCGCGACTGGTCAGGCTGAGATGCGCCACCGCACCAATGCTGGGCAGAGCCTCGCCCCGAAAGCCGAGACTGGCAATTTGAAACATGCGATTGCCGCCATCGCCCTCGGGCAATTTCGACGTGGCGTGACGCTCAATCGCCAAGGCCAGCGCGCTTGCGTCCATGCCATGGCCGTCATCCTCAACCAGAATAAGGGTTTTGCCGCCATTGCCGAGGCTGACATTTATTTGTCGCGCCCGCGCATCAATGGCATTTTCGACAAGCTCTTTCACCGCGCTGGCCGGACGCTCCACCACCTCACCGGCGGCGATGCGGTTAATCGTTTCCTCACTCAGGCGGCGAATATCAGCCATGATTTACACCATTTCCGCAAGATAATGTCTGGCGCGTATCTTGCCCGCCTCCACGGCAGGCTGGTCAAATGCGTCAACGCCCAAACCTTCTGCCGCGTAAATCGTCTCAAGCTGAAAATGCATCAGCAGCGCGCCAATGGTTTCATCATCAATGACATTCAGCGCCATATGGCGCAGCGGACGCCCGGCCTCGACCAGCGTATCCATTGTGCCGCGCGCCTCGGCATCAACCAGATTGCCCATTTTGTGACCCGCCAAAGCGGCCAGCCCCGCATCATCGGCAAAATCGGCGGGCACGCCCGTGCCGGTCCCGCGAGTCGCTTGCGTCAAAACCGTGTAAAATTTGTCATCAGGTCCGGCCATATAAAGTTGCATCTGGCTGTGCTGGTCAACCGGCCCCAGCGCATTAACCGGCACCGAGCCTTTGCCCTGCTTGCCGAGGCTTTCAGCCCAAAGCTGGCGATACCAGAAAGCCAAACGCGCCAAGCGGTCAGCATAAGGCATCATCACCGAAATATTGCGCCCGACCGCCATATGCGCGAGCTGCGTCGCCGCGCCCAAAAGCGGCGGGAAATCAGCGGCCGACCCCGATAAAACGTCCATCACCGACGCCGCACCGGCGCGAATTTTTTGCGCGTCCCCGCCCGCCCAAAGCGCGGGCAAGAGCCCGACATTGGTGAAAACCGAAAACCGCCCGCCAATCTCATCTTCATGGTCGAGCAAAGAAAAGCCATAAGTCGCCGCCAAGCGGCGCAGCGCATTATCGCCGCGACCGGCAATGCCGCCCATATGGCGCGCCGCCGTCAGCCCTTGATTTTCCAGCGCAATTAAAGCCCCGCCTGCCTGCATCATGGTTTCTGCCGTGCCGCCTGATTTTGACACCACCAAAAAGCGGCTGGTCGCCAAATCATCGCCCAGCAAGCGCGTATAGGTTTCGGCGTCGAGATTATCGACAAAAACCAGCTCCGGCCCGCTCATTTGTCCGGCCGGGGTCAGCGCGCCATGAGTTTGCGCCAGCACTTGCGCGCCCAGGCTTGAGCCGCCCGTGCCGAGAATGAGAATGCGCGCCGCGCCATCACCCAGCGCATCCGCCATATGCTGCATGGCGGGCAAATCGTCGGTTTTTTCAGCCAGCGTCATATGCGGCAAGCGCTGTTTTTGATAGGCCGCATGCGCCTGTGTCAACGTCGCCATTATGTTTTCAAAATGCGGTTGCGCCGCCGCGTCAATGGCATGCGTCAGATTTTGCTGCATCATATTTTCGCTCGCCTCATTCTGCTTTACGAGCCGCGATAATCTGCGCGCGACTCGTTCACATAGTAACAGCCCGTGGCGTGAAAACCACTCCGCCGCAGGCTTTAAGGACAGAACTTGCACAATAATTTTTCGTCGCTAGATTAAGCCCGATGAATGGTGATGCGTCATATGAGAAGCTGGTGCAGCGGGGCTTGGCCGCAGCAGCCGTGCTTGGCTTATTGATTGCGCTGGTGGCGGCCACACCGGCCGACCGTGCGCGTTTGGCCGAAGCCGGTGCCATTGCGAAAGTCAATGAACGCCATATTGACCGCGCCGAGTTCGCGTCGGCCTATCAGGCGCTTTTATCGGATAAGAGCAAAGCCCCGACGCAAGGCGATAAAAAGCTGGTGCTGGCGCGCTTGATTGAAGAAGAATTATTGGTGCAGCGCGGGCTTGAGATTGGCCTGCTGGATGGCGATGCCGCCGTGCGTAAAGCCGTCGCCATGGCAGTGATTGAATTTGTGCTGGCCCAAGAAGGCTCGGACGCGATGAGCGAGAGCAGCTTGCGCGCTTATTATAATCAAAACAAACAGCGCTTCGCGCCCGCCAGTCGCCTGCAAGTGGCGCAGATTTTTGTGCCCTATGGCGAGACGCCCGATGACGCGGAAGTCATCAAGCGGCTGGACGACATTCGGGTCGCGCTGCGCCGCGGTGATGATTTTGCCGCCACTGAAGTGGCCTTGGGCACTGAAGTTTTGCCGCCTTTGCCGCGGGTTATGCTGACCCCGACTAAAATGACCGATTATATCGGCCCTGATTTAACCGCCGCCGCCGCGCAATTGCCGCAAGGCTCGATTTCCGACGCTTTGGCGGGTCCAACCGGTTGGCATTTTTTGAAAATCATCCGTAATCAGCCGGGCACGGCACCGGCTTTTGACGATATTCGCGGGCAAATTATTGACGCCTTGCGCCGCGAAAATGACGATACGGCTTTGCGCGATTATCTCGATTGGCTGCACAGCCGCGCTGATATTGTGCTCGCCCCTGACGCGCCGCAATAGGGGGTCATCATGCTGCGGGGTGTAGTTGCGTTTTTAATCTTGGCGGTGCTCGCCCTCACCCCGTCAATGGCGCATAATAAAAGCCTCAGCTTTTCGGATTGGTTTTGGGACGGCAAGGCCCTGCATGTCAGCTTCACCGCACCGTCACGCGATGTCACCCTCTTGCCCGAGGTTTTGACCAGCCAAAATTTGGCGCAAGCCCTATCCATTCATGTCGAAAAACATTTGCGCCTCGTGCAGGTCAACACGCCCTGCGCGTTGGAACGCGCTTTTGCGCCTGCCCCCGCCCATAAGGGCTATGTAAGGATTACCGGTCGATTTGGTTGCTTTAACGACACCACGCCGATTGAGATACATAATCACAGCTTCTTTAATCTGGCGCGCAGCCATGTGCATTTTGCCCGCCTGTCTTTGCAAGAAAAACCCGAATATGGCGGCGCGGAAATTCTGTTTACCGCGACCCAGCGCTTGCATCGCATCGCGCCGGGCGCCGAGGGCCGCATTGAAGCCGGCGTGACATTTGGCGAGATATTTTCCAGCCATTTCTGGCTCGGCATTGAGCATATTGTCACCGGCTATGACCATTTGGCGTTTGTTTTCTGCCTGCTGTTGATTGGCGGCACAAGACGGCAATCGCTGCTGCTCATCACCGGCTTTACCATTGGTCATTCGGTAACATTGGCGCTGGCCGTTTTGGGGGTGGTGCGCGCCGACCCGCAAGTGGTTGAGGCGCTTATCGGCTTTTCCATTGCGCTGGTGGCAGCCGAACGCATTTTGGCGCGCAATGGCCTGATGCCTAAGGCCGGCATGGCGGCGGCATTGGTGTTTTTCATCCTCTCCTTTATCACCGCATTCACGCCAAGCGGTTTCGGTTCTGATTTTGGTTCTGATTTTGGCCCTGATTTTGGCCTTGATTTCGGCTTGGGGGCTTGGGCCGGGCTAATGTTATTCTGTCTGGCTTATGGGCTGGTCATTCGCAGCGATGGTGATGCGCTGAAACTGGCACCGCTCATGACGCTGGCATTTGGTTTGATACATGGCTTTGGCTTTGCCGGATTGCTGAGCGAT
>JAQWZC010000018.1 GCA_029253645.1 Alphaproteobacteria bacterium | reverse complement strand
GCGTCGCGCTTCGTCATTGAATATGTGCGCGAGCCGGACGCGCATATCGGCTTTATTTTTAACTTCATCACAATGGGGCAAATTTTGTCGCTGCCCATGATGCTGGCCGGTGCCGGTTTCGTGTATTGGGCCAGCCTAAAGACTGACCAAAAGAAATGACGCCGCTCAAGCAAATTTTGCTGAAAGAGATTGCCGAAAACGGGCCGATGACGCTGGCTGATTATATGCAGCGCGCTTTGGCAGACCCGACGCATGGCTATTACATGCAGCGTCGGCCATTTGGCGCGACCGGCGCAGATGGCGGCGACTTCATTACCGCGCCGGAAGTCAGTCAGATGTTTGGCGAGCTCATCGGCGCATGGCTGGCCGATTTATGGATGCGTATGAACCAGCCCAGCCCGTTCTGCCTTGCTGAATTGGGGCCGGGGCGCGGCACGCTCATGGCCGATATTCTGCGGGCCGCCAATGTCTTGCCCGCATTTTCAAACGCCGTGCAGGTGCATTTTGTCGAAACCAGCGCCGCCTTGCGGGCCACGCAAAAACAGCTTGTGCCCGACGCGGTTTGGCACGATACCGCCGCCACCCTACCCGCCATGCCGACACTGATTATCGGCAATGAGTTTTTTGACGCGCTGCCGATACAGCAATATCGCAAGCAGATAAATGGCTGGTCGCCGATTGTGGTGACCGCAGAAGATGATTGTTTAGCCCTTGCCGATGGCGAAAATGGCGCGGCTCCATTTTCCGACGCGCTGGCAGCCTGCCTGCCAGATGTTCGGCAAGGCGATATTGTTGAAAGCGCGCCAATGGTTGAGGCCGCCATGCAGATAGCGGCGCAGCATATTGCAGCGCACGGCGGGGCGGCTTTGCTGATTGATTATGGTCACGCCGCACCCGCTTGTGGCGATAGTTTTCAGGCCATGCGCGGCCACGAATTTACCGATCCGCTGGCCGAGCCGGGGCTGGCTGACCTGACGGCGCATGTCAATTTTCCGCTTTTGGCGCATATTGCCGAGCGAGCCGGATTGACCGCCGCGCCGATTGTCGAGCAAGGGCGTTTTCTCGAAGCGTTGGGGCTTAGTCTGCGCGCCCAGCAACTCATGCAACTCAGCCCGGGGCGTGAAATGGATATTCAAACCGAGCGCCATCGCCTCGCCGCGCCGCAAGAAATGGGCAGCCTGTTTAAAGTGCTGGGCGTCGCGCATAAGGATATGCCGATGCTGGCCGGATTTTTGCCGGAGGCCATTTAGCCATGCTTACCCCGCTCACACATTTTGCGCTGAATGTACCGCATGGATTTTTCACCCGCCAAGGCGGCGTGTCGGGCGGCATTTATGCCAGCCTGAATGTTGGGCTTGGCTCCGACGATACGCGCGCTGATGTTTTGGAAAATCGCGCCCGCGTCGCGCAGACCTTAAACGCCACCGCATTGGTGACGGCGCATCAATCGCATAGCGCGGTAACGGCTTTTATCGACAGCCCGCAAGAGGGCCTGCAAGCCGATGCGCTGGTGACAAAAACGCCCGGCCTCGCCATTGGCGCTTTGGCCGCCGATTGCGCGCCGGTTTTATTGGCTGACGCGCATAATGGCATTATCGGCGCGGCACATAGCGGTTGGCGCGGCGCGTTTGACGGCATTTTGGCCAGCGTGGCCACCACCATGCGCGCACATGGCGCGACACATATCAGCGCGGTTATCGGCCCGTCTATTTCAAAAGCCGCTTATGAAGTCGGGCCGGAATTCATCGCCCGCTTTGAGGCCGATTATGCGGATGACCTCGACTTGTTTGCGCCGTCATCGCAAACCGGACATTACATGTTTGACCTGCCGCAATTCGTGCACCGCCAATTGGGGCGGGCCGATGTGACGGCGCATATTCTCGCCGCCTGCACTTATGCCGATGAAGACCGGTTTTTCTCATATCGGCGCACCACCCATCGCGCTGAGGCCGATTATGGACGACAAATTTCTGCCATATGCCTGCCGCGGTAATTTTTTTCATAGAAACGGGGATAATTCAAAATGGCAAATAGCGAATCTCCGCCCGCTTTGTTATTCAATTAAGACCTCAGTTCGGGAGACCTCGTCATGAAAATCATCGCCGGAAACAGCAACCTGCCACTGGCCGAAGAAATCAGCTCTTATCTCAATGTGCCATTGGCCAAAAGCGATGTGCGCCGCTTTGCCGATAATGAGGTTTTTGTCGAAATTCTGGAGAATATGCGCGGCGAAGATGTCTTTGTGGTGCAGTCCACATCCGCCCCCGCCAATGACCATTTAATGGAATTGCTGATTATCATTGACGCGCTGCGCCGGGCATCGGCGCGCCGCATCACGGCGGTGCTGCCCTATTTCGGTTATGCGCGCCAAGACAGAAAACCCGGGCCGCGCACACCGATTTCCGCCAAGCTGGTTGCCAATCTGATTGAGGCGGCGGGCGCAGACCGCGTGCTGACCCTCGATTTGCATGCCGGACAAATTCAGGGCTTTTTCGATATTCCGACCGATAATCTGTTTGCGGCACCGGTATTTGTCGATGACATTAAAAAACGCTTTAACGGCCAAAATCTGATGGTTGTCTCGCCGGATGTGGGCGGCGTGGTGCGCACACGCGCCCTGGGCAATCGCATTGGTGCCGACCTTGCCATTGTCGATAAGCGCCGCGAGCGCGCCGGTGAAAGCGAAGTGATGAATATTATCGGTGACGTGACCGACCGCCATTGCCTGCTGGTTGACGATATTGTCGATAGTGGCGGCACATTGTGCAACGCCGCTGAGGCCTTGCTGGGCAATGGTGCGAAATCGGTTTCCGCCTATATCACTCACGGCGTTTTATCGGGTGAAGCGGTTAATCGGGTGAATAATTCACAACTTGAAAAACTGCTGATTACCGACACAATCCAGCCGACCAAAGAGATTTTAAGCTCGGAAAAATTCGGCATTATCAAGATTGCCGAATTGATTGGTGAAGCCATGCGCCGCACAACGGATGAGCACTCGGTTTCCAGCCTTTTTGACTAAATCATTAAGCATTGCGTAGCACGCAAGGCGGGGTTATAACCCGCTCACGATACGGTTTTGCACCCCTGGAGGAAAATCGGTCTGACCGGCTTGGCATGGGCTTTGTCGGGATTTATCGCCAGCTTTGCCCCTGAAATGGGGCTGGCTGCAAATTAAGGAGACAGAAATGTCTGATATTTATGAAATTGCCGCTGAAAAGCGGGAACGGGCCGGTAAGGGGATCGCTCGTGCATTGCGTCGTGAAGGACTGGTGCCGGCCGTCATCTATGGGGATAAAAAAGACCCTGAGGGTATTTCCCTTAAAATTGGTGAAATGAACAAGCTGTTTAATACCGGCCGCATGATGAACACGCTGCTGGAAATTGACCTTGAAGGCAAAAAACAGCGCGTTATTGCCCGTGATGTGCAATTGCATCCGGTGCGCGACGATATTCTGCATGCTGATTTTCTGCGCCTCGGAAAAGGCGCGAAAATTGCGGTTGAAGTGTCTGTGACATTCCTCAATGAAGAAACATGCCCGGGCCTGAAACAAGGCGGCGTGTTGAATGTTGTGCGCTACACGGTTGAATTGAACTGTCCGGCAGACAATATTCCTGAAACCATTGAGCTTGACCTTGCTGAAGCGGAAATGAATGACAGTCTGCATATTTCGGAAGTGAAATTGCCTGACGGCGTTGAGCCGGTCATTTCAGACCGCGACTTCACCATCGCCACCATCGCGGCTCCGGCGGCGCTGAAAAGCGAAGAAGCCGGTGAAGATACCGGTGAAGAAGGTGATGCAGCAGCCGAGGACGGTGAAGAAGCCGAAGGCGGCAGCGAAGGCGAAGGCGGCGAAGAGTAATCTTCGCCCCCTCTCCCATGATGGGAGCGCATCATGCAGCTTTTTGTCGGTCTCGGTAATCCCGAATCCAAATATGCCAAAAACCGCCATAATGTCGGTTTCATGGCCATAGACGCGCTTGCCGCGGCCTATGGCTTTGGCGATTTTCGGGAAAAATATCACGGCCTATTGGCCGAGGGCCAAATCGGCACGCAAAAAGTGCTGTTGCTGAAGCCGCAAACTTTTATGAATAAAAGCGGCGTCAGCGTGTCTGAGGCGGTAAATTTTTTCAAACTCGATGGCAGTCAAATCGTTGTGTTTTACGACGAGCTTGACCTGCCGCCGGGAAAATTGCGAATGCGCCGTGGCGGCGGTTTTGCCGGTCATAATGGCCTGCGCTCAATAAACGCCCATATGGGGGCTGACTTTCGCCGCGCCCGATTGGGCATTGGCCATCCGGGCGATAAGGCAAAGGTGACCGGTCATGTGCTGGGCGATTTCGCCAAAGCCGATGCCGATTGGCTGGCCGATTTTCTAAAGGCACTGGCAGACCATGCGCCCTTGCTGGCCGCCGGAGACGACGCCACTTATCAAACCCGCGTGGTCGAGGCCATGCACTCACAAGACCAAACAGAGCAGGAAGACGAAAATGGGATTTAAATGCGGCATTGTCGGACTGCCCAATGTGGGCAAATCAACCCTTTTTAACGCTCTGACCAAAACCGCCAGCGCGCAAGCAGCTAATTTTCCTTTCTGCACGATTGAGCCGAATATCGGTGATGTCGCCGTGCCCGATGAGCGCCTCGACAAGCTGGCGGATATCGCGCAATCGGCCAATCGCATACCGGCCCGGCTGAGCTTTGTTGATATTGCCGGACTGGTGCGCGGCGCGTCTAAGGGTGAGGGGCTGGGCAATCAGTTTCTTGCGAATATTCGCGAGGTTGATGCCATCGCCCATGTGCTGCGCTGTTTTGAGGATGACGACATCACCCATGTTGAGGGTAAAATTGATCCGCTGGCCGATGCCGATACGGTAGAGACCGAATTAATGCTGGCCGATTTGGAAAGCCTTGAGAAACGCGAAGACGGCTTACGCAAAAAAGCCACCGCCAAAGATAAAGAGGCGCTGGCTGAATTAGAATTGGTCGATTTGGCGCTGGCCGAATTGCGCGAAGGCCGCCCCGCCCGCAAAGCTGATATTCCGGAAAACCGCGCGCGCGATTGGAAAAACCTGCAACTCATCACCTCAAAGCCGGTGATTTATGTCTGCAATGTTGAAGAAGGCAGCGCCGAAAGCGGTAATAGCCTGTCCACCAAAGTGGCTGAAAAAGCGGCAGCGGAAAACGCCGAAGCCGTGGTGATTTCGGCCCGCATTGAGGAAGAATTGGCGCAGCTTGATGACGCAGAACGGCTGGAATATTTAGAGACATTGGGGCTGGCTGAGCCGGGCCTGAACCGCCTTATACGTCAGGGCTATGGGCTGTTGGACCTCATCACCTATTTCACCGCCGGCCCGAAAGAGAGCCGCGCTTGGACCGTGCGACGCGGCACCGCCGCGCCACAAGCGGCGGGTGTCATTCACACGGATTTTGAACGCGGCTTCATTAAAGCCGAGACCATTGCCTATGGCGATTATACCGAGCTTAATGGCGAGGCCGGGGCGCGCGATGCCGGTCGCCTGCGCCAAGAGGGCAAAGACTATATTGTCGAAGACGGCGATGTGATGCTGTTCCGGTTTAATGTTTAGCCTTCTTATTTAACGAAGCAACCCGTCCGAAAAATCCACCGCATCGTCTGGCCATTGTTTCTCGGTCGGCGCATCGCATAAGCGCATCCATTTGCAGAGGACATAACCGGCAGCGGCAACCAGCGCAATCGCGCCGATAAATTCCAACACATCCCCATCTTCGCCATGACAATGGCGTTGGGCTTGCTCAAAATGGCAGCCATGCCTATCTTCCCGCGCCGGATGGGCCAGCGCATCGGCTGGCGGATTAAATAGAAATAAGACAAGCGCCCATTGGCAAATAGATTTGGTCAAGTAACACCTTTATTTTTCTTTTTGGCTCCTCAAAGGCTAATCCACGCATGGCCGAACAACAACAAAAAACCCCGCCTCATTGCTGAAGCGGAGTTTTGAATTTTTAGGGCTTTGGGCTTCTAACATCCAACAGCGTCAGCTATTGGCGACCCGCTTCGGCGCAAGGGTTAAAAGCACCGCAAGTTAGTGTAAATCAGCCCAGATTTTCCGCATTGAGAGGAACATTAATCCGGCGAAAATCGTCAGATAGATGAGCACCATAAAGCCCATGCGCTTGCGTTGCTCAAGCTCAGGCTCTGCCGTCCAATTGAGGAAATGCGTCACATCCATTGACATTTGCTCAACACTGGCTTGCGTGCCATCGCTATACTCGACCAGCTCTTCCAATAAGGGCGCAGGCATGGCGATTTTGCCACCCGGCATATAGGGATTGTAATAGAGACCGGCGCGCATTTCGACGCCCTCAGGCGCATCTTCATAACCGCTCAGCAGCGCATGAATATAATCGGCCCCGCCACCACGTGCTTTGGTGATGAGCGAGAGGTCGGGCGGATAGGCGCCGCCATTGGCCGCGCGCGCCGCGTTCTCATTCGGATAGGGAGACGGGAATTTGTCACGCGGCAGCGCATCGCGCTCAAACATATCGCCATAATCATCCGGCCCGTCTTCGACGATATACTCACGCGCAATCGCTTTGACTTCAGCGTCAGAAAACTCAGGCCCGCCCTCTTGCGAGAGATTGCGGAACGCAATCTGGTTCAAAGAATGGCAGCTTGCACAAACCTCTTTATAAACCTGAAAGCCGCGCCGCAGCGCATTGCGGTCATATGTGCCGAACAGACCGTCAAACTGCCAGTCAATTTCGGCCGGGTGCTTGGCATCGCCTGCGGCACTGGCCGGTGCAGACAGCCCCGCCGCCATAATGGCAACGGCAAGAACCGCCTTAATCCCAAATCGCATCATCATCATTCCCCCTCAAAGCCTATTCGGCAGGTTGTGCGCCGAGAATCGGCTCGGATATGGACTCCGGCACCGCTTTTGGCTTTTCGACTATGCCCAAGACCGGCAGGACGACCAGGAAGTGAGCGAAGTAATAAATCGTGCCAATACGCGCCAGCACAATGTAAATGCCCTCAGCCGGTTGCGCGCCCAAATAGCCCAGCAACAAGCAGTCCAGCACCAGCAGCGCATAGAATTGACGGAACAGCGGACGATAACGCGCCGAGCGCACTTTCGATGTGTCCAGCCATGGCAGCAAGAACAGAATGAAAATCGCGCCAAACATCAGCGCGACACCGCCCAGCTTATCGGGCACGGCGCGCAAAATGGCGTAGAACGGCAGCAAATACCATTCCGGCACAATATGCGCCGGTGTCACCAGCGGATTGGCTTGAATATAATTATCGGCATGCCCCAACACATTGGGCGCAAAGAAGATGAAATAGGCGAACAGAATGATAAACACTGTCAGCGCAAAGCCATCTTTCACCGTGTAATACGGGTGGAACGGCACTGTGTCTTGCTTGCCCTTAACCGAAATGCCGACCGGATTATTATTGCCGGGCACATGCAG
>JAQWZC010000044.1 GCA_029253645.1 Alphaproteobacteria bacterium | reverse complement strand
TGAATATTGCCGGGGGCGAGTCGGAAAAAACCTCACAATTTATCGGCCTGCGCGGTGCCTATCGCGCCGGTAGGAGCAGCGATGGTATCGGCATTATTTTCGAGCCGAATTATTATCTCGGCTGGCGCACCACAGATGATGCGACGCCCTATAATGCGACGGCGCATTTCCTCGACACGGCGGATAATAAATTTCAGTTGAAATCACATATTGAGCCGGAAGATGCGGTTGATCTCGGCCTCGGCTTTGCCGCGCATAATGATTATTTCGCCTTTGAGCTTAATTATCGCGCGCGCTTTTCCGATGATGAGGAAACCCATGGCGGCGGCATTTCCATTCGCCTGCTATTCTAGTTGAAGCGCGTCAAACAGGCCGGGCTTCACCGATTTGGCGGCGGAGGCAAATTCGGCGTAATCATCAATAATCGCATCGGCTTTCAACGCTTCCAAACTGACACGGCGATAGCCGAAGCTGACGCAAATACACGCCACATTGGCGGCGCGCGCGCCGCCACTATCGGCCTCGCTATCGCCCACCATAATGGTGTCTTGCGGGGCGCAGCCCAGCCGCGCCAGGGCCAGTTCAATCGTGTCGGGGTCGGGCTTGCGTTTCGGCAAAGTGTCGCCGCCGACCAGCACATCAAAATAGGATTGCAGGCCCAGCCGATACAACAGCTTGGCCGACAGGCTCTCGCGCTTATTGGTCACCACCGCCATCGGAATATGCGCCGCTTTGGCGGCGTCCAATATCGGCATTAAATTCGGATAGAGTTTTGTGTGGCCGTCAATATTTTGGTCATACCACAGCACAAAATCCTCGGTCGCCGCATCCAGTTTGGCGTCATCCCAGCGCACCTCATTGGCCTCCAGCCCGCGTTGCAAAATCATCCGCGCGCCGCCGCCAATCATATTGGTGATGGCCTCATCGGGCACTTCATTGAGGCCGTTTTTACGCAATACATAATTCATCGCGGCATGAAGGTCGGGCTTGGTATCGGCCAAAGTGCCGTCCAAATCAAACAAAAGGGCAGCCATAAGTCTCTCTTTTCATTAGGGCTTTTGCGGTGCTCATGCTACATCGGATTCATGGCACCGCGACATCTTTTTCTTATGCTTATTGTATGTGTGGTTTGGGGCTTCACTTTTGTCGCCGGTAAGGCGGGGGTGAGCGAGCTGCCGCCCATGCTGTTCACCGCCCTGCGCTATATGTTGCTATCGCTGCTGCTGTTTCCGTTTTTGAAAATCATGCCCGGCAAAATGCCGCATATTATTTTCATCTCCATCGCGATGGGGTCGGTGCATTTTACGCTGTTTTATGGCGGGCTGGGGCTGGCCAATAATGTCTCCGTGGTCGCGGTGGCGGTGCAGCTTTCCGTGCCGATAAGCACGATTATGTCGATCATTTTTCTGCACGAGCAAGTTGGCTGGCGACGCTGGGCGGGCATCAGCATGGCGTTTGGCGGGGTGATGGTTATCGGCCTCGACCCGGCGATTATCGAGGAGCGCCTTGGCCTGCTGATGGTTATTGGCGCGGCCTTTATCGGCTCGGCCGGTATGATTGTGATGAAGCAGATTAGCGATGCCGGCGTCTATCAAATGCAGGGCTGGATTGCCATGCTGTCTTGGCCGCCATTGGTTGCGGCCTCTTTGGTGTTTGAGGGCGACCATGTTGCGGTGCTGCAAAACGCCAGCTGGATGGGCTGGGGCGGGGTGATTTATACCGCCATTGGCGCCAGCCTTATCGGCCATGCGGGCATGTATTATTTGCTGCAACGTTATGATGTGTCGGTCAC
>JAQWZC010000033.1 GCA_029253645.1 Alphaproteobacteria bacterium | reverse complement strand
CGGGTCCGCACCAACCGCGCCGCGATGTTCCAGATTTTCCAAAATCGTCAGGCCGTCGCTTACAATGTCATGGCTTTTGACGTTTTTAATATTGGCAACAAAACCGAGACCGCAGGCATCATGCTCATTGGCCGGGTCATAAAGGCCCTGACGCGCGGGAAGGCCCGGGCGGTTATGTTGATTTTTTGTCGCTGTCGGCTGCTCGCTCATGCTGCCTTCCCATTCATTCCATTTTCGGCGCATCGTCCCTGCCGAATTTTCATTCGGTTAAACTTGCATCCAATTTGTCTAAATCATCCCGAAAGAGGGATTTTCGGCGGCGACCTAAGAGTTTCGACGCCCGCGCACCGATACAATATTAATATAGGCGCAAGCGGCACGAGATTTCAAGTAAATTGGTCAATATTATTGACCTAATTTTCATCACGAAACGCCCGAAAACTGGGGAAAATGCAGAGCATAATCCGCGCCGCATGGTCGCATGTGGGTTAAACCGCTTGGCGCTTGAAAAATCTGGCAATATCGCGCAAGGCAGCTTTGCCCTCGGGCACGAAAATATGCGCAATTTGATGCACATGCGGCATTTCCTGCCAAACCTGCAATTCCACTTCGACATTGGCTTTCTTGGCGTTTTCGACCAATCGCGTGCTGTCGTCGAACAAGACTTCTTCAGTGCCCACCTGCACAAATAGCGGCGGAAAACCGGTTAAATCAGCAAAAAGCGGGGAAATAAGCGGGTTTTTCTTATCCTGATTGGGGCAATACCAATCAATGGCCTCAGGCATGCGGTCCATATCAATCATCGGGTCACGCTCGGCGCGTTCCTTATGTGACAAGCCCGAGGCCGTCAAATCGGTCCAGGGCGATAATAACGCCGCGGCTTTCGGCTGGGCTTTATTATGCTCGCGCAATTTTTGCATCAGCGCGAGGCTTAAACCACCACCGGCGCTGTCGCCCGCAAGCAGCATATTTTCGGGGGTCACGCCCTCTTCGATCAGAAAATCATAGGCTTCTTCGGCGTCTTCAATGGCTGCCGGAAAAGGATTTTCCGGTGCCAAACGATAATCGACAATCAGCCCACGAATACCGGCAAAGCGGCACAGGCGCGTGACCATCGACCGGTGCGTATCAATGCTGCCCAGCACATAACCGCCGCCATGCAGATAAAGCAGGGTGCGCTCGGCCTTCAAATCACCGACCCATTCGGCGTCCATTGAGCCAATTTTAAGGGTGGAACCGGGCTGCGCCTTCCCGATAATCATGCTGAGTATCGGCCCTTGATTCTTGCCGCTGCGCGCCACAGCAAGGCCCGATTCGCCGCCGGGCAATAAGCCCACCCGCAAGGCGCGGCGCAATAGGCGACTATAAATTTTTGATCTTATGCTGGACATGAAGCTCTCCCGAAGATGTGATTAGAGAGCTAGCGCATTTGACGTAAAAAGCAAAAATGCCCGGCCTGATGAGGGGGAGGAGCGTGCCTCATCAACACTGGCCGGGCGTCAGACATTATTGCTTGGCCTTAAGCCGTTTGCTTTGGGTCAAGCAGCTAATGTCTTGGCAATATCAATTTTACGCGGCCTTTCGGCTTCGGGGATTTCGCGCTCAAATTCGATATGCAACAGGCCTTTATCAAGGCTGGCACCGGTGACGCGCACTTGCTCGGCAAGCTGGAAACGACGCTCAAAATTGCGCGCCGCAATGCCGTGATAGAGAAAGCTGGCGCTCTCGCTATCGCTGTCAGCAAGCTGGCGTGTGCCGCGCACAGTCAATGTGCCGCCACGCTGTTCAATGTCCAATTCATCTTCGCCAAAACCGGCTACCGCCATGGTCAAGCGATAATTATTTTGGTCGAAACGTTCGACATTATAAGGCGGAAAGCTCGTGCCTTTCTCGGCCGTCTGCACGGCATCAAACAGGCTGGCCAGCCGGTCAAAGCCAATGGTTGACCGATAAAGCGGGGTTAAATCAAAACGGTTCATCTTCATCTCC
>JAQWZC010000015.1 GCA_029253645.1 Alphaproteobacteria bacterium | reverse complement strand
CGCTTGTTCGATTGGCGTCTGGTCAGTGCGGGGCAAATAGCCTTATCTTGCAAACATGTTTGCTCACGGCGCGATAATCCTTTCCCTGCTTGCCGCGACCGCTGTTTCCGCTCAGGCGCAAAATGGCGGTGCATTGGAGGCGCGCGAGATAATCAGCGATGATGCGCGCGGCCTTATCAGCGCCACGGGCGATGTTGAATTTTCCGGCGCGGGCAGCCGATTAACCGCCGACAGGCTGAGTTATGATCAAAACACGCAAAAATTGACCCTGCCGGACGGGCTTCGCTTGGTTGATGAAAATGGCGACACCATCATCGCAGCCAGCGGCGTTTTGGATAATGCGCTGGCAACAGGCCGGTTTGACGATTTACAATTAACGGCGGCTGACAAAAGCCGATTGCGCGCCAAATCCGCCACGCGCGACGGCCCATTGCTGGCGCTTGACGATGCGACTTATACAAGCTGCCCGGCTTGCGAAGACCCCGATGCCGCCCCGCTTTGGCAAATTCGAGCGGCGCGCATTCGCTATGACCGCGCCGCGCAAAATATATCCTATGCCCATCCGCGCCTTGAGCTTTATGGCTTGCCGGTATTTTACCTGCCCTATTTGGCTCATGCCGGCCCTGAAGTGACCAAGCGCAGCGGTTTTCTAAGCCCCAGCTTTGCCGGTTCGAATGATTTCGGCACGGCCATTGAACTGCCCTATTTTTTCAATCTGGCACCCCATTATGACCTGACCGTGACGCCGCGCCTAAGCGAAAAGCAAGAGCCGTTTATCAGCGGCGAATGGCGTCACCTAACCGCCAATGGGCACTATAGGCTGACCGGCCATACGCACCGCCCGCAAGATAATTTAGCCGAGGATACCAGCCGCGATAATCGCATGGGCGTGACCGGCGAGGGCGATTTCAGGCTTGGCGATTGGGCTTTGGCTTTTGACCTGCAAGAAGCATCGGATGATTTGTTTTTTCGCCGCTATAAAATAGACAACGCGTCTCGCCTGAGCAGCAATGTCAAAGCCAGCGGCTCCATTGGCCGCCATTATGTCGGCCTTGAGGCTTATAAATTCCGCGAAACCCTATCCGCCGAGGAAGACGCAACAGTGCATGCCATATTGCCGACGCTGACCCATCGCTATGATTTCGCGTCGTCTATTTTGGGCGGCACTTTATCGATGAGCAATCGGCTGAGCCATCGCCTCCGCAAGCAAGATGTCGATGAGACGCGGCTCTCCTCCGCGCTGGATTGGTCGTGGCGGCGCATCACCCAAAGCGGTTTCGTATTGGCGGCGGATAATCGCCTGACGCTCGATGCCTATGATTTCACCATTGAGACGGATGACCCGAAGGGCGTGGCGGCGGCCGATGTTGATGCGCTGCTCAGTGCCAATAGCACCGCCTTCACCCTGGCCTATCCATTAGAGCGCATCGGCACTTATGACCGCCAAACGCTGTCGCCCAAGCTGCAATTTGTGCTGGCCGATGCTGATGATGGTTATGATGGTGTGCCGCATATAGGCGCGGCGACCCGAGACTTGACCCGCGCCCAGCTTTTTCAACCCCTCAGCCCAAAAGACGAAGCCAGCCGCGTCAATCTCGGCATTGCGCATGAATTGGACTATGCGGACAGCCTGTCCACCCAATTTTTCATCGGCCAGTCCTATAATTTATCGGATGAAGACTTTGATGAAAGCTCAGGCTTTGGCGATGACCGCTCCGCGCTGATTGCCGAAGCAGCGCTGAATAGTGGGCCGCTCTCACTCAGCCAAAAGACGCGCTTGAGCGATGATGCGGGCAGCTTGTTGCGCAGCCAGACCAATCTCGATGTGGGTTTTTCAAAATTCAATCTGGGCCTCGCCCATAGCTTTTACAAACAAGGCCAAACCTCATCGAGCGATAATAAAGACGATGATTTGGAGGAAGCCACCGGCAAAATGGGCTGGCAAATGACCCGTCATTGGCGGTTGGATACCAGTCTGCGCGAAAACCTTGAAACCAAGAAGCGGGTGCGGGCTGATGCGGCATTTACCTATGAGGATGAGTGCACGATTATCGCCATTCGCTTCGACCGCGATTATGCGCGGGTTGGGGCGATTGAACCGGACACCAGCATTAACCTCACCTTCACGCTGAAGGCCATCGGCAATTAGGCTTATCGCGGGGAGCGCGCGTCGCTCTCATAAAAATTATAAACCAGCACCATGCCGCCGCTATAGGCCACATCCTCTTTGAAAAGCGGGCTGTCTTGATTGGCCGCGCCGTCATAAAGCTCCACATTGCCGCCGACAAACAGCCGCAATTTATTATTCACCGGATAGGATAGACCCGCGCCAAACTCCACGCCCATATAGCCGCTATCCGCCATATAAGCGTCGCGGGTCTCCGTGGCATATCTATCGGCCACTTCATAAAAATAGCGGTTCAGCCGCTTATTGCCATAGAGCAATTCAATATCGGCCTGCCAGCTTAAATGCCGCCGCGTCTTTGATTTCAGCTCATAAACAAAAGCCGGTTCGACCAAAAAGCCATGCGTGTCAAAATCCACCAACGAAATGACCGAGCGGGCGCGCAGCTTAATATCAAACTCACCGCGCCATCGCTTAAAATCATGCCGCGCCGCATGCCAAATCAGTTGCGGGCCAATCTCAAACAGAAAATCCAAATCGGGCATGCCCTCGCGGTCTGCATCATCCTCAGAATCGGCGGGCAGCGACGCGCCCAGAGACAAGTCCAACTCCAGCGTGTCATTGGCAAAAGCAAGCGCGCGCAAGGCGCCTTCATCACCAACCGAGAAAATATCGCCGCGATAAATCACAAAAGGGCTGAGAAACGCAGCCGTGGTTTCATCATCCGCCGCCGGATATGACGGGCCGCTAAACGCCGCGCTCACCAAACCGACCTCCCATAACGGATCTTTCAGCGGGTCCTTTGGCGCTTCAGCCGAGGCGGAAAGCGGCCATAGCGCGCTCATTAAAACGAGCGCGGCGGCGCGGGACAGTCTATTTTTCCGAAGGGTCATTGGTGGTTTCCTGCTGCAGAGCGGGGCGTAAATCTTGTTGCATTTGTTGCGCCACACCGGGCTTCCCGGTAACGCCGGGCAGAATGATGAAAACACATACCCAAGTAAACGCGATAAGGGCCACGGCCAAAAACACCATGCGGCTCTCCATCGGTTTCAGGTCGGACCCTTTTTCAGACATGATATTTCCTCCAATTTTTGCAAGCTTATAGATGAGCCGGTTTTTTGCAACCATAGCGGGGCTTGCTTTGCAGGCCACGGATTGGCTAGGCTCTAGCGCGGAGGAATTCATGCAAGTTAAAAGTGAAATTGCCGGTAGTGTTTGGAAAACCATTGCCGAAACCGGTGCCGATATGGCTGCCGATGATGTCATCATCATATTGGAATCCATGAAAATGGAAATTCCGGTGGTCGCCCCGAAGGCCGGTAAGCTGACGCAATTACATATTGCCGAGGGCGATATGATTGCCGAGGGCCAGCTTATCGCGACCATGGAGTGAGCCATGAATTGGGATAAAGACATTGATGAGATTAAGCAGCGGCGCAAACTTGCCAAACAGCAAGGCGGCAAAGAGGCGGTTAAAACCCATCATGCAAAAGGACGTCTGACCATTCGCGAGCGCGTTGACACGCTGCTTGATAAAAACAGTTTTGACGAGATTGGTGAGGGCGCAGGCGTGCCCGCCTATAATGAAGCGGGCAAGTTGACCGATTTCCAACCGGCCAATTTCATTCTCGGCTTCGGGCAAATTAATGGCCGCAAAGTTATTGTCGGCGGCGAGGATTTTACCGTGCGGGGCGGCTCGCCCAATCCGGCAGGCTTGCGTAAAAGCGTTTATACCGAGCGCTTGGCGCTGCAATATAAAGTGCCACTCATTCGCCTGCATGAGGGCGGTGGCGGTTCTGTCGGCGGCACTAATAATGAAAAAGACCGCCGCCCCTTGGGCGACCCGGTATTCAGCCAATCGCGCTTTGTGCCCTTGGCCGAGACTTTATCATCCGTGCCGGTCGCCTCGGCAGCGCTTGGGCCGGTCGCAGGCCTTCCGGCGGCGCGCTTGGTGGCTTCGCATTTCACCGTGATGACGGAAAATGCCGCCGTGTTAATCGCCGGCCCGCAAGTGGTGAAGCGCGCGCTGGGCCATGACATGACCAAAGAGGAATTGGGCGGGCCGCAAGTGCATTTGGCTTCCGGCGCGATTGATAATCTGGCGACGGATGAAGCCGATGCGATGGCGCAAATTAGCCGCTTCCTGTCTTTTCTGCCCGATAATGCTTGGGCCTATCCAGAGAAATTGGCCTGCCAAGACAAGGCCGATCGCTGCGAGGATATGCTGGCTGATATTGTGCCGACCAATCGCCGTCAGCCTTTTCAAATGCGTAAAATCATTGAGGCGGTTGTCGATAAGCACGATGATGGCAAAGGCTCGAGTTTCTTTGAAATGTCGCGCAAATATGGCCCCAGCCTCATTACCGGTCTGGCGCGGCTTGATGGCGAAAGCGTCGGCATTATCGGCAATGATTGCATGTATTATGCCGGTGCCATGACCGCCGCCGCCGCACAAAAGCTTCGCCGCTTTGTGGATTTCTGCAATAGCTTTCATCTGCCGATTGTCAGTCTGGTTGATGAGCCGGGCTTTATGATTGGGCCGGATAGCGAAAAGGCGGGCACAATTCGCCACGGCACGGCGGCGATTTCAGCCGTGCTGCAAAGCCGTGTGCCTTGGGCCAGCGTGCAGGTCTTGAAGGCTTTTGGCGTTGCCGCGCAGGCGCATTTCGGGCCGGATGGCTATGTGCTGAGTTGGCCAAGCGCCGCCAGTGGTGCGCTGCCCGTAGAGGGCGGTGTGGCCGTGGCCTTTGCCCGCGAGATTGCCGCCGCTGATGACCCTGCCGCGCGCCAAAAGGAATTGGAAGATATGCTGGCTGCCAGCCAATCGCCCTTTCCGCGGGCTGAGGGCTTGTCCGTGCATGAAATTATCGACCCGCGCGAAACGCGCCCGAAACTAATTAGCTGGCTACGCCTCGCCGTCGCTGCTATGCAAACGGCATCGCCCGGTCCTTATCTGACCGGCATGCGTCCCTAATCTTTTCTTGAGGAGAAAAAAATGAGTGGAAACCGTCAAATCGTATCAACCGCAACGGCCGCCGGAGAGCTGGTCTTGTCGATTGTCGAGAATGAAATCCCCACCCCGAATGATGATGAAGTGGTTGTTGAAATCGAAGCCGCGCCGATTAATCCATCGGATATGTTCCCGCTTATGGGCTTTGCCGATTATTCGCAAGGCAAGCTGGTAACAGACGGCAATGAACAAAAAATGATCGCCCCGGTGCCGCCGCAATTTGTTGACGCCATGCGCGCGCGTCTCGACCAAACATTGCCGGTCGGCAATGAGGGCTCGGGTCGCGTCATTGCTGCTGGTGCCAATGCCAAACATCTTGAGGGCAAGCTCGTCTCTCTGGTCACCGGCGCATGTTATCAGCAATTTGTTAAAGCCCCGGCCTTTATGTGCCTGCCGCATAAAGACGATACCAGCGCCGAAGAAGCCGCCTCGTCTTACGTCAATCCATTAACCGCTTTGGGCTTTATCGAAACGCTGAAAGCCGAAGGCCATAAAGCGATGGTGCATACCGCCGCCGCCTCCAATCTGGGCCAAATGGTTTTGAAACTCTGCCTGCAAGAAGGCATTGACCTTATCTGCGTTATTCGCTCAGACGCGCAAGCCAAAATCCTCACCGATTTGGGTGCCAAATATGTCATCAACTCCAATGATGACGATTTTAAAGCGCAATTGGTGGATGCGATGGCTGAAACCGGCGCGACTTTGGCGTTTGACGCCATTGGTGCGGGCGATATGGCCGACACGCTTTTGGCCTCTATGGAACGCGCGCTCAGCCGCAATGCGTCGGGCCTGAATACTTATGGCTCAGACCAGCATAAGCAGGTTTATATTTATGGCCGTCTGGCGCAAGGTCCGGTGACGCTGGGTCAAAGCTATGGCATGCATTGGGGTGTCGGCGGCTGGCTGCTGACGCCGTTTTTGCAAAAAATCGGCATGGAGAAAATGGGCGAATTGCAGGCCCGCGTCGCCAATGAGATTAAGACGACATTTTCCAGCAATATCACCGATACGTTGAGCCTGACTGAGGCCATCGACCCGGCCAATATTGCGCGCTATATGCCGAAAAAGACCGGTGAGAAATATCTCATCAAGCCGCAAAAAGACCAATAGGTCCCTATTTTTGTAGTTTATCGAGGCCAAACCTCATTTCTACATGATGAATAAAGTGACGTTCGTCGGGCGATAATTGCCCGTCGGACGTCGCAATCGCCTGCAAATAATCAAAGATTTCCACCTTCGCCTCCAAGGGCAAAAGCGGTGCCACCGCATCCACCATATCGTTAAAGCGCGGCAGTTTTTTGTGCCCGCGCACGATTTTGATAAAGGCATCATTATCAAAATTGGGAATAAGCCGCGCGCCGAGCGTTTCCGCCATATCAATCTCATGCGCGTCAACCTCGCCATCGGCCACCACCATTGCCGCGGCAAGGCCATAGACAATATTTAGAAAACTGTCCTCGCGCTGTTTGACAAACTGACCGCGCCCCTCATTCGCGTGGGCTTTTTCAACCTTCTCAAAAACCGTCTCCTGCGCCGATACATGGCGGCGGCGCAGCCAGATAACCAGCACGCCGACAACACCCAAAACACCTGCCACCATCGCGGCCATAAAACTCATTGGCATAAACAAAACCCTAATCTCAAGACACATAAGTTACGGCGCAAGCCAAGAAATGGCAAATTTTTCGCCCTATTTTCAGATACCATTTTTGGGCAGATGTGTGGCCTTTGCGTCATAGGCCAGCGCCGGTGAAATTGGTAGAAAAGGCGATGGAGGTTTTTATGCGTTACTTTGTTTTGCTTTTGGCCATATGGCTCGCGCCGCTCTCTGTCGCCGCGCAAGGCCGCAATGGCATCACCCTTGGGGCCGGCAGTTTGGGCATTGAGGCGATTTATACGCGCAATCTGACGCAGCATTTTGATTTGGTGCTGGGCTATAGCGCGCTCGATTATAATGATGATTTCACCGATGATGACGGCAATCAATTTTTCGCCTCCGCGACCATTGAAGCGCCGCGCATTGGCTTGCAATTTTTTCCCCTGTCCTTCCTCAATATGGAAGTCGGCATGGTGTTTGGTGCGCCCGACCTCAGCATGGCGGCACGTCCCAATGAAGATGATGAATTCGAAATCGGCGCCAATAGCTATGCGAGCAGCGAGATTGGCTTTTTGACCGGCACTGTGGGGTTTGAAAATGAAAACGCGCCCTATGTGCTGCTGGGGATTGGCCGCAATGTCGGCGGCGGCTTGGGGCTGAGCCTCAGTATTGGCGCGATACAATATGGTGCGCCCTCGGTTGACCTACGCACGCAAGATTGCAATTTCTCATTCAGCAATTTACAGCTCTCCGCCGCCTGTGTCGCCTTGGCCGCGGATGTGGAGGCTGAGGAAAGAGACGCTAATGACGAGCTTGACGAATTTGAACTCTGGCCCTTTGCCCGCATTGGGCTGACCTATAGTTTTTAATCGCTGTTAATCGGCGTTCAGCACCGCATCAATATCCGCCGCGCTATGGCGTTCCGGCGCGGTTTTATCACCCCATGGGCGATTGACGATACTGCCGCGCTTCACCGCCGGACGCTCGGCAATCTGCTTGGCCCATCGATTGAGATGTTTATATTCCTGCACTTGCAAAAATTCGGCAGAGTCATAAAGCAAGCCCGAGGCCAGCGCGCCATACCACGGCCATGTCGCCATATCGGCAATGGTGTAATCGCTTCCGGCCAGATATTCATGCGCGGCCAAATGGCGGTCCAACACATCCATTTGGCGTTTGGTTTCCATAGCGAAACGGTTAATCGGATATTCCATTTTGCTTGGCGCATAGGCATAAAAATGCCCGAAGCCGCCGCCCAGATAAGGCGCAGAACCCATCAGCCAAAATGTCCAGCTATAAGCCTCAGCGCGCGCCTGCCCGCTTTCGGGCATAAACTCGCCGAATTTCTCAGATAAATGCACCAGCATGGAGGCGCTCTCAAACAAGCGTATCGGCTCCTTGCCGCTGCGGTCCATCATCGCCGGAATTTTGGAATTGGGGTTAATATCGACAAAGCCCGAGCCGAATTGGTCGCCTTCGCCAATATTGATAAGCCACGCATCATATTCGGCGCCCTCATGACCCAGCGCCAAAAGCTCCTCCAGCATCACCGTCACTTTAACGCCATTGGGCGTGCCCAGCGAGTAAAGCTGAATCGGATGTTCGCCAATCGGCAATTCTTTGTCATGGGTCGGACCGGCAATCGGTCGGTTAATGCTGGCAAAGCGCCCACCGCTTTCTTGATCCCATTCCCAGACCTTTGGCGGTTGATATTCGTTTTCTTGTTCGCTCATGAAACACTCCTATTTGCAGAAGACACTAAGCCGTCTGCCCGACGAGGCAAGCGGAAAAACGCCTAAGATTTCGGTTGAATAAACACGCCGGTCATGGAGGTTACCGGCTTTGTTTCATCATCTTGCCAGGTTTGACAAAACACTGTGCTGGTGCGCCGCCCGAGTTTCAAAACCTTGGCCTCAGCATAACAGGGCAACGCGCCCGCACTGCGTAAATATTGCACGGTCACATTAACCGGCAACGGCACAATATGGCGCAAGTCTTCCGGCGTCTTAATGTCTTGAATGGCGGCCTGCTGGCGCGCCAATTGCAACACTGATGTGATTTCCAAAAAACTCGCCAAACCGCCGCCATGCAGGGCGGGCAATTGGGCATTGCCGATATGATTTTCATGAAACGGCAGGGTGCAGGTCAGTGTGCCGTTTTTGTCGAGCCGCGCCGTCACCCCCAGCTTACCGGCATAGGGTATGGCGGCCAGAACCCCGTCAATCAACGCCGTCTCATGCATGGCTGTCACCCTCATCTTGGCTGGCGCGAAACGGGCTGCCCAATAAATCGGGCACGGAATCATTCGCCCCCACCATAAAAGTGCCGGTGCCGACGGCAATCGGCTTGGTCGGGTCATCGTGAAACGCCTCGGCATTGAAAAACGCCACGCGCCGGGTCAGGCGATAAATATAGGCTGTGCAATAGAGGTTTTGGCGCGGCTGAGCGGGGCGCATATAATCAACCCGCAGGTCAATTGTTGCGACGGAAAACTTATAATCCGTCGCCAGCACGGATGCGCCGCCGGCGGTCTCGTCAATCATCGCCGTCACCACGCCGCCATGCAGCACGCCGGTCTCGGCATTGCCGACAAGGCTGTCATCCCATTTCAGGCCGGTGCAAATGCGCTTATCGCCAAAGCCCATATAGACAAGGCCGATATGCTGCCCCATCGGGCTGCGGCTATCTTGAAACACCGGCGTTATATCAATGCCCGGCAGGGTCGGAAAAACGAGTTCTGTTTGCGTCATGCAGGCAAGCTAACCGAAAATCTCGGTCTTAGAAAGAGCCCCTTGCCCGCTTTATGGTGTTGGCGGCGCGGCGGCCTCGCCAGTGATGGGCGGCGGCAGCATGGCGCCGTTTTTGGTCGATTGACAGCGAAACAGGTCGTCATCGCCACGGCATAAATAGGTTTCATTATTATAAGCAACCCAGACCAAATGCGGCGGATCGGTTTTGCTGAATAAATGATAATATTGTCCGATAATCTCGCCACCGGCCATAATTTCAGGCGGCTCGGATTTCCATTCGGCCCGCGCCGCGCCGATAAAAAGCGCAGCGGCACAGAAACTCATCAAACAGGTAAAGCGAACTGAACTCATATATCAGCCCTATCTGAATTTGCCGACCAGAGCAATTCTTTAGCAACTGCCCGCTTTCCGCGTCAGCCCGCTTGGCGCGCATCCAAATAGGCGGCGAGGTCTTTTTTGACATCCGGTGCCAGAATATACAGGCCGATAAGATTGGGAATGGCCATGATGAAAATCATCGCATCGGCAAATTCCAAAACCGTGTCCAGCTTAATGGACGCGCCGATAATGATGAATAGGCAGAATACCAGCCCAAAGGCTTTTTCCTTATTCTTGCCCTCGCCCACCAAATAGGTCCATCCCTTAATGCCGTAATAGGCCCAGGCCAGCATGGTCGAAAAGGCAAATATCATGGCGACGAAAGACAAGGGCACGGGCGCCCATGACAAATTCTCGGCAAAAGCCGATGAGGTCAATTCAATGCCCGACATGCCGCTGCCCATTAATGCCTCGCTTGGCAGGGTGATGACCAGCACCAAGCCGGTCAGCGTGCAAATGACCACAGTGTCGATAAACGGCTCCAACAGGCCGACAAAGCCCTCGCTCAATGGTTCATCGGTTTGTACCGCCGCATGGGCAATGGCGGCCGAGCCGAGACCGGCTTCATTGGAAAAGGCGGCGCGTTGAAAGCCCAAAATCATAATGCCGATAAAGCCGCCCGAGACGCCTTCCATAGTGAAAGCACTTTTGAAAATCAGCGCAAAGGCGGCCGGTATGGCGGTGATATTCATCAGCAAGACCAAGCCCGCCAAAAACAGATAAGTAACCACCATAAAGGGCACCAGCTTGACGGTGATATTGGCGATGGATTTAATGCCGCCGATGATAATCAGCCCGACTATCACCGCCATCACAATGCCGATGAGCCAGCCATAGCCGACCAGCGGGCTGTTAACGCCGCCCGACACCTCAACCAATTGCACATAAGCCTGATTGGATTGGAACATATTGCCCGCGCCCAAACAGCCGACAACAATACTGAGGGCGAAAAACGCCCCGAGATATTTACCCAGACGCGGCATGCCTTTTTCGGCCAGCCCGTCGCGCAGATAATACATCGGCCCACCCGACACGGTTCCGTCGGGATTAATCGTGCGATATTTGACGCCCAAAGTGCATTCGACAAATTTTGTCGTCATACCGACCAGCCCGGCGACAATCAGCCAGAAAATCGCGCCCGGCCCGCCGAGGGAAACGGTAATCGCGACACCGGCCATATTACCGACACCAATCGTTCCCGACATGGCCGCCGTCAGCGCCTGAAAATGGCTAATCTCGCCATCATGCTTGTCATTACGCAGCGCGCCCCGCACCACACTGACGGCGAAACCAAAGCCGCGCAGATTGATGAAGCCCAAATAAAAAGTGAAGAAAAAGGCGGCAATAATCAGCCAGACCACAATCAGCGGCAAATCCGTGCCGCCCAGCGGAACAGAATAAAAAATAAACGCCGAGAGAATATCGGTCAGCGGCTGCATGAGCCGGTTTATCTGTTCATCAATCGTTTGCGCGCTGGCTTGAAAAGGAAAAAACAAAAAAGGGATGACGAGGCGTAATAAATTTAAGGGCACATTTGGCTCTATGTTGGGGAAAGGAATAAAAAAGCTACCGCGCTTTCCCACATTAAGCAAATCGCGCCCTTACCCCGCCACTTTATGCGGCCCGTCAAAACGGATGCCCACTTTGCTCAAGCGCTCAATCAGCGCACTGCCAAGGCCGCTGGCACTGGTCAGCACGCCGCCATAATCGCTGCCTCCGGGCAGGTTTGCGCCGTCTTCGACCAAGCATAGGGCACATTCCGTGACCAGTTTTGAGGTCACTTTATAGCCCGGGTCACCATCGCCTGAAATCGATGAGACAAAAGTCTCGCCGCCTTCCGTATC
>JAQWZC010000001.1 GCA_029253645.1 Alphaproteobacteria bacterium | reverse complement strand
ATGAAGCGATACATATCGCGCTGCTTGGCGATATAATCATAACCCGCATCACGCCCCCAACGCGGCCAGTGGTGCGAGCCGAAAACCACATCCATGCGATCGCCGAACAGCTCCAACATATCAGTCAGATGGCGCGACCAGATGAGCGCGTCGCGGGTTTTTGCGCCGCGCGGTGTATAGAGATTATGCATCACGCCATTCACCTCTTCAGCCACGCATAGCGCGTTATATTTCGGCAGATAGAAAACAAACTCGGCCGGTGCTTCCGCCCCCGGCGTCAATTGAAACTCGACCTCCAGCCCGTCCAGTATCAGCTTTTGGCCGGTCGCGGTGATGTCATCAGTCGGGGTCAGCAGCGTAATCGTGCCAAAGGCGACACCTTTGCCCAAGCCGCTATCAATCGCACCTTGCGGCGTGCGGGGCAATAAATTGCCGAACATGAAACCGGCGCGCCGCCCCATCGCATTACCGGCAATCACGTTTTCGCTCGTCACTTCTTTGACAAAATGCTCGGGCGCGACAAAGCGGATACGCCCGCTCGTCAAATCATCTTCATCGGCCAGAGCGCGAATACCGGCGAAATGGTCGGCATGGCTATGGGTAGCCAAAATGGCTTTTACGGGCAGCTTGCCGAAATGGCTATCGACAAGCTTCATCGCCGCGTTCATCGTCTCCGTGGCAGTCAGCGGGTCAACCACAATCCAGCCGGTATCGCCCCTAATGAAGGTCACATTGGCAAGGTCATAGCCGCGCACTTGGTAAATACCCTCGGTTACCTCAAACAGGCCGTAAATAGCGTTCAGCCGAGCTTGCCGCCACAGGCTTGGGTTCACCGTATCGGGGCGGTCGCCGTCAAGATATTCCAGATTGGTCATGTCCCAGACCACGCGGCTGGTCGCATCTTTAATCACCAGCGCTCCAGGCTTGGCCAATTGACCGCGCGTCGCCAGCTTGAAATCTTCGGTGTTTTCAAACGGCAAGCGTTCCAACACGCGCTCATGCGCCGCTTTGGTGGCCATGCTCGGCGCTTTGGTGCTCATATCGGCTGCGATAGCTGACGAGCACAAAAGCACCGCCGCGAGTAATGCGAATTGTTTCTTCATGATATCCCCCAATAAACTATCCGCGTTTTACAACGCTTTTTATTCAGCCGCAATCCAATTACCGCGAAGCTCTTTTTTCAAATCGCTGACATATTTATTGAAGTCAATTTGAATGGTATGCCGCTCACTCTCGTAAAAATGGCCCAGATAAACTTTCTCATCGGCAATAATTTGCTTCTCCATCGCCGCATCATCGGGCATGGCATAATTTCCGGCCAAGACGTTGGCAATGAATTTAGACTGTTGCTCAGCCAGATTAACCAGCGTCGGCAAGGGTTGCGCAAGGCCGACAAAAAACAAATTTCGCCAGCCCGGTTTCACGATGCGACGATAAAGCGGAAACTTATTATCCGCCGCCGTCAGGACGTTTTGCTTCAAAAACGGAAATGAAATGCGATAGCCGGTCGCCCAAATAATCACGTCGATGTTCTCGCGACTGCCATCAGCAAAACGCACGCCATCGCCATCGAGCTTTTCAATGCCGCCCTTCACCGCCACATCCCCGCAGCCGAGGCGGGTCAGAAACTCGCCCGAGACGGAAGGATGCGCGGTCAACACCTCATGGTCGGGTTTGGGCAGGTCTGATTGCCGGTGCGGCTGACGGCGCAGGTCTCGG
>JAQWZC010000135.1 GCA_029253645.1 Alphaproteobacteria bacterium | reverse complement strand
TTTTATAATGGCGAGGCGCGTCGTCCGCATTTCGGCATTGATATTGCCGCCCCGCGGGGCACACCGGTCATGGCACCGGCTTCCGGCACGGTGACGTTGGCCGAACCGGATATGTATTTTGAGGGCGGTTTGGTGTTTATCGATCACGGGCTTTCCGTCACCTCGGCCTATATGCATCTCGATAGTTTAAAGGTGAAAGTCGGCCAAAAGGTAAAGCGCGGCGATGTGATTGCGACGGTCGGCTCTACCGGTCGCTCCACCGGCCCGCATCTCGATTGGCGGATGTTTTGGCGCGGCGCGCGCCTCGACCCGGCCTTGCTGGCAGATGGCGACCCTAATCAATAAGCCGTCCCGTCAATAAGAAGTATAGAGCCGATTGGCCTGCCCATCGGCAATGGCCGCCGCAATGGCGTTGATTAAAGCGGCCTCATTTTCGACCTTTAACTTAATCGGCAAAATGGCGGCGCGGGCTGCCAGCTTGCCGCGTGCGCTGCCCTTGGGTGCGCCGTGTAACCGCGCCATATCTTTTTGCGTGGTAATCAGCGCGTCTCCGCTATCAAGCAGTTTTTTGGCGTCCGTATCGGTGAAATTATAATGGTCGGCGAAAGCGGTGAAGCCGATAATCTCATAGCCTTGCGCCTCGAGGCTGGCGCGGAATTTCTCCGGCTTGGCAATGCCGCAAAAGCCATGCACTTTTTTGGCCGCTTTTTTCTTTTGCGTCGGCGTAATCTCGCCATGAAAAACCGGCTTGCCGAAGGCTTCTACCGCATCCATTAAAAAGCCGAGACTGTCATGCGTCGCCGCGCCCAAGACCAGCAGCGCATCAAGCTTTTGCAATGCGGCATCAAGCGGTTGGCGCAATGGCCCGCCGGGCAGCAGACGCTGATTGCCGAGGCCGGTTTTGCCATCGACAATAATCAGATTGAAATGATGCGCCAAAGACGGGTTTTGAAAACCGTCATCTTTTATCATCACATCGGCCCCGTCTTGCACGGCAAGGCGCAGGCTTTGCATGCGGTCAGCGCCGATATAAACCGGCCAATCCGCCGCCAGCATAAGCGGCTCATCGCCGACATGCGCGGCTGTGTGCTGCGCCCTATCGACTTTGAGCGGGCCTTTGGCATTGCCGCCATAGCCGCGTGATAAAATGGCCGGGCTCATATTGCGCGCCGCCAATTGTTTGGCCAGCCATTGCACGGTCGGCGTTTTACCGGCACCACCGGCGGTAAGATTGCCGACACAAATCACCGGTTTGCCCGGATGCTGGGTATGCGCCAGCTTGCGATTGGCGGCTTCCAATCCGCGATAGAGGAGCGAGAGCGGCGTCAGTGCCAAGCTGACCGGATGTCGCCGTGACTGCCAAAAGCGCGGTTCAGCCATTTTGAGCCTCATCTCTTGCCGTGATAAAGGGCTGTAAAAGCGCGCTCATGCGCGCCCGCGCCCCCCCCATAGAGGCGCTGTAATCTTTCGCCGCGTTTTGCATTTGCTCAATCGTGGCGGGCGTGTTGAGCAGGGCGGTGACTTGTGTTGCCAGCGTTGCGGCATCGGTGACTTCTGCCGTTGCGCCCTTGCTCGCCATATCGGCAAACAGGCTTTCAAAATTGGCGATATGCGGCCCGTGCAAAATGGCGCACTCAAGCTGCGCCGCTTCAAACGGGTTTTGCCCGCCATGCGGCACCAGCGTGCCACCGATAAAGGCAATATTGGCGAGCCGATAAGCCAGCCCCATTTCGCCCAGCGTATCCATCAGATAAATATCCGTATCCGCCGCAGGCATTTCGCCCTTCGAGCGTTGCGCCAGTTTCATGCCGTGCTTGTGCAGCGCATCGGCAATCGCCGCGCCGCGATTGGGATGACGCGGCACAATAATGGTCAGCAAATTATCGCTGGTCTCGCCAATCATTTGATGCGCTATGGCAAGCTGTTCTTCCTCGCCCGGATGGGTGCTGGCGGCCAGCCAACAGGGCCGCTGCCCAATGGCGTTTTGCAGCTCGGCCAGTTGCGCCGCATCGGCCATGAGCGGCGGCGCGTCGAGTTTCAAATTGCCCGGCGTGGCAATCTCCGACAGCCCCAAAGCGCGCAAACGCTGTGCGCTCATATCATCTTGCGCGGTCAGCAGGGCAAATTTGCCGAGCAGAAATTGCGCCGCTTTGTCAAAACGTTTCCAGCGTTTGAAAGAGCGCGGCGATATGCGCCCGTTCAGCATTATCAGGCGCAGCCCATGCGCTTCGCAGGCCAAAATCATATTGGGCCAAATTTCGCTTTCCACCCAAAGCGCGGCTTGCGGTCGCCAATAGGCCAGAAAGCGCATCACCCACGGGCGGCGGTCAAGCGGTGCATATTGATGGATAAGGCGGCGCGTGGCATTTTTTTGGCGGGTTTGATGAGCGGCGACAATCTGCGCCGAGGTCACCGTGCCGGTGGTCAGCAAAATTTGTAAATCCGTCTGCGCCGCCAGCATATCGTCAATCAGCGGCAGAACGGAATTGGTCTCCCCGACAGATGCCGCATGCACCCAAATAAGCGGGCCGGTCGGGCGTCTTTGTGAGGCTTGGCCGAAACGCTCATGCAGCCGATGCGCTTCCTCGCGTCCCGCCTCGGCGCGTTGGCGCAGTTGAAAACGAAGAAACGGCGCAGCCAAAAATGCGAAGCACAGATACAGCCGCAAAACGGCCATTAGTTGCCCTCATTTTCAAATTGTTTGTGATAAAGGTCGGCATAAACGCCATTGGCCGCCAGCAATTCATCATGCGTGCCGCTCTCGGCCACTTGCCCCTCAGCCATCACATAAATGCAATCAGCATGCATAATGGTCGATAGGCGATGCGCGATAACCAGTGAGGTGCGCCCTTGCATAAGTTTATTGAGCGCGGTCTGAACCTTTTGTTCTGACGCGGTATCCAGCGCCGAGGTGGCTTCATCAAGCAATAAAATCGGCGCGTTTTTGAGCATGGCGCGGGCAATGGCGATGCGCTGTTTTTGGCCGCCGGACAGGCGAATACCGCTTTCCCCAACCCGCGTATCATAACCCTCCGGCATATCGGAGATAAACTCATGCGCGGCGGCTTGCTTGGCGGCTTGCGCAATCGCGGCGGCATCGGCTTGCGGCGAGCCATAGGCGATATTATTGGCAATCGTATCGTCAAACAAAAACGGGTCTTGCGTCACCAAAGCGGTGGCGCGGCGCAGGCTGTCCAGCGTGACATGGCGCACATTTTGCCCGTCAATCTCAATCGTCCCATCGCTGACATCAAAAAAGCGCAGGGTCAAATTAAGCAGGGTTGATTTGCCCGAGCCGGACTCGCCGACCAGCGCGACGGTTTGGCCGGGCTGGACATTAATCGAGACGCCGTTCAGCGCCGGATGCTCGCGCCCGTCATATTGAAAGGACACATTATTGAAGTGCACCGCGCCCTTATCAATGGTCAATAAACCGGCATCGGGGCTGTCAACAATATGGTCTTGGGCGTCGAGAATGGCGAAGACACGCGTGCCCGCCGCAACGCCTTCTTGCAGCACGGTTTGCATATTGGCGACTGAGCGCAGCGGCTGATAGACGGCCAGCAAAGCGGTGATGAAGCCCATAAACTCACCGGCGGTCAAATTGCCCTGCATGGATTGATAGCCGCCGACAAAAATAATCGCACCGACCGCAATGCCGCCCAATGCCTCAATGGCCGGGCTGGCGGCGGCGCGGGCGCGAATGGCGCGCATGGTAAATTCCAACACCCGATCAATGGTCGAACCGGCGCGGTCAATCTGGTCGCGCTCTTGGCCATAGGCTTTAACGATACGCAAGCCGCTCAGGGTTTCGGCAATCAGGGTCGAAAATTCGCCGGTCTCTTGCAGGCCATCGCGTGAGGCCGAGCGCGTGACCCGGCCCAATCGGCGCATGGCGGCAATGCCCATCGGAATGACAATCACCGTGTAAATCATCGCCAAATGCCAATTAATGGTGAACATGAACGCAATCAGCGCGACGACCGTCAGCAAATGGCGAATGAGCGAGACAATCATGGTGGAGACCGTGGCGCGCAGGCGTGTCGCATCATTCATGAAAATCGAAATATAAGCGCCGCTATGCTGCTGCCCGACATAGGCCAAATCGCCATGCACGAGGCGCGAAAATAAATCGCGTTGCAAATTTGAGGTCGAGCGTTGGCCGACAAAATTCATAATCACATTGGAGGCATAGGTTGCCAGCCCTTTGATAAAGGAAATGGCAATCACCCCGACCGGCACTAAAATAAGCATATTGGGGTCTTTATTATTAAACACCTCATCAACCGCAAGCTGGATAAACCAAGGCAGCGCGCCGGTGGTGGCGGCAATAATGACATTCAGCAAAACCGACAGGCCAAGCAGCCAAATATAAGGCCGCAAATAGCTTTTGAGCATACGCTCAATCAGCGCGATAGAACGCGAGCGGCGCGCATGATATTGCGCTTGCACATCGGCGCGCTGATTATGCGTCATGCTTTTATCCGACGTTTGCTTGTCTAATTCTGTGGTCAATTGACTCAAAATATCTCGGCGCTTGCGCGCCCCTCAGTGCCCCGTTGATTCGCCCCTATCAGGCTAATGTATAGCATATTGTGGCGTGATTACGGCTTCATTCAGCCCGCTCCGGTCGTCATGCGCCCTTGCTGTGCGGCTTATAGAACCGCTTATAGACCGGCCAGCGCCATGCCCTCAACCAAAATGGTTGGCGCATTCACCCCATGGCGGAAAGTCAAATCATCCGCCGGTGTCATGTTTAAGAACATTTCCTTCAAATTACCCGCAATCGTTACCTCGCTCACCGGATAAGCCAGCTCGCCATTCTCAATCCAAAAGCCCGACGCGCCGCGACTGTAATCGCCGGTCACGCCATTCACGCCCATGCCGATAAGTTCGGTGACATAAAGGCCGGTACCGATATTTTTCAGCATAGTGTCAACGCTATCCGTTCCGGCTTGCATATAAAGATTGGTCGCTGACGGGGCGGGCGGGCCACCAATGCCGCGGGCAGCGCGGCCATTGGTTTCAAGCTCAAGCTGGCGCGCTGCGGCACTGTCGAGCCACCAATTTTGTAACACGCCCTTATCAATCGGCGTCAGCTTGGCGGTCGCCACGCCTTCGCCGTCAAAACCGGCCGAGCGCAGTCCGCGGGGGCGCAACGGGTCATCTTCAATGGTGATGTGGGCGCTCATAATTTGCTGGCCCATTTGGTCGCGCAAAAATGATGTGCCACGCGCAATCGCACTGCCTGAAATCGCACCGGATAAATGCCCCAATAGCGAGGCCGAGACGCGCGGCGCGTAAACCACGTTGGTTTTGGTGCTTTCAATCTTGCGCGGGTTCAACCGCTCAATCGTGCGCTCACCGGCGCGTTGGCCAATATGTTCGGGCGCGTCCAAATCTTCCAAATGGCGGGCCGAATGGCTGGCATAATCGCGTTCCATCGCGTCGCCTTCGCCGCCAATCACGGCGCAACTGGCGGAAAAGCTGGTGCTGGTATAAGCGCCTTGAAACCCGTGACTGGTCACCAAAGCGGTGGTGGCGCGTCCCCAGCCTGCGCCAGCACCTTCTGAATTGGTAATGCCCTTAATGGCGCGCGCGGCGTCCTCGCACATAATGGCCATGGCCAGCAATTTATCGGCATCGGGTTCATAATCATCGGCAATATCAAGCGCCGGAATGTCGGTGGTCAGCCGGTCTTCGGGGGCAAAACCGCAATAGCGGTCTTCCGGCGTGGCTTGCGCCATATCAACGGCGCGCTGGGCCAATTGCTGCAAGGCGGTATCATCAACAGCCGAGCCGGAAACAAAAGCCTGCTTTTGGCCAATCATGGCGCGCAGACCGATATCTCGGCTTTCGGCGCGTTCCGTGTCTTCCAACACGCCCATGCGGCACGATACGGATAGCGAGGCGCTATCGCTGACCAGCACATCGGCGGCATCGGCTCCGGCGGCGCGGGTCAATTCAATCAATTGTTGCGCCAAAGCGAGATTGGCGGCTTCGCTATCGGCCAAATGGGTAGGAGAGGACATATAATTACCTGCTTTACGCGGTTTCGGAAAAACCTTCGGAGAAATTGCCTTTCAGGCGGTTGCGACCATCATGCACAATCATGCCCGGCGTGTCTTCATCATTAGACCGCGCACTGGCACGTTTCAGAACATCAAAATAGCCCGGCGCCATTTCCATGCGGTCGCCATAGCCATCGGCCAACAGCGTTTTATGCATGAGCGGCAAACGCCAGCACGGCACATGCATGATTAAATGATGCTCGACATGATAATTCACCCAATAGGGCGCGAAAAACAGCCGTGTCAGCCAATTGGTTTTGGTCGTGCGGGCATTGCGAAACGGGTCATTATTATCGGGCACAATGGCGTGTTCGGCGATATTTCTCAGCCGCGTAATCGCCATATGATAGGTCAGAAAGGGCAGCAGCCAGAACATCAGATAATAGCTCCAATGAAACAGCGCGGTGCAGGCCGCCAAAATAACCATATGCGCTATCACCGTGCCGCCCAGCTTGCTCCAAAAATGCGCCAGCCGCCCGACAAAGCCCAATTCGCGCGGGCCAAGCGCGTTCAGAATTTGCGCTTTTCTTTGCTGATATCCGGTTTGGCCGGTCAGGTCGCGCCAGATTTTACGGCGCAGGCTTTTGCGGGTGATGGGAAACGGCTTTGATAAAATCAGGTCGGGGTCGTCATCTTGTTGGGTGCGCATATGATGCTGCAAATGATAGCGCCGATAAGCGTCAGTGCGCGCCATCATCGGATATCCACACAGCCAATCCGACAGATAATTATTCCAACTTATTGTGCGAAACAGCGCATTATGCGCCGCATCATGCATCAGCACGGCAATGCCAAGCTGGCGCGCGCCGATAATCATCACGGCAAGAATAAATGTCAGCGGATTGGGAAATACATAAAACAGCGCCATTGCGGCAAACACCACGCCCCACGCATGGGCGACCAAGGCCAGCCCGACCAAATTGGAACGGGTTTGCAGCTTTTGCAAAACCGCGGGCGCGACCAGCGCGCGCGCTGATAGGCGCAGTTTCGGGGATTGTGTCATGCTCATCGCCCTAATATAGACCTTCTTGCCGGGCTTTTGCACCCCTTAGCGGGCGGTTAAGGATGCGGCAAATTATGATGGGTTGAGTTTAAAAAACGCCCAGCACAAAGGCAATGGCGATAATCATGCCGGTATTGCGATTGGCGCGAAAGATTTGCAGGCAGACTTCCGGCTTGTCGATGTCGAGGCGGGTGATTTGCACCAGCAAATGCCAACCGATAATCGGCAGGGCTGTCCAAAATAGCGGGCCGATTTGCGCCTGATATGCGGCCAGTGCCAAACAGGCCAAGCTCGCGCCATAAAACACCGACAAAATCGGCTTGGTGCGCGCGCCCAGCAAGAGTGCCGTGCTTTTAACGCCGATAAGCGCGTCATCTTCTTTATCCTGATGGGCGTAAATCGTGTCATAGCCCAGCGTCCAAAAAACCCCCGCCGCATAAAGCGCGAAAGCCGCAGGCGGCAGCGTGTCGGTGATGGCGGCATAGCCCATCAGCGCGCCCCAATTAAAGGTCAGGCCCAGCCAGGCTTGCGGCCAATAGGTAATGCGCTTCATAAACGGATAAGCCGCGACCAGCCCCAGCGCGGCGACCCCCAGCGCGACCATGAACAGCGATTGAAAAGACAGCAGCACCACAAAGCCGACAGAAATTTGCGCGATGAAAAACATCCAAGCGGCCCGCAAGCTGACGCGCCCCGAGGGCAGCGGGCGCAATGCCGTGCGCGCCACTTGAGCGTCGAGATGGCGGTCAATAATATCATTATAGGTACAGCCCGCGCCGCGCATGGCCAGCGCGCCAATGGCAAAAGCCACAAGCGGCATTAAGGGCGGCAGACTGTTCAGCGCCGCCGACGCCAGCCCCACACCCCAAAAACACGGCCAGAATAACAGCCATGCGCCAATCGGACGGTCATAGCGCGCCAATTGGGCAATCGCCTGCCCGCGCGGCGATAAGCGCGACAGCAAAAAGCCGCTTTGCGTATCCGCCGGTGCGATATGGTTTTTCTGTGGCGACATGATTGGCCAATCCGTTCATTTATGGCACATATAATTCAGGAGTTTTTCATGCCACGCATCACACCACCCGTCCAGAAGATAAGTCAGCGACTTCACGTCACACAGGATTTGGCGCAAGGCCGCGCCGTGTCACTGGATGATAAGCAGGCGCATTATCTCCGCAATGTGCTGCGGCTGGAGGTCGGCGCATCGCTGTTTTTATTCAATGGCCGCGATGGCGAATGGCGCGGGCGCATTGCCGCGCTCACAAAAAAACAATTGGTGATTGAGGCTGAAGCACAAACCCGCCCGCAAGATACGCCCAATGATATTTGGCTGCTGGTGGCACCGGTGAAAAAAGACCGGCTCGATTATTTGGCGCAAAAAGCCACTGAGATGGGCGTCGGCACATTATGGCCGGTCATCACGGCGCGCACGCAGGGCGGTCAGCTGAAGCCGGAACGCTTGCAAGCCAATGCCATTGAGGCGGCTGAGCAATGCAATATTTTGAGTGTGCCGGAGATTGCCGCCGCCACGCGCTTGCCGGATGCGCTGGCCGATTGGCCGCAAGACCGGGTGCTGATTTTTTGTGACGAGGCGGCGCAAACGGGCGCGGGGCTGGCCGCGCTGGATGATTTAAAGGGTCGCAAATTGGCCCTGCTGATTGGGCCGGAGGGCGGTTTTGATGAGGCTGAACGCGCCGCGCTGCGCGCCCATGCCGGGTCATTTTCGCTGTCATTAGGGCCGCGTATTTTACGCACGGATACGGCTGTGGTGGCGGCTTTGGCGCTGCTGCAAAGCCGCATTGGTGATTGGCCAGATACGCATCAAGATACGCCATAACATAAGGTGGGGCATCGCTGGCTTGTCGTTTTTCCCAAACGACCCTACATTCACCCTATCACCACGCCGCCAACGCAATCATGCGATTGCGCGTGCAGGAGAATACGAATGTCCGACGCGGCTGATCCCGTTTTAGAGAATATTACCGAGTTGAAAGACTGGATGGTCGCCGGTTGCAAGCCGCGCCAAGACTGGCGTATCGGCACAGAGCATGAAAAATTCGGCTATCGCAAAGCAGATTTTGCGCCGCTGCCCTATGAGGGGCCGGACGGCATTAGGGCGATGCTGGAAGGGCTGATGCAATTTGGCTGGGAAGGCAAATATGAGGGCGACACGCTGGTCGGGCTGGCGCGTTCAGCCGAAGCGGGTGGCGGTTCGGTGACGTTGGAGCCTGCGGGCCAGCTTGAGCTTTCGGGTGCGCCGCTGGAAAATATTCACCAAACATGCGGCGAGATTGGCGCGCATATGGATGAGGTTCACGCCGTCGCCGAAAAGCTGGGGCAGGGCTATTTCGGCATTGGCTACACACCCTTTTGGAATTTTGACGCCGCGCCGCGTATGCCCAAGGGCCGCTATATTTTAATGACCGATTATATGCCCAAGCAAGGCGGGCGCGGCACGGAGATGATGTATTTGACCGCCACTGTGCAGGTCAATCTCGATTTCGGCTCCGAGGCCGATATGGTTGAAAAGCTGCGTATCGCGCTGGCGTTGCAACCGCTGGCCACCGCTTTATTCGCCAATTCGCCTTTTATCAATGGCAAGCCGAGCGGCCATTTATCGGAACGCTCTCTGGTCTGGACCGATACCGACCCGAAGCGCACCGGCATGTTGCCCTTCGCTTTTGATGAGGGGTTCGGCTTTGAACAATATGTCGATTATGCGCTTGATGTGCCGATGTATTTTGTTGTGCGCGATGGTGCCTTCATCAATACGCTGGGCATGAATTTCCGCGATTTCATGAAGGGCGAATTGCCTGCTTTGCCGGGCGAAAAACCGACGGCGCAGGATTGGGAAAATCATCTGACCGTGCTGTTTCCTGAGGCGCGGGTGAAGCGATTTATTGAAATGCGCGGCACGGATAGCGGCACGCGCCCGTCGCTTTGCGCGCTGCCGGCCTTTTGGGTCGGGCTGCTTTATGATGCCGATGTGCAAAGCCAAGTCGCGGCCTATGTCGCTGATTGGACGCAAGCCGAGCGCGCCGCCTTGCGGATGGGCGCGGCGCAAACCGGTCTGGCCACGCCATTTCGCGGCGGCAGTTTGCTGGATGTCGCGCGTGATATTCTGCCGCTCGCCAAGCAGGGGCTGAAAAATCGCGGCTTTAAGGATGCGGCAGGCGATGATGAAACCAAGTTTTTGGACTTTCTTGAGGATGTTGTCGGCAGCGGTAAATCCCCGGCCGAGCGGCTGCTTGAGCAATATGAAAATGAATGGGGCGGCGATATTCGCAAAGCCTATGAAACGCTGACGCTCTAGACTTCTGCCCTCCGTCACCGCCCGCAGCTTGGCCGCGCCAGTGAATAATTAGCAATTTATTCACTATCTTTTTAGGCTCAAAAAACCCGTATTTTCTCTAGGTTTCAAGATTACCACGGGGCCAAATCCGGCTGTCATCCTGTCTGGCTGATTGACAGATTATTAACTATTTGCTTATTTATGCGTCTGAAAAAGACGGGGGCAACCCGCACGCGTTTGTTTGTTCATTCATTGGTAAAAATAAGAAGCCTCTTGGAGGGTGAACCGTGATGAAAACATTAAAGATTGATATTGGCGAGCTGAGCTTGGGCGAGGTGTCGCTTATTGATTTATCGTCCCTGCCTGACGCCGAAGGGCCGACTGTTCGCAACCCGCTTGCCTTAAACAATAATGGCACGCATCCGGTTTTGCGCTATCGCCAATTTCAGGCCGCGCCGCGCGATGGCGATTTGGCGACCTTTAACATTGACCTGGGCGTTGTGGCCGCTGCGAGTTCGATTGTTTTCTCGTCGGCGCTTGTCAGCACGCCCGCAATCATGACCGTGCTTTTGCTCTTGTAGCAAGAATCCGAGGCCGGTTCGGGGCAAGAAAATGAGCCAAGCGCGATATTGATAGAACCCGCGCGCGACGGCAATACGCAAAACGGGCGCATTGCCGACCAAGCTCTTTATGAGGCTTTATTGGCCACAAAAAGCGCGGCCAAGGTGAAGCCGGTCGCAACCGATGTGGCTGATATGATGGCGCTGATTGAGACCTCACTGAAGCAAAACGCGACAATTGAAATTGCGATTCCGGTGCCGGAGTCGGAATTGACAGATATTGAGATGAAATTGCCGCGCAATATTCAGTTTGATGAAGACGGTGTTTTCTATTTCCGCGATGTGCTGAGCGGCGAACAAAATCTGCTGGTCAATCGCGAGGAAGATTTTGCCGATTTGCAATTCGTTTTGACGATTTTATCCGGCGGCGTTTTTTATCGATTGGCAGATGACGAAGAATATGCGCCGGAAGATGCGTTGGATTTTGGGTCCGTTGACGGCGCTGACGATACCTTCCGCGTTTTGAGGGTGAGTGCCGAAAATGCCGAAAGCGAGCTCAGTCGCGGGCTCATCATTGCCGCCGGTCATGCAGAAGAAGTGCAGTTGGAGTTCAATGTTTATGCCGCCGGGCAACTGGTTTTCTCTGAGATTTTGGTCGGCGACCTGTCTGGGGTGGCCGAGCACGCGCAAAATACCGACATTGACACAAGCGCAGGTCTGCCAGATGAGGATATTCGTTACCGCGAATTTATGGCTGATGAGGGCGCGGCTGAAGATGATGAATTGCGCGATTATCCGACAGATATTCTCTAGACATACTCTCGATACAGGCTGAAAAACCCCGCCATTCCGGCGCGGTTTCAACCCTGTTTCAATCCGGTTTGAGGCTAAGCCGTGCCGCCGACCGTCAGCCCTTCAAGGCGCAAAGTCGGCTGCCCGACACCGACCGGCACACCTTGTCCGGCCTTGCCGCAAGTGCCAATGCCTTCATCAAGCTGCATATCATTGCCAATCATGGAAATGCGCTGCATGGATTCCGGTCCGGTGCCGATAAGCGTTGCGCCCTTTAGCGGTGCGCCCAGCTTGCCGTTTTTCACCTCATAGGCTTCGGTGCAAGAAAAGACGAATTTGCCCGAGGTGATATCGACCTGTCCGCCGCCAAAAGAAACCGCATAAATGCCGTCTTTGACACTGGCGAGGATTTCATCCGGTTCGTGATTGCCGCCCAACATATAAGTATTGGTCATGCGCGGCATGGGCTGGCAATTATAGCTTTCGCGCCGCCCATTGCCGGTCGGGTCCATGCCCATCAGACGGGCATTTT
>JAQWZC010000134.1 GCA_029253645.1 Alphaproteobacteria bacterium | reverse complement strand
CCGTGTGACTTTAGCTGAATTGAAGGCAAAAAGCCCAAAAGATTTGATTTCTATGGCTGAGGAGCTGGAAATTGAGAACGCGTCAACCATGCGCAAGGGTGACATGATGTTCTCTATTTTGAAAGAGCGTGCTGAAGATGGCGTGGAAATATCCGGTGATGGAGTTTTGGAAGTGCTTCAAGATGGATTTGGTTTCCTGCGATCCCCTGAGGCAAACTATTTGCCCGGTCCGGATGATATCTATGTGTCTCCAGAAATGATACGGCAGTTTTCCTTGCGGACGGGAGATACAATCGAAGGTATCATTAAGGCACCAGAGGATACTGAACGCTATTTTGGCATGACGAAAGTTGAGAAAATCAATTTTGAAAATCCAGAGCACGCTCGTCACAAAGTAGCCTTTGAAAACTTGACTCCGCTTTATCCGGATGAGCGATTGAATATGGAATTAGCGGATCCCACAACAAAGGACCGCTCCGCGCGTATTATTGATTTGGTTGCACCAATTGGTAAGGGCCAAAGATCCTTGATCGTCGCACCGCCGCGGACTGGTAAAACCGTTTTGCTTCAAAATATTGCCAATTCTATCGAGAGAAATCACCCAGAATGTTATTTGATCGTTTTATTGATTGATGAGCGCCCGGAAGAGGTCACTGACATGCAGCGGTCTGTGAAAGGCGAGGTTGTGAGCTCTACTTTTGATGAGCCAGCGACGCGACACGTTGCAGTATCAGAAATGGTGATTGAAAAGGCCAAACGGTTGGTGGAGCATAAACGCGATGTTGTGATTTTGCTCGATTCTATCACGCGTTTGGGTCGGGCATTCAACACAGTTGTTCCGTCGTCTGGTAAAGTTTTGACCGGTGGTGTGGACGCAAATGCTTTGCAGCGTCCGAAGCGGTTTTTCGGCGCGGCGCGGAATATTGAAGAAGGTGGCTCATTGACCATTATTTCCACCGCGCTGATTGAAACCGGCTCGCGCATGGATGAGGTCATCTTTGAAGAATTTAAAGGCACCGGCAATTCGGAAATCGTGCTCGACCGGAAAATTTCCGATAAGCGCGTCTTCCCGGCCATTGATATTATGAAATCAGGCACGCGGAAAGAAGAGCTGCTGGTGGACCCGGCCGCTTTGGCGAAAATCTATGTGCTGCGCCGCATCCTCAACCCAATGGGTGCGGTTGATGCGGCTGAGTTCTTGATTGATAAACTGAAAAACACCAAAAACAATGATGAGTTTTTCGACTCGATGAATACTTAAGCGGTCACGTCAACGCCGTTCAGCCAAGCGCTTTTTGAAATAAATCCAATGTGCGGCCATGCGCCAATGCGGCGGCGGCGGCGTCATAATGCATGCCATTATGGCGCGCAAAAGCATGGTCTTGCCCGTCATAAATATGCGCTTGCGCCAGTTCATGCGCGGCCAGCCCGTCTTTAATGGCGGCCTGTGCGGGCTTTGGAACAAATTCATCCTCAGCCGCAATATGAACCAATGTCGGCGCGGTAATGTTTTCCGCCTCGCCCAGCAGTCCCTCAATACCGACCCCATAATAGGAAGCGTGAGCGTCTGCATTGGTGCGGCAGGCGGCGAGAAACACCATGCGCCCGCCCAAACAAAAGCCGATTGTGCCGATTTTCGCGCAGCCCCGGGCGCGCAAATAATCAATCGCGGCTTGTATATCCCCAACGCCTTCATCGCCGCCATAGCCATTCATCAGGGCAAGGGCTTTTTGCCATTCCGCTTCAGAGCCGTCTGTTAGTGAGACATTGCGCTCTTGACGCCAAAATAAATCCGGCGCGAGGGCGAGATAGCCCTCATCGGCCAGCCAATCGGCGGTTTGCTTAATATCGCCATTCACGCCGAAAATTTCTTGAATGACGACGACACCGGCTTTCGGCGCGCCTTTGGGGTGGGCCAAATAGCCGTCAAAATAGTCATCACCAATGGGTATTTGAACTGTCTCGTTCATGCGCTCGCTCCGATTTAATCTAGCGGCTTAGTTTGTCGCGCGCGCAGCAAGGCGTCAAGTTCGGCGCTCAGCGCGGCCGCATCGGTCAGCGGTGGGCGGCAGCTTTGGCCCGGACAAATATAGGCGGTAGGCTTGGCGTCCACCATCACCTTGCCATGCGCCGGATGGGCAGGCTCTAACGTGCTGTCGGGCGGCAACACAATGACCTGGCGGCAAAATATCGGATGCGCCAAGGCGGCGCGCTCAAGCGCGGTCTTATCGCTCTCTGCATCAGTCTCGGCAATAATGATGATTGACAGCGCATGGTCGAGCGTGCCGCGCATGGTTAAGAGCGCGGTCATGGCCGGATAGCCTTGCGCCAAATGACCGGCCAAATCGGTGAACCCCTGCGCGGCGCGGGCGCGCCAGATAGTATCGCCGGTTAATGTGGCCAGCGTCGCAAACAGCGCGAGGGCGGCGGCATTGGCGGCTGGTTGGGCATTGTCTTGCACCGGTTTATTATTGACCAATAGCGTCGTCTCATCGGCCAGATTGGCAAAATAGCCGCCGCGGGCGTCATCGTGAAAATGCGCGTGTAAATAATCGGCATCGGCGCGGGCCTGGTCGAGATAAGAAGCGAGACCGGTTGCCGCATAAAGCGCGGCGGCGGCTTGCCCCATAAAGCCATAATCGCCGGCCAGCGAGACATCGAGCCGTTGGCCATTGCGCGCGGCGTGACATAGGCGGCCCTGCTTATCAGTCAGCGCGGTGCGCGCGGCGGCATAAGCTGTCTCGGCCAAAGCCAGCCAATCGGCGCGGTTAAATATGCGTGCCGCTTCAACCAGCGCGCCAATCATCATGGCGTTCCAATCGGCCAGAATTTTATCATCGCGCCCGGGGGCGGTGCGCGTGGCGCGGGCTTTGAGCAGCGCGGCGCGGGCGGCTTCGAAATGAGCCAGAGGCGCATCGCCATGTGCCAAAAGATTGGGAATGTTTTTACCCTCAAAATTGCCGCCTTCGGAAATATCATAAGCCGCGCAAAAGGCCTCTGCTTTTGTCTCTGCTTCTGCGCCCAAAACGGCCTCAATCTCGGCCTTGTCCCAGACATAAAACTTGCCCTCTTCGCCCTCCGTATCGGCGTCGAGGCTGGCCGCAAATGCGCCTTCGGGCGTCACCATATCGCGCATGAGCCAAGAAACGGTTTCGGCAATACGGGCGGCAAAAAGCGGTTCTTGTGTGTCGCGATAAAGCGCACAAAGCCAATCAATGAGCAGCGCATTGTCATAAAGCATTTTCTCAAAATGCGGCACCAGCCAATCCGCATCAACGCTATAGCGGGCAAAGCCCCCGCCGACATGATCGTAAATCCCGCCCTGACAGATTTTGCGCGCGCTCACCAAAACCGCCTCGCGCATGGTGGCGTCGCCGCTCAGCTGGGCTTGCTGCCATAAAAACTGATAGAGAAAGGCTTGCGGAAATTTCGGCGCACCGGCCAGCCCGCCCTTATCCATATCAATATGACCGGCCAGAGTTTGCGCGGCGCGGGCGGGAAGTCCGGCGGGCATATCGCCCCGCGCATCGGCAGCGGCTTTGGCCTTTAAAGATTGCGTCAACGCTTTGGTATTGGCGGCGATTTTGTCGGGTGTCTCGGTCCAAATGCGATGTATCTCGGTGAGGATTTGCATAAAGCCCGGGCGACCATATTGCGGATTTTTGGGAAAATATGTGCCGCCCCAAAAGGGCGCGCCCTCAGCATCCAGACATATGGTCAGTGGCCAGCCGCCTTGTTCGCCCATCATGGCCAGCGCGCTCATATAAATCTCATCAAGGTCGGGACGCTCCTCGCGGTCGAGCTTGATGCAGACAAAATGCGCATTCATCAGCGCGGCGACCTCGTCATCCTCAAAGCTTTCATGCGCCATGACATGGCACCAATGACACGCCGCATAGCCGATGGAAAGCAGAACCGGCACATTGCGGCGGCGCGCCCCGTCAAACACGGCCGCCTCCCAAGGTTGCCAATGCACCGGATTATCCTTGTGCTGCAAAAGATAGGGGCTGGTCGCCGCGCCCAGCCGATTGCGCGTGAAGATGGCATTGCCTTTATCGGTCATGTCGGGCAGGTTAGCCGAAATTCGGAGCAGCACAAGGTGAGACCTGAGCATGTCGGCTGATAATCATGGCGCGCCGCAAAAGGATGCGATTTTCGCTTTATCGACGGCGCCGGTGCGCGCGGCGGTGGCGATTATTCGCCTGTCGGGCAGCAGCTGTGACGCGGCCCTAACGGCTTTGGGCGTCACCACCCCCCCGCCCCCGCGCCAAGCTGCTTTGCGACGGCTCTATGCCCCCTTGGCGTCACTATCTGAGCCTGATGGCGCGCAAGATAAAACCCTATTGGATGAGGCGCTGATTATGCGCTTTGCCGCGCCGCATAGTTTTACCGGTGAGGATATGGTGGAGCTGCATGTGCATGGCGGCTTGGCGGTCACGCAATCGGTCTTGGCTGCATTGGCGCAGGTGGGCGGATTGCGCCCGGCGGAGGCCGGTGAGTTTACCCGCCGCGCTGTGGTGAATGGCAAAATGGATTTAACCGCCGCCGAGGCGATAGCCGATTTGATTGACGCGGAAGGCGGTGCCCAACAAGCCCGTGCGCTCGACCAATTGCGCGGTCAATTGCGACATCAAGCCGAGGCATGGCGCGATGAACTGAAAACCATGCTGGCCCATTTGGAAGCTGATTTGGAATTTGCCGATGAAGATTTGCCCGGCGGTTTGGGGCAGTCGGCGCTGAATGGCTTGCCCGCCCTGCACGACGCTTTGGCGGCGCATGTCGGCGATAAGCGGGGTTTGCGCCTGCGCGATGGTGTGCAGATTGCCTTATTGGGTGCGCCAAACGCCGGAAAATCTAGTATTCTCAATATGTTAGCGGGTCGTGCCGCGGCCATTGTGTCGGCCCGTGCGGGCACCACACGCGATGCCATTGAGGTGGCGATGGTGTTGGATGGTGTGCCGGTGACGCTGGTCGATACGGCGGGCTTGCGTGCCGCCGGTGATGATATTGAGCGCGAGGGCGTGCGCCGTGCCGAGCAAGCCGCCGATGAGGCCGATATTGTGGTGCTGGTCAGCGCCCCCGATGCGGTGTTGTCGCCTGCCGAGATGACAGGCCGTTTGGCTGCCGCGGATTTGCGGCTGGCCAATAAATCCGATATCGCAGCCGCCCCGGATGGGTCTTATGATGTGGCCTTGTCGGCGACAAGCGGTGCGGGCGCGGGCGCTCTGATGGCGCGGCTTGGGGTGCTGGTGAGAGAAAAGGCCGGTTTGGGCGACAGCGTCTTGGTGACGCGCGAGCGCCATGCCGAGATTTTAAAAGATGTGCTTCGTCATATTAAGGCGGCGCAAAACGCACCGGCTTTGGAGTTGGCTGCCGAGGATTTGCGTTTGGCGCAACGCGCCTTGGGACGGCTGACCGGTGCGGTCGATGTCGAACAATTATTGGATATTGTCTTTGCTGATTTTTGTATCGGCAAATAGCGCGAAATGTTTCACGTGAAACAATTGGCCATGAGGGGGTGCTGCGCGCATTTGCGCTTGTCGGCATTGGCGCTTATGCGCTATCACGCCATTAAGGTACCGGAAGACAGGGATATGAAAGCCGGAATATGAAGGCAGAAACAGACATTGCACCGCGCTATGACGTGATTGTCATTGGTGGCGGCCATGCCGGTTGCGAGGCGGCGGCAGCGGCGGCGCGCTTTGGCGCGCAAACTCTGTTGGTTACGCATAAGTTGGAAACGATTGGCGAGATGTCTTGCAATCCGGCCATTGGCGGTGTCGGTAAGGGTCATTTGGTGCGCGAGATTGATGCGTTGGACGGGCTGATGGGCCGCGTCGCTGACCAGGCAGGTATTCAGTTTCGCCTGCTTAATCGGCGCAAAGGCCCGGCGGTGCACGGGCCGCGCACACAGGCCGATCGCAAACTTTATCGCCTCGCCATGCAGGCCGCCATTGCCGAGACTGAAAACCTGCATGTATTGGCCCAGCCGGTTGATGATGTAGTGGTGCATGAGGGGCGGTGTTGCGGCATTATAACGGCTGATGGCAAGCGCATTAATGCGGCGGCGATTGTGTTGACCACCGGCACATTTCTCGATGGCATTGTGCATATTGGCACGCAGCGCATTCCGGCGGGACGCCATGGCGAGGCACCGGCCATCACCCTATCCAAGCGGCTTTACGCGCTGGCCGGTGAAAGCGGCGCGCTGTCTTTGGGGCGGATGAAAACCGGCACACCGGCGCGGCTTGATGGGCGCACGATTAATACCGATATTTTGGAAGCGCAACCGGCCGATGAACATCCCGTGCCGTTTTCCTTTATGAGTGAAAAAATCACCGTGCCGCAAACCGTCTGCCATATCACCCATACCAATCAGGCGACCTTTGATATAATCGAAAAAAACGTCAAATTATCGCCGGTCTATTCGGGGCAAATTGCCGGTGTCGGCCCGCGCTATTGTCCGGCGATTGAGGATAAGGTTGTGCGGTTTCCCGACCGGATTTCGCATCAGATTTTTCTAGAGCCGGAAGGCCTGGATGACCCGACCGTTTATCCCAATGGCATTTCCACCTCACTGCCCGAGAATATTCAAGATGCGTTTATCCGCACCATTCCCGGGCTTGAGAATGTGCATATTATGCGGCCCGGCTATGCCATTGAATATGATTATGTTGACCCGCGCGCCCTGCTGCCCAGCCTCGAACTTAAAGCCCTGCCCGGGCTGTATTTGGCCGGACAGATTAATGGCACGACAGGCTATGAGGAAGCTGCTGGTCAGGGGCTGGTGGCCGGATTGAATGCGGCCCTCGCCGCCGCCGGTCAGGACAGCATTATCTTCGACCGCGCCGAGGCTTATATTGGCGTGATGATTGATGATTTGGTGACCAAGGGGGTGAGCGAGCCCTATCGCATGTTCACCGCACGGGCGGAATATCGCCTCACCTTGCGAGCCGATAATGCCGACCAACGCTTGACCGCTAAGGGTGTGGCGGCGGGGTTGGTCGGGGCCAAACGCGCGGCGTATTTTGATGCCAAAATGGCTAAATTACAGGCCGCGCGCGCCAAGGCCGAAAGCTGGCAAATGACCCCCAATGAGGCGGGCCAAAAAGGTCTGCATATTCGCGCTGATGGGGTGCGCCGCAATATGGTTGAGCTGCTGGCTTATCCATCCATTGACTGGCAAGACCTCGCCGCGATTTGGCCGGACATGGCCGATTGGGATGAGGATATTCGGTTTCAGATTGAAACCGATGCGCGCTATGCCGGTTATCTCGACCGCCAACAGGCTGATATTGAAGCGTTTCGCCGCGATGAAGCGCTGCAATTGCCGAAAGATATCGACTATTTGACGCTGGAGGGCATGGCAACGGAAGTGCGCCAGAAACTGGCGGCGGCGCGTCCGGTCACTTTGGGACAGGCCGCCCGACTGGATGGCATGACACCGGCCGCGCTGACTTTATTATTGCATCATGCGCGCAAAGCCACCCCTAACCCTAATCTCGCTCCCAAACCCGCCCCGAATGCGGCAGAATAAAGATAGCCACCATGTCTGCTAAACCAATACCGGACGGGCTAACACCCGAGGCTTTTGCCGAGATATATGATGTTTCACGTGAAACACTCACAAAGTTAATGGCCTATCAGGCCCTTTTGGGCAAATGGCAGCAATCGGTCAATCTTGTCGGTCCCAATACGCTGGCGCATTTCTGGCAGCGTCACGCTGCGGATTCGGCGCAAATTCTGCGCCACGCGCCGGAGGGGGCGACCGTATGGCTTGATTTGGGCAGTGGCGGCGGCCTGCCCGGGCTGGTTTTGGCGATTATGCTGGCCGAGAAAACCCCGCACGCGCAGGTGCATTTTATTGAAAGCGACCGCAAGAAGGCCGCTTTTCTGCGCGCCGCGAGTGCAGATATTAGCCTCACGGCTGTGGTGCATCACGCCCGCATTGAGGCGGTCGCGCAGGATATGCCGCCCGCTTTGGCGCAGATTAATGTGATTACGGCGCGCGCGCTGGCCCCCCTGCCCGATTTATTGGGGCTCATCGCGCCTTTTTGTAATTCATCCACAGTTGCGCTGGTTCATAAGGGGCGCAATTGGCAGGAAGAATTGACGGCGAGCGAACAATATTGGAAACTCAGCCTATCGGCGCATGTCAGCGATACGGATGCTGCGGCGCGGATATTGGAATTAACCGCCATCGCGCCCCGTGCACCGATTGGCGGCTGAAAAGCGGCTCGTCGCGCAAACGCGCATTTGTATGAGGACACCCATTTGTCGCCATCTGACCCATCCCCCCAGCCCGCTATTGCGCCAGATGCGCCGCGCGTTATGTGTTTGGCCAATCAAAAAGGCGGCGTTGGCAAAACCACCACGGCGATTAATCTCGGCACGGCTCTGGCCGCCATTGGCGAGCCAGTTTTATTGATTGACCTCGACCCGCAAGGCAATGCCTCAACCGGTTTGGGCATTGACCGCGCCCAGCGCACAGTGACCAGTTTTGATGTGTTGCTGGGTGATGCCAGTCTGGCCGAGGCAATTTGCGAAACCGCCGTGCCCGGCTTTCATCTGGTGCCGGCCAGCATGGATTTGCTGGGCGTTGAGGTAGAATTATCAGATCATGAGCGGCGCATTCATCGCTTGGCGGATGCGCTGGCGGCCTATGCCGCCAATAGCGCGGCCAGCCGCTTTTCCTATATTTTTATTGATTGCCCGCCCTCGCTCAATATGTTGACCCTGAACGCGATGGTCGCCGCGCAATCGGTTCTTGTGCCCTTGCAATGCGAATTTTTTGCGCTGGAAGGTTTGAGCCAGCTTTTGAGCACAATTGAGCAGGTTAAGGGCGGTCTTAATCCGGCTTTGGATATTCAGGGTATTGTGCTGACCATGTATGATGCGCGCAATAATTTATCGGCCCAGGTCGATGCCGATGTGCGGACGCATTTTGACAGCTTGGTTTATGAGACGGTTATTCCGCGCAATGTCAGGGTTTCCGAGGCACCGAGCTTTGGTAAACCGGCGCTGCTCTATGATCATAAATGCAGCGGCTCCTTGGCCTATATGCAATTGGCGGGTGAATTGGTGCGGCGTGAACGCGCGCGCCAAGCCGCGTGACCCAACCTCAATCGGGATAGGAAAGTGACATGAGCGACGCAAAAAAAACCGCCCCCCGCAAAGCCAAACGCGGTTTGGGCCGGGGCTTGTCTGCGCTGATTGGCGATGCCGCCGCGCCGAAAGTGGCGGTCACGCCGGATGCGCCTGCCCCAGAACTCACGACAGAGGCTTCTGCTGAGGCTGCCGCGAGGGCGCCTGACACATCAGATATCTCAACAAAAGCGGCTGGTAGCGGCTTTATCTATGTCGGTATTGATGAGCTGCGCCCCGGGGCTTATCAGCCGCGTAAAGTGTTTGATGATGAAGAATTAAGCGCTTTGGCGGCTTCGATTGAGAAATCGGGCGTCTTGCAACCGCTTCTGGTGCGCCCCAGCGATGGCGGATATGAGATTATCGCCGGTGAGAGACGCTGGCGGGCGGCGCAAAAAGCCCGCTTGCATCAAGTGCCGGTGATTGTGCAGCCGGTCAATGATGTGACCGCTTTGGAAATCGGCTTGGTTGAGAATGTGCAGCGCGCGGACTTAAACCCGATAGAAGAAGCTGAAGGATATCAACGGCTTATCGAAGAGTTTGCCTATACACAAGCCGAGCTGGCCGAGACGATTGGTAAGAGCCGCAGTCATATTGCCAATTTATTGCGCCTGACGGCTGCGCCCCAAGCGGTGAAAAATGCCTTGAGTGCGGGCGAGATTTCCATGGGTCATGCGCGCGCGCTTTTGGGCTTGGCCGAGGCCGATAAAAACGCCCCCAATGTGATGGGCAAGCTGCTCAAACAAATTATCAAAGACGGGCTTAGCGTCCGCGCTGTCGAGCAATTGGTTGCGGCCCAAAGCGGCAAGACCTCGGTTGCAGCGACGCCGGAACCGGAGTCTGAAAAATCTGCCGATACGCGCCAGCTTGAAAAGCAATTGGCCGACAGTCTGGGGCTTAGCGTGCGGCTTGATGATAAGGGCAAAAAAGGCGGCGATGTGCGCATTGCCTATAAAACGCTGGAACAATTGGATGCGCTGATTGCGCGGCTCTTGCGTCCTTAAAAAGCGCGCCCTTAAAACACTCTCTTTATCTCTGCGCTGCCCGCACTCTTTATCTTTGCGCTGCCCGCGCAATGCGCAAAAGCGCATTTCCGGCTTGCGCGGTTGCCAGGCCGCTCGCCCCGCCGCGGCAGGCTTTTTCAGCCGCGTTTAAAATCTCCAAAGCGCGGGCGCATTTGCCGCTCGACCAGAGGCGCATTTGTTGCTCGACCAATGGCTTGCGCCGAAAATGCAGGGGCGGGCGAAACGCGTTTAACGCTTTGACTTGCGGCATACCGCTCTCCATTTGGCCCAATGCCAAATGCAGGGTTTGAAAATGCATTCGCGCCACGGCCAAAGCGCCGGCCGCTGCCGTGCCCGCCGCTTCCAACCGCGCCAAAGCGCGATCGGCTTCGTCTAAACGACCCAGCGCGACACTGTCAATCAGCCGGTCGAAATCGGCTTGGGTTTGGTCGCCCAAAGCCGCCTCGACATCATCGCCGGTCACCATACCCGGCGCGTCTTTTTTATCGCGCACGCCCTTATATAAAACCAGCCGCTCCAATTCGCGCTTAATGACACCGCGATCCGTGGCCAGACGTGCGCTTAATAAATCCATGGCTTGCGCTTCAATGCGATAATTTTCACCCTCTAAACTTTGGCGAATGAGACGGCCAATATCGCGCGCCTCCAGCGCATAACAGGGCAAGGCCATGGCGCGCTTATCGGTCTCTGCGGCTTTGCGCAAGGGCGTGGTCGGGCGCAAATTATCAGCCTCGACAATAATCATCGACGCGCCGGAACCGGGGGTCTCGGCCAATTTGGCCAAATAAAATTTAACCGCCGCGAGCACGGCGGCATTGGCGCCGCTGACATGCACCAGCTTATAATCACCAAACATGGGCAGAGCGGCGGCTTCATCGGCCAGCAATCCGGCTTGGCCGGTCAGCGCGCCCTCATCCAGTGATACATATTGCAGCGGGTCAAAATCCTTGCCGAGATAGGCCGCCTTAACGGCCTTTGCCGTTTCATGCACACCACCGCGATCGGGCCCATAAACCAAAGCCAGCGCCGGTGCCTTATCGGCTTTCAGCCCGCTGACCCAAGCCTCCACTTCATGTGCTTTCAGCTTCATTGCGGCGGCTCTTTGGGCAGCTCACGCGCCAGCCGCGTGATGAAACGCTCGGCCAGCAGGCGCATGGCGAGCCGCGCTTGATTGCGTTGTTGTATTAAATCATCCGCGCCGCTATCACTGCGCGCCACATTGGCAATATGGCGCAGCTCCATCAGGCGGGTTTTGCCTTTTGGGCGATGATGCAGCTCGGCCCGCAGCACATAAGTCAGCTCAATGCGCGCGCCAATACCCGCCTCATTTAATTGCGTATCGCGGGCGCGCTCATCCAGCGTAAGGCGTATATCGAAAGTGGCGGCTTCATCGACCCGCCAGCGCCCCTCTAATGCGCGTGCCAAAAGGCGGCCATTTTCGCTATCAGGCAAGGCCAAACCGGCGAGCGGCAGGGGGCCGAGCCGCGCGCCATCCATTTTATAAATCGGGGAAAAGCCGCAAGCGGCAAGAAATAGGCTGCTGATAAGCGCGCTTAAAAAGGCGCGCCTATGAGACCACCAGATTGACAATGCGCCCCGGGACAATGATGGTTTTTTTAAGCTCGTGACCGTCAATGAATTTTTTAACCCCAGCTTCGTTCAGCGCCATATCTTTGATTATAGCCTCATCGGCGTCTTTCGGCACGGAAATTTCACCGCGTTTTTTGCCATTGACCTGCACCGGCAACACCACCTCATCGCTGGTCAAAACCGACATATCGGCTATCGGCCAAACGGCATCGGCCACCAGCCCATTGCCGCCAAGGGCGCGCCAACCGGTTTCGGCCAAATGCGGCATCATGGGCGATAAAAGCTTCATCAATTGCGCCAGCCCATAGGCACGGCATTTTTCGTGCTCGCCTGCGTCTCCTGCATCTCCGGCATCTCCTGCATTTGGCGCATCTGACTTTTTAAGTGCGCCCAGCGCATTGACCAATTCATATAGCCGCGCCACGGCACGGTTAAAGCCCAAAGCCTCCAAATCGCGGGTCACCGCATCAATGGTTGTTTGCACTTGTGCATAAAGCGCGCGCGCGGTGTCATGCTCGGGCGGGTTCATTTGGTCGATAAAACCGGCCTCGGTCTCGGTGTCAAACAGCCGCCAGACTTTTTGCACAAATCGCCATGCGCCCTCAATGCCGTCTTGCGTCCATTGCACATCGCGCTCGGGCGGGCTGTCTGACAGCATGAACCAGCGTGCCGTATCCGCGCCATAGCGCGCAATAATATCATCGGGGTCGACAATATTCTTTTTCGATTTCGACATTTTCTCAACCGCGCCGACCTCGACAGGGCTTGTGCCATTGGCGGCCAAAACCGCGCCATCGCCGGTGCGGGTAATCTCATCGGGCGACAGCCATTTGCCGTCATGGCGATAGGTTTCGTGACACACCATGCCTTGGGTAAATAATCCGGCAAAGGGTTCTGCCACTGCCACATGGCCGGTCTTATGCATGGCGCGTGTGTAAAAGCGCGCATAAAGCAAATGCAAAATCGCATGTTCAATGCCGCCAATATATTGGTCCACAGGCAGCCAATAATCGACCGCGGCGCGGTCGGTCGGCGCGGTCTCATTCAGGCCGGCAAAGCGGGCAAAATACCAACTGCTGTCGATAAAAGTATCAAATGTGTCGGTCTCGCGGGTCGCCGCACCGCCACATTTTGGGCAGGCAACATGTTTCCAGCTTGGGTGATGGGCCAGCGGATTGCCCGGCGTGTCAAAGCTGACATCATCGGGCAGGGTCACCGGCAATGCGTCGCGCGGCACCGGCACATTGCCACAGCTATCGCATAAAATAATCGGTATCGGGCAGCCCCAATAGCGTTGGCGCGAAATGCCCCAATCGCGCAGCCGATAATTGACCTGCTTTTCGCCGCGCCCTTCGGCCTCAAAACGCGCAATCATTTGCGCGCGCGCCTCTTGCGGTGCCAAGCCGTCAAGCTCGGCTGAATTAACCATCACCCCATCACCCGTATAGGCGGTTTGGGTGACTTCAAAGGCAGCGTCATCTTTCGGGCGCACCACAGTGGTCACCGGCAGGTCATATTTCAGCGCAAAATCCAAGTCGCGCTGGTCATGCGCCGGACAGGCAAAAATCGCGCCCGTGCCATAGCCCATTAAAACAAAATTGGCGACATAGACCGGTAAATGCCAATTCGCATCCAGCGGATGATGCACGCTTAAGCCGGTGTCAAAACCCAGCTTTTCACCGGCCTCAATATCGGCCTCTGAGGTGCCGCGCTTGGCGCAGTCGGCACGAAACGCCGCCAGCGCTTCATTGTCTTCAGCCAGTTGCACGGCCAGCGGATGGTCGGGCGAGATGGCGCAAAAACTCGCACCATAAAGCGTATCGGGGCGGGTTGAATAAACCTCAAGCGCGTCAAAGCCCGACGCCATTTCTTTGGCTGCCGGTGTCAGCTCAAAGCGACAGGCCAGCCCTTCCGAGCGGCCAATCCAATTGGCTTGCATCAGGCGCACTTTTTCCGGCCAGCGTTCCAGCCCGTCCAAAGCGCCCAGCAAGTCTTCCGCATAATCGGATATGCGCAAAAACCATTGCGTCAGATTTTTTTTCTCCACTGCCGCGCCCGAGCGCCAGCCCTTGCCGTCAATCACCTGCTCATTGGCCAGCACGGTTTGGTCAACCGGGTCCCAATTGACAATGCTCTCGCGGCGGTCAACCAATCCGGCCTCGACAAAATCCAGAAACATGGCTTGCTCATGGCCGTAATAGGACGGGTCGCATGTAGCAAATTCGCGGCCCCAATCAATCGACAGGCCCAGCTTTTTAAGCTGGCCGCGCATGGTGTCGATATTCTCAAAAGTCCATTTCGCCGGATGGGTGTTTTTTTCCATCGCCGCATTTTCAGCCGGCATGCCAAAAGCGTCCCACCCCATTGGATGCAGCACATTATGGCCTTGGGCTTTTTTAAACCGCGCCACCACATCGCCCATAGCATAATTGCGCACATGGCCCATATGAATACGGCCCGATGGATAGGGAAACATTTCTAAGACATAATATTTCGGGCGCGATTTATCGCTTTCATCTGCCACAAAAGAGCGCGCCTCATCCCACGCTTTTTGCCAATGGGCTTCATGCGCAGACGGGTCGTAAGGGGGGCGCGACGTGTCGCTCATTCAAGTTACCGGTTGGCGTTGCGCGACACGGCAAGGTCGCGGGCGCGTGTCAGGACAATATTTTCAAGCTGGCGGGCCGCGCGCGACGAGCTGGCCGTGGCCACCCATTTACCGCCGCGCAAAGTCTCGCGAAACAAATTGACGCGCAGCGCATCGGCGCGCAATCCAAGGCCTGAAATAATCAAATTCACCTTCACCCGCTCATTGGTCGCGGCTGGGTCATGATACCAATCCGTGATAATCACCCCGCCTACCGGATCGGCCGAGGCCAGCGGCATGAAGGAGAGGGTCTCGAGACTGGCTTGCCATAAAACCGCATTGACCGACAGCCCGCGTATCGGTGCGGCGGTTTGTACTGCGGTTTGTGGCGCGGCTTGTGCTGCGGGTGCAGCCTCGGATGTGGGGTCTTTTTTGCCAAAAGTGAAAAAATCGAAAATCGAGCCGCTTTCTTCTGTCGCGGTATTTTCGGTCTCGGGATAATCGGCCTCAACCGATAATCCGCCACAGGCCGCCAAAGCGGCGGTCAGGCTGAGCGTCAATAAGAGGCGGCGCAAGCCCATAAGCTGGCTGGTGAAGCGGCTGGTGAAAAACAATGTGAAGCGGCGCATGGCAGAACTCTTTATGTCAAAGTCAAACGGTCGCTGAGACCGCGGGAAAATCAAGCCCATGACTATTATGGACATGGGCAAAAGTAAAGCCTGTTCACACGCCCCGCTGCGCTTTGTGATGCGCTGCGCTGATAGGGGGGCTTGCAAAAAGAGCTTATCGCGCAAAGGCGTCAATCGCGGCAAACCCGTCGGCAACCGCAAACCCGCCAAGGCGATGCCAGCTTTGCCCATTCATGCCGCCCAGCGCATAGGCCCGCATGCCCATTGCCTGCGCGGCGCGTAAAAGCGGCACGGCGCGCGCCACACCCAGCGGCTGGGCGCTGGCATGGCTTGCTGTTGCAAAAACCGGCGAGATAAGCACGCCCCCAAATCCGGCACGCTTGGCGGCGATAAGCTCGGCCATATTATGCACGGCTGCCGTATCGGCGCGCACATGCGCCCTTTGCGGGGCGTGCCGCAAGCGGGGTCGCGCCAGCATAAAAGACGGGCAATGAAAGCCCGCATCAAATTGGGCGGCCAGACGCGCATCACCGGCAATGGAAAAATAGCGGCCTTGGCGGCGACATAGCGCGGCCATATGCGCCGCCAGTTCGGCGCGCGCCGGATGGGCATAATCGCGCAAAACCAGTCCGACACATAATGGCTGCGCGCTGACCGCAGCGGGCAAATCGGCGTGGCTATCAGCCCGACAATTCGATTGGCCGTCTGTTTGGCGGGCGAGGTCAGAAAGCATTAAAAAGGGCGGCACAAACATGGCGTCAATTTGGCGGTTTCGCGCGCATCTGGCAATAGTCCGCCGCTTGGTTTAAAACAAGCATGTGAAAAAAGGGGCTTCCATGCCAAACCATGCCGCCGACAAATTGAGTGACATAACCCAGCGCATGACGGCGGCGTTGCAGCTTGCCGGTCGCGATGCGGCGGCGGCGCAATTGCTGGCCATCTCCAAAACCAAGCCGGTCGCCGCCATCACGCCGCTTATTGAGGCCGGGCATCGCCATTTCGGCGAAAACCGCGTGCAGGAAGCGGCGGAGAAATGGCCCGCGCTCAAAGCGGCGCATGAGGGGCTTGAATTGCATTTGGTTGGGCCGTTGCAAACCAATAAAGCCAAAGAGGCGGTGGCGCTGTTTGATGTCATTCAAACATTGGACCGCGAAAAACTGGCGCGTAAAATGGCCGCCTTGAAAGACGCGCAAGCCGAAGAGGCGACAGGTGATATCCTGTTTCCGCGCTTTTTCATTCAGGTGAATAGCGGTGATGAGCCACAAAAATCCGGCGTATCACCGTCTGAACTAACCGCTTTTCATGGGCTTTGCACGGCTGAGTTGGGTCTTAATGTGGTCGGGCTGATGTGTTTGCCGCCGCAAGATGAGGCAGCCGGTCCGCATTTCGCGCTTTTGGCCAAATTGGCCGCCGGTCTCGGCCTGTCGCAGCTTTCAATGGGCATGTCGGGTGATTTTGAAACGGCGCTGTCGCTGGGCGCGACCCATATTCGTGTCGGCACGGCATTATTTGGCGCAAGAGACTGATTTTATTCAGCTTTACCCGCGCTGAATATGCACAAAACAGCCCGGCGCGGCATGGCGCAAGATAAATGACATGGTGTTATGGCTGACCGCAATGCAGCCCAATGTCGGGTTAAAATTATTCTTCTCCAAATGCAGAAATATCGCACTGCCGCGACCCTTTTCGGGCGGCGCATCATTATAGCCAAGCTCGATAAACACATCATAAAGCCGGTCATGACGCCATAAAGCCTCATGGCGGAAGCGCGTTGGGCGTATAATCGGGCGATTGTAAAACGGCGCCGTCATATCATCACACCAGCCGCTTTTCGGGGCAATTTCGGCTATGGGCAGGTGGCTGTGCGGGCGCATGACGCGGTCGGGCCGATACCAAATGCGGCGCAAGGGAAAATGCCCCAAAGGGGTTTTTTCATCGCCCTCTTGCTTGGTGCGGGTCACCCCGCCGCGCCCCAAAGCGCAGCGCGAATGATGCGGGCCAAAGGTCAAATGACCGCTATGTTTATGGCTCCCGCGCGGCGTAATGATGATGTCGCTCATAAAACGTAACTTCATGGCAGCGAGAGTCGATGAATTTGAGCGGCGCGGCAAATGTTTTTTCGCCGCCCTGGCGCGTCTATTTGCGGCGGGTTCTTGCCAGAGGGGTCAAGGCTGGGATAAAAGCGGTCTATGGCGGTGAAACAAAAAATTCTCTTGGTTGAAGATGATGATGCTCTGGCTGAGGTGCTGGGCGAGCAATTGGCTCTGCATGATGAGTTTGAACTGGCGCGGGTTGATACGGCGACCGCGGCCTTGGCAGAACTGACCCAGCCGGGTCATGGCTTTGACCTGATTTTGCTGGATGTCGGCCTGCCCGACCAAGATGGCCGCGAGACTTGTAAAATCATCCGTAAAAATAAAATCACCACGCCGATTATAATGCTGACCGGCGCGGCCAGCGAGGCGGATACGATTTTTGGGCTGGATGCGGGGGCGAATGATTATGTCACCAAGCCGTTTAAATTCGGTATTTTATTGGCCCGTATGCGGGCTCAATTGCGCCATCACGAACAGGCCGAAACGGCGGAGTTACAGATTGGCGATTATGTGTTTCGCCCCAGTCTGAAAATTCTTGAGCCGTCCAATGGTGCGAGCAAAATCCGCCTGACCGAAAAAGAAACCAATATCCTAAAATTTCTGCACCGTGCCGCCGGTGCGGCCGTAGCACGCGACACGCTGCTGCATGAGGTTTGGGGGTATAATGCCCAAGTCTCGACCCATACTTTGGAAACCCATATTTATCGCCTGCGCCGCAAAATCGAGGCCGACCCGTCTGAGGCCAAATTATTGCTGACATTGGAAGGCGGCTACGCACTGTCGCAAGCCTGAGGCGCAAAAGCCTAAAAGCTCTAGCTGAAAACAGCCTCTGCCGCGGTGTCCACCGGATAGCCGGTCGCATAATCGGCCGGCATACGCATGGCGCGGCCCGATGATATTTTCATGGCGGCGAAATCGCTCATGCCGCGCGCCAGTTCGCGCCCATTGGCGGCCAGCATTTGAAACCGCCGCCGCAACCGTAAGCGGCCATCATTCATGCTGATCCAAGTGGCGATATAAACCGTCTCACCGGCCAGCGCGGCGGCTTTATAATCAATCTCATGGCGGGTCACAACAAAGCCGCAATCGCGGGCGCGATAGGCGGCAAAGTCAAAGCCCAAGGCTTTGGAATGGTCCCAAGCGGCGCGCGCCATCCAGCCCAGATAAACAACATTATTCACATGGTTAAAATCATCTATATCGGCGTCGCGCACATTGAGTGTCAGCACATGTTGCGGCGTCAGCAGCCAGGGCAGGTTTGATGCAATATCGCTCATGCGTCACACGCTATGCGCCAAAGCGATGAGATGCAAGATGGGCAAGACCTCTTGCCAGCACCCAAGCAGGCTCTTATGGTTTGGCAAGGTTTGCGGCGCGGCCCGTCAAGGCATGGTCATCGCGTCATTGGATCGCGTCATTGGGGAGAGATGATTATGAGCGCAAATGCGATTGATGTGAGCCGATTGGGCACGGCGCGCAGCGGCTTTGAAACCGCCAGCGAAAATTGGCCGCCCAATGTCAAAGCGGCGCATGGCAAGCCCTCCCCCACCTCGGCTCATTTGGGGCTGGAAATATTGGCCGTTAATCAGGCAGATGGCATTGTGGAAATGGCGTTTAATGCCGATGATAAGCTGTGCAATAAATGGGGCGGTATTCAAGGCGGCAATGTCGCCGCCATGCTGGATGATGCGATGGCTTTTGCCATTGGCCTCAATCTCGATTGGGGGCAAATCAGCCCGACATTGGAGTTAAAAGTATCCATGTTGGCACCGGCGCGCCCGGGGCGGCTTTATGCGGTCGGTCAAGTGGTGCGCCGCGGGCGTTCGGTCGGTTTTGTCGAAGGCCAGCTTTATGATGAGGCGGGTCAATTATTGGCCACCGGTTCATCCACGGCAAATTTTGTTACGCTTAAAAAGCCCGATAAAAAACGCGAGAAGAAATAGGAGAGATTATGGCCCATTTAAAAAATGCAGATGCCGCCCAATTGGCCGAGGTAAGCGATGAGCTGGCTCTGGCGACTGCGGTTATGGGCTTTGAGCCCAATAGTTTGAAAATCATGGCGCATCGGCCGGAAATCCTGCGCGGCTTTTTAGCACTCAGCGCCGCCGTATTGGGCCCCGAGGCCAAGCTCGAGCCGGGCTTGCGGCAAATGATTGCCCATATTGCCAGCGCCGCGGCCGGATGTCGTTACTGCCAGGCGCATACGGCGCATGGCGCGCATGAGCGCGGCGTGCAGGATAAGAAAATCGAAGCGCTGTGGTCTTATGAAACCGACCCGCTATTCTCCGATGCCGAGCGCGCCGCTTTGGCTCTGGCGCAAGCCGGTGGCAGCGTGCCCAATGGTGCCACCCAAGCGCATTTTGATGCATTGGCGCCTCATTTTTCCGAGGCTGAAATTTGTGAAATTGTTGCGGTGATTGCCACATTCGGCTTTCTCAATCGCTGGAATGACACAATGGCCACCGCGCTGGAGGACAGCCCGCTGGCTTTTGCTGAAGGTCATCTTCAGGCCAATGGATGGAAACCGGAGCGGCATAAATAGCGTATTAAGATTATGAGTGAGCCAAGTAACCCCAATCAAATGCATAAATCGCAATGGCGGCTGCGGCAGGTTACGGATGAATTAAATGCCCGTCCGTTTCCGCGCTTTGCCCTGCCGACGGCAATCTTTCGGCTGTGTCTGTCGGGCGATGAGGCGTTTGACGGCTTGCGCGCCATTTTATCTGACACGCTGAGCGATATTGATTGGGAAAATGAGGGGCAAAGTCGCCTCATCCGCACCCGCCATCAAGATGTGCAATTTAATATTGAGCGGCATACGGAATTTGTCTCCCTGACAATTATTGATGAGCGCGCCGAAAGCGGCTCGGCGGCGCAATATTTGCCCGGCGATTGGCTGGAAAAAAACCGCGGCGAAGTCGTCGTTGCGGTTGATTGCCAATGCAGTGTGCGCGGCACGGCACGCGAGGGCTGGACCTGTGCCAGCCGTCTCGAAAACGGTTTGGCTGACGGATTTTTTGATTTCAAAGTGGCCGAAGACGGACATACAAAAATCGCCCTTGATTTCGCCGCCGATAGTGATGTCCGCGATGTCGGGCGTATCGCGCTGCAAGTTGTCGAGATTGAGACCTATCGCTCTTTTGCCGCCATTGGCCTCAACCGCGCCCGCGCCGCACAAGCGCAATTGGCTGATATTGCGGCGCGTGTGCCGCCCAGCATTTCCGCTGCGGGCAGCGCCGATGGCGAGCGTTTTGAACTTTTGAGCCAATTGACCGGCGAGCTGGAGGATGTGTGGCGGCGCACCTCATTCCGCTTTGCCGCCTGCACAGCCTATTGGGATTTGGTGACGGCGCGTTTGGCGTCTTTGCAAGAACACGCCTTTGACAGCCGCATCACCATTGGCGGTTTTTTGGAACGCCGCCTGCAACCGGCAATTGCCACTTATCAATCAACCGAGCGCCGCCGCCATGATTTGGCCGAACAAATTTCGGCCATGACCGGCCTTTTGCAAACCCGCATTGAGCTGGATATGCAGCAGCAAAATGCCGATCTTCTGGCTTCGCTCAATCATTCAGCGGCGCGGCAATTGCGTTTGCAACATACGGTGGAGGGTGTCTCGACCGTGGCGATTTCATATTATTTGGTTAATTTATTACGCGCACCCGCTGATTGGGTGCTGGCGCGCCAGCCCGCGCTGGACCCGTTAATTGTCAATATGGCACTGGTCGCCATCACCGTGCCTTTGGTTTGGCTGACCATTAGGCGGCTTTTGCGCGCCACAGTCGGCCGCAAATAGACCGCATATTAATTGGCAAAAAAAGAGGAGCCCAAAGGCCCCTCTTTCATGATGTTCGGCCCCGAAGGGCCCGTATATTATGGTGCCGGATTAGTCTTTTTTCGGCATCCAGATTTGGCCGACAATCATGGCCAGCACAATCAGGTCAAATACGATAACCGGCGCGCCTGGCGAGGTCACCGCATTGCCGGTGGCAAAATTGGCAACAAATTGTTGTGTGCCGGCGGCCAGCTCTGTGCCGCTGGCGGCCAACTCATTCAGGCCATTTGCCGTATTGGCGCGCAGGCTGAAATAAGCGGTCTGCCAATAATAAGCACCCATGACGGTTAACACGCCAAAGCCCGTGCCGAGAATTTTTGAGACCATGCTGTCTTCGTCCGACATGCGGATATTATTGGCGATACGCAAGGCCAGCCAAATGCCCAAAATGGCACCGATTGAGCGCAAGGCAAACGCGATGCTATATGTGCCAAACATTGTTAAAGTTTGATATTCCGTGATTTGTTCCATGAGATTTTCTCCCTCTATGATTAACTCACAAACGCTAGGATATTCCCTCGGGCGGAACAAGCACTCGTTTTTGCGAAAAAAGGGAGCCGATGCGCCTTTTTGCAAACCGCGCCCGCGTTTTGGGGCGGTGGCGGCAGGGCCGCAAGATGGCGAATTTGGCAAGATGTTCTGGAGCGGGCGATGAGATTCGAACTCACGACCCCAACCTTGGCAAGGTTGTGCTCTACCCCTGAGCTACGCCCGCTATGTCAGAACGGCTTGCGTTATGCACCATCACTGCCGGTTTGACAAGTGGCCATTTAACCGATCGGTTGAAATGCGCGCGCCCTCAAATACATCTCGAGACACATCCCGAGACACATCTCGAGACGCCCCTGATGACACCCCCCTAGACAAAGCGCGCTTAAGACCCCATTTAAGGGGCAGGAGATTTGATTATGTCATCAGAATTTACACCCGCCGATAAAGGCACGGACGCATTGGACACCCCGCTTGGTCAAGGCGGCGCGTCACCGGCAGGTGATGACGGCGCCAGCATTGTCGATGTGACGACTGAGAACTTTATGGCCGAGGTGATTGAAGCGTCGCAAGAACGGCTTGTTTTGCTGGATTTATGGGCGCCCTGGTGCGGCCCGTGCAAGCAATTAACGCCGGTGTTGGAAAAGCTGGCGGCGCAATCTGACGGTGCCGTGCGTTTGGCGAAAATGAATATTGATGAACACCCCGCCATTGCCCAGCAATTACAAGTGCAGTCCATTCCCGCAGTTTTTGCCTTTAAGGGCGGCCAGCCGGTTGACGGCTTTATGGGCGCTTTGCCGGAAAGCGAGGTTAAAAAATTCCTCGAAAAACATTTGGATGATGCGCTTGGCCTGTCGCCCGCCGAGGCCTTGATGGAAACCGCGGCGGAAGCTTTGGCGGCCGGTCAGATTGAGGATGCGGTGGAATGTTATGGCGCGGCGTTAGAGCAAGAGCCCGGTCATATTGGTGCCATGGCCGGATTGGCGCAAAGCCATTTGGCGGCCAATAATATAGAGGCGGCGCAGCAGGCTTTGGCGGCCAGCCCGCCACATGATAATGACCCGGCGCTGGGCGCGGCGCGGGCCGCTTTGGCCTTGGCTGAAAAAATGGCTGATAAAGCGGCCGAGAAAATGGCCGATAATCCCGACGGGGCTGAGGGCGATGAGGCGGCGCAATTGCAGGCCTCTGTGGCGCAAGATGAAAATAATCATCAGGCGCGTTTTGACTTGGCCTTGGTTCATCATGGCGTGGGTCGGCGCGATGCGGCGCTGGATGAATTACTGGAAATTGTCGCGCGGCAGCGCGATTGGAATGATGATGCGGCGCGCAAACAATTGGTCGAATTATTCGACGCTTATGGCGCGCAAGATGAATTGGTGATGGCGGCGCGCAAGCGGCTGTCATCCATATTGTTTAGCTGATAGGCTTGATTTATGTCCTTTGACCCTGAGACCATTGGTGAGTTGCCCGAAACCGTGCCGGTATTTCCGCTGGAAGGCGTGTTATTGCTGCCGCGCGGGCAATTGCCGTTAAATATTTTTGAGCCGCGCTATTTGCAAATGTTTGAAGATTCGCTGAGCAAAGGCCGCCTTTTGGGGCTGGTGCAACCTTATGATGATGAGGGCGGGGCCGATCAGTTGCAGCGCGTCGGTTGTTTGGGGCGCATTTCCTCTTTCAGCGAGACCGATGATGGCCGCATGGTGGTCTCACTGACCGGCGTGGCGCGCTTTGCGGTGGCTGAGGAATTAAATGTGCTGACACCTTATCGCCAAATTCGCGCCGATTATCGCCCCTTTGAAAGTGACCTGATTGCCGATGTCGGCAGTATTGATGTCAATCGCGAGGGCGTGTTGGATGTGTTGAAACGCTATCTCGAGGCCAATGGCATGCAAGCCGATTGGCCGGCCATTGAAAGCTCAAATAATGAGGCTTTGGTCAATTCATTATGCATTATCAGCCCCTATGGCGCGCAAGAAAAGCAAGCCATGTTGGAGGCGGCGACCCTGGCCGAGCGGGCCGAAATTTTAATCGCGCTCACTGAAATGGTGCTGGCCCAAATCGGGCAAGCGGGTGGCGCGAATGATAATGCCGTTCAGTAAAACCGATAAAGAGGCGACGCCATGAACGATACACAAAAACTCGACCCGGCCTTATTGGAGCTGTTGGTGTGTCCGGTCAGCCATGGCCCGCTATCTTATGATGCGACAGCCGGTGAGCTGATCTCGAAGGAGGCCGGTCTGGCCTATCCGGTGCGCGACGGCATTCCGATTATGTTGGCGGAAGAAGCCCGCAAGCTTGACGGTTAAGCCGCGCTAAAGCCGCGTCCTCTTTTACTGAAAACCTAAAACCCGCGCCCGCGCATCAGCCGTGGCAGAGGCGGCGTGCCGCCATTGGCTTGCGCCCGAAACCGCGCTGCCAGCGTCTTGTTTGAGCGTGCCATGCGTCCGGTGAGTGCCAGGCCGAGCCTTGCCAAGGGCGCGGTGAAGCGGCTTTGGGGGCCGGAAAAAATCTCGGCCAAAAAATGCGTGGTCGCGGCCATCGTGCCGCCATCGGCGCGGCGCAGGGCCTGATAATCGGCCAGCGCATGCGGCCCATTTAACGCTAATCCCAGACTTTGCGCGTCATATAATGTGTCGGCCAATTGTGCCGCATCGCGCAGGGCCAAATTAAACCCCTGACCGGCCAGCGGGTGAATAATATGCGCCGCCTCACCCAGCAAACAAATATGCCCATCGACATAATTTTCTGCCAGAGCGAGCGATAATTTTTGTAAAGCCCGCGGGCCGTCAGCGGTCAACGCACCGGCATGGCCTTGCGTGGTTTGGTTAAGCTCATGGGCAAAAATATCCGCCTCAATATCGGCCAAAGCCGTGGCGCGGGCTTGCGGCAAAGACCATATGAGGGCGCGTTTTTTCGGGTCGGGCAGGGGCAGAAGGGCGAGCGGCCCGCTTGGCAAAAATATCTGCACGGCTTGGCCGCCATGCGGGCGGTCGCTGTCAACGGCGCAAACCAAAGCGGCGGCGTCATAATCATGAGCCAGCCAATGCGCGGCGCCCGATTGACGCCATGGTGGCGCGGCGGTTGAGGCGCGTGGCATGCGCGCGCAATCAACCAGCAGCGCGGCGGTCATCTCCGTGCCATCAGCAAAATCGGCGCGGCCTGTGGTGTTATCGAAATCAACCAATGCGGGCGCTTGCCCATTTAGCGCGCCATTGGCGTTTTTGCCCACTGTTTTGCCCGCTGTTTTGCTCGCTGTTTTAAAAGCCGCATCAAATGCCGCGTGAATGGCGCGGTCGAGGCTGGTGCGACTGACAATATGCGCCAGCACATTAACCTCATTTTGCGGCTCTTCATTGCCTGTATTCTGTGTGGGGTTAAAATCCAGCCCGCCCTGATGCGCCATGGCGGCGGCATCGCCATAAACCGCCATATCGCAAACCGGCGCGGTGGGCAGGTCGAGCCGCGCCCAGACACCCAATAGCTCCAACATGTTTTTAGCCGCCGGACTGAGGGCCAAAACACTGGTCCAATCACGCGTGTCCGGCTCATTTATTTGGGCGTTTTCTTGATGAGGGGGCGCGAGCCATATCGGGATATTTTTATCAGCCATCGCGGCGGCCAAAGCCAGTGCGGTGATGCGCGCCGTGCTGCCACTGCCGTGAATCACTATCGGGTTTTGCTCTGGCATATTCGGTCTCCATACCGCTCATCTCGCTTAGTGCGTTTAGTGCATCCAGTGCGTCTTGTCGCAACTGGCTGCGACAGTGCCGCAAAAGCGCGCGCCCGTCCAGTCCCTGCCCCATTACCGGCACATCGCCTTAAAGCCAATGGCTTTATGGTAAATCAGGGATAAACAAGCGATATATGCCCATAAATTAGGCGCGGTTAAAATCACTGCCTAAAAAGCAAGCAGTTTCAGCCCGCTGCCAAGCAAATACCGCCGCGTGAGGCGCGGCAGCTTTGGCATGATTCTTGCATAAAAATGCTCATATCTAGGGGAGTTATCATGGAAAACAACGCAATAGGCGGCGACGTCTTTTTTATTCTCATGGGCGCCATTTTGGTGTTCGCAATGCATGCCGGTTTTGCCTTTCTGGAAGTCGGCACGGTGCGCAAGAAAAACCAAGTCAATGCCATGGTCAAAATCCTATCGGATTTCGGCATGTCGAGTTTGGCTTATTTCTTCATCGGCTATTCAGTGGCTTATGGCATGGACTTTTTGTCTTCGGCCGCAACCATTAGCGGTGATGGCGGCGATGAGGCTTATGGCCCGCAAGGCCTGTCGCTGATTAAATTCTTCTTTCTGCTGACTTTTGCGGCGGCCATTCCGGCGATTATCTCCGGCGGCATTGCCGAGCGCGCCAAATTCGGCACCCAGCTCATCGCCTCAGGGGTGATTGTGGCGCTGGTTTATCCGTTTTTCGAAGGCATGATTTGGAACGGCAATTATGGTTTCCAAGCCTGGCTCGAAGCCAGCTTTGGCGCGAGCTTTCATGATTTCGCCGGTTCCGTGGTGGTGCATGGCGTTGGCGGCTGGATTGCTTTTTCTGCCGTTATTCTCTTGGGTGCGCGTTTGGGGCGCTATGGCGATAAGGGCACGGCCTTTCCGCCCAGCTCCATTCCGTGGCTGGCTTTGGGCAGCTGGCTGTTATGCATTGGTTGGTTCGGCTTTAACGTGGTCAGCGCGCAATCGCTGGAAGGCGTGTCCGGTCTGGTCGCGGTCAATTCCTTAATGGCTATGGTTGGCGGTATTTTGGCGGCGTTATTTGTCGGCAAAAACGATCCGGGTTTTGTGCATAATGGTGCCTTGGCCGGACTGGTCGCGGTCTGTGCCGGTTCTGATGTTATGCATCCGGGCGGGGCTTTGGCCACCGGCGCGATTGCCGGTGTGTTGTTTGTCAAAATGTTTGTCATCTGCCAAGAGAAACTGAAAATCGATGATGTTTTGGGCGTCTGGCCTCTGCATGGTCTGGCCGGTGCTTGGGGCGGTATTGCTTGCGGTATTTTCGGCCTCGAGGCCCTTGGCGGGCTGGGCGGCGTCAGCCTGATGTCGCAAATCATCGGCACGATTGTCGGTTGCGGTTTTGCCGCAATTGCGGGTGCTGTTGTTTATGGCGGGCTGAAGCAAACTCTGGGCATTCGATTGACCGAGGAAGAAGAGCGGCAAGGTGCCGACCTCTCCATTCATAAAATCGCGGCCAATCCGGAAACCGGTATTGGCTAATGCGCCGCGCTCCCTTTAGGGGGGTGATAACCGAACAGGTCACGCCGCTTTAGGCTTTGCTTTAGCTTTAGCTTTAGGCTTTGCACTAGGCGGCGTGGCTGGGTTAGTCTGAGACAGGCTGATTCGTGAACAACCCGAGCGGGCTGATAGGCCGGGCTCGGGTTTTTCTTTTGGAGACAAAAATGCAAAAAGGGGCTTTTGACACCCTGCCCGCCTCGCCATTTACCCGCCTTCGTGCGCTGCTGGATGATGTGACGCCGCCGCGTGCGCCGGTCTCTTTGGCCTTGGGCGAGCCGCAACACGCGCCGCCCTCTTTTGCGCTTTCTGCCGTCAGTGAAAATATTGAACAATATCGCCGCTATCCGCCCATTGCCGGAACGCCCGATTGGCAAGAGGCCGCCCGCGGTTGGTTGGCCCGCCGCTTTGGTGTGAGCGCTTGTGTGGCGCAGCCGCAGCAAGTTTTGCCGCTCAATGGCACGCGTGAGGGGTTGTTTTTGGCGGCGCAAATCGCGCCCCAGAAACCCGATGGGCTGATGGCCATGCCCGACCCGTTTTATCAAATTTATGCCAGCGCTGCCGTGGCGGCAGGCGCGACGCCGCATTATCTCGCCGCAACGTCGGAGACTGACCATCTGCCCGATTTGGACGCGATTGACGCGGCAATATTGGCGCGTCTGCGCGCGCTTTATTTATGCAATCCGTCCAATCCGCAAGGCGCGGTGGCCGATAAGGCCTATCTCGAAAAAGCGCTGGCGCTTGCCGTGCAGCATGATTTTGTGCTGCTGGTTGACGAGTGCTATGCGGAAATTTATGACCCGCAACGCACCCCGCCGCCCTCAATTTTACAGCTGATGGAGGCGGGCGGGCATGATGACGCGCCGGTGATTGCCTTTCATTCACTGTCCAAGCGGTCTAATTTGCCGGGCCTCAGAAGCGGCATGGCGGCAGGCGGCGCGACGCTGATGCAGGCGTTTCACGATTTGCGCCAAATTGCCGGACCGCAATGTCCGATGCCGGCGCAAGCCGCGGCGGCTTTGGCTTGGGGCGATGACGCCCATGTCGAAGACAATCGCGCGCGCTATGGCGAAAAATTTGATTTTGCCGAAACCGTGCTGGCCGGAAGTTTTGATTTTTACCGTCCCCATGCCGGATTTTTTCTATGGCTGAATGTCGCTGACGGCGCGGCGGCGGCTTTGCATTTATGGCAAGAAGAGGGCTTGCGGGTTTTGCCCGGCGGCTATTTGGGCGGCGCCCATGCGGCGGCCTATATTCGCATTGCTTTGGTTGCCGATATGGCGGTGACGCAAGACGCCCTGCCACGTCTGAAAACTGCATTGGATGGCTTTATGCGCGCGCCGCATCATGCATCAGATAAGACGGGGGGCGCATGAGCCGATTACGCCATATCACCAAGCGCATGCGGGTTGCGGCCGGATTTTTATGGCTGCGCCTGTCGGCTGCCCTCAGCCTGTTATTGGTCTTGCTCTTGGCTTTGGCCGTGCTCAGCTATACACCGCAAGATGCCAGCATGAATGTGTCGAGCGGGGCAGATATTGATAATTGGCTGGCCCGCCCGGGAGCCATTGCGGCGGATATGGTGTTGCAGCTTTTTGGCCTTGCCGTTTGGCTTATTCTCTTGCCCTTGGGCGCGCGCGCGGCGCGGCAAATGACCGGCCATGCGCTGAATTGGCCGAATTGGCGTTTTATGGCGGCGCTGAGTGCGCCATTAATCATGACACTGGCTCTGGCTTTGGGCGGTCGTCAAGTTGACCCGCTATCGCCCATTCCGGGCGGGGCTTTGGGTGAATTGCTGGCCGATGGGCTGGAGACCGGCTTGGCCGAATTTCAGATTTACATGCCGCGCCGCATTGAATTGGCGCTGGCTTATGGCTTGGGCGGCGTGGCTTTGCTGGCCGCTTTATTCGGCAGTGGCTTGGTGCGCAATACGGCACAAATGGGCTGGCAAATGGGCCGCCAAGGTCTGCGCTCGACGCGCCAATTACCGGCCGCTTATCGGCGCGTTAAAGCCGCTGTGATATGGCTCAGCCCGGCGCAATTGCGCCGCTTTGCTACGCGTCTGCCGGAGCTTAAACCGGCCAGCTGGTTTGCCAATTGGCCATTGCGCCAAGCGGGCGAGCCTAGCGCGCCTGCCGAAAATGAAATGGCGCAAGCCGATGCCACCGCTCAAGATGATTTGGGGCGGGGTGATGTGCATGTGGCGGATAAAAAACCTGCCCCGAAAAAAGGCCGTCGCGCAGCCCGCGAAGCGCAGCCCAGCCTGGCCTTTGACAAGGTGTTTGATAAATCGACCTATGAATTGCCGCCCTTGCGGCTGCTGACCGAGCATAAAAAGCCGCGCCAGACGGTGAGCCTCAGCAAGGATGCGCTCGAGGCCAATGCGCGTATGTTGGAAACCGTGCTGGCCGATTTCGGGGTGAAGGGCACAATCGGGCAAGTGCGCCCGGGGCCGGTTGTCACGCTTTATGAATTGGAACCGGCCGCCGGTGTGCGCTCATCGCGTGTCGTCGGTTTATCGGATGATATTGCCCGCTCCATGAGTGCCGTATCGGCGCGGGTCGCGCCCGTGCCCGGCTCTAATGTCATCGGTATCGAACTGCCCAATCAGACCCGCGAGCTGGTTTCCTTGCGCGAGCTTTTATCCTCCAGCGATTTTGAAAGCGGCAAATCAAAACTGACCATGGCGCTGGGTAAGGATATTGGCGGTGCGCCGGTCATGTCTGACCTGACCAAAATGCCGCATCTTTTGGTTGCCGGCACGACCGGTTCGGGTAAATCGGTCGGCATTAACACAATGATATTATCTTTGCTCTATCGTTTGACCCCCGACCAATGCCGCTTGATTTTGGTTGACCCGAAAATGCTCGAATTATCGGTTTATGACGGCATTCCGCATTTGCTCGCGCCGGTGGTGACCGAGCCGAAAAAAGCCGTGGTCGCGCTGAAATGGGTGGTGCAGGAAATGGAAAACCGTTACCGCAAAATGGCCAAAATCGGTGTGCGGAATATTGACGGTTTTAATGAGCGCATGCGCGAGGCCAAAGCCTCGGGCGAGACCTTGTCGCGGCGTGTGCAGACCGGTTTTGATCCGGAAAGCGGCGAGGCGATTTACGAAGATGAGATGATTGAAACCGAAGTGCTGCCTTTTATTGTGGTGGTGATTGATGAAATGGCCGATTTAATGATGGTGGCGGGCAAGGAAATTGAGGCCGCCGTGCAGCGTCTGGCGCAAATGGCGCGCGCCGCCGGTGTGCATCTCGTCACCGCGACCCAACGCCCATCTGTTGACGTGATTACCGGCACGATTAAAGCCAATTTCCCCAGTCGGATTTCTTTTCAAGTCACCTCAAAAATCGACAGCCGCACGGTTTTGGGCGAGCAGGGGGCCGAACAATTATTGGGCCAAGGCGACATGCTTTATATGGGTGGCGGCGGACGCGTGCAGCGCGTGCACGGGCCGTTTGTTTCCGATGAAGAAGTCGAAAAAGTCGTGACGTTTTTGAAAAAACAAGGCGCGCCGGATTATATTGAGCAGGTGACGGAGGCGCCCGAGGAGGTGCCCGATATGGAAGCTGCCGCCGGTGACAGTCTTTATGACCAAGCCGTGGCGATTGTGACGCGCGATGGGCGCGCCTCGACCAGCTATGTGCAAAGGCGGCTTTCCATTGGCTATAATCGCGCGGCGCGTTTGATTGAACAAATGGAAGAACAGGGCGTCATCTCGCCGCCCAATCATGCCGGTAAGCGTGAAATTTTGGCCGGTAAGCATTAGGCCTAAGCTAAAATAAGGCCTGAAAATTCAAGCTCAAAGGGGGCTGCGATGACCAAGAACAGCAATAAAAAACCCGCCCGCCATGCACCCATAATGGCGCTTATCGGCGTCTTGGCTCTTTATGTGTTGGCCTTTAATGCAATGGCCATAAGAGGGGCTTTGGCAATTGACTTGGCCGCAGCGCCCGATAAAGCCTGGTTGGCGCGCATCAATCAATCCTTAAAAGCCATGCCGCCCTTAAGCGGTCGGTTTCAGCAAAAGCTGCCCAATGGCGCGCATGCGGCTGGCAGCTATGCCATTGATTGGCCGAACCGTCTGCGCTTTGCTTATGATGTTGGCGGCGAAAGCATTGTCACGGTGAAGGGTAAATTTGTCGCCGTGCAAGAAACCGCGGGCGCGGAGGCGAATTGGTTTCCCGTGGCGTTGACGCCTTTGGCGGTTTTGCGCCAAGCCATAAATGACGGCATTCGCGCCGATATGGTGCGTGATTTCACCCTGCGCGATGATAATTATTCCATCACCCTAACCGATCCGAGCGCGGAATTGCCCGGCCAAGCCCAGCTGTTTTTTACCCGCACGGGCGACCGGCTTTATGCTTGGCAGCTGACGGATGTGCAAAATCTGGTGACAATGGTGCGGCTGTCTGAAATCATCACCCATGACAGCTTGCCGCGTAACTCTTTCGATATTATCGAAAATGAAGAGGATGATTATTAAGCATTATGATGCCGATAACCCCCCATAATCCCATCACCCCGATAGACCCCGAAGCGCCCGATAATGGCGATGATGCGCAAGATTGGGCGGCCAGTGCCGAGACCTTGCTCGCTTTGGAGGCGGAAATTCCGCTGCTCTCAGCCGTGCGCGAATTTACCGAACGCGCCGCACGGGCGCGTTGGTTTGCTGAATTGGGCGAGCCGATTGACGGCGAGACCGAGACTTTGGCGCGGCTTTATTTGGACGCGCTGGGCTTTCCCGATGCTGAGCCGTTGCCGGTGATGAATTGGGATGATGCGCTGGATGCGGCGGAAAGCGGTGACTTAAATTCCGAGGCTTGGGAGGCCGAGGAACAATTGCGCGCCGCCCTGACCGACCGTGTGTTAATGGGGGTTTCAGAAGAAGGCCTCAGTGTGATGTTGGCGCATTTATCTGCGGCTTTGGCCGAACCTTTGGCTGAAATGGCCGATGAGGCATTGATGATGGCCGATGAGCCGCCCGATGCGATACGCGATTTGGCCGTAGGCGCGGCGCAACAGGCGGCCTTTGGCGGGGCTTTGGCGTTGGCGGCGGCGGCCTTGGAAATGGCCGAGCAAGATGACCAAGCTGCCGGTGAGGAAGCCCTCGAGCACCCGCTTTTGCTGCGTTACAGGCTTTTTGAGCTGGGGCGCTGGCCCTTGGCGCTGAGCGGGCGCAGCCTTAATTTATTCTAATCAATCAGCTAACAGAACCTTCATCAGGGTCGATTTTCAAAAGAAGGGCGGAAGCCAATGCGGATAGTGTCATGGAATATAAACTCGGTGCGATTGCGTGAGCCATTGGTGTTAAAGCTGATGAAAAAGCTCGACCCGGATATTGTTTGTTTGCAGGAAACCAAATGCCCGAATGATCAATTTCCCGAAAAAGCGTTTGCCAAGGCGGGGTTCAGCCATATCGCCAAAAACGGCATTAAGGGCTATCACGGCGTGGCGACGCTCTCCAAGCATGAGATTATCGACAGCCATATTGTTGATTATTGCAAAAAAGGCGATGGCCGCCATATTGCCGTCACCGTCAAGCCGGGCCGCAAGCCGGTGACGGTGCATAATTTTTATGTGCCCGCCGGTGGCGATGAGCCGGACCCGGAGGTGAATGAGAAATTTGCCCATAAGCTGGCTTTTCTAAAAGAGATGCAAACAATTTTTAAAAAGCTGAAAAAAGCCGGAAAAGCGGCTGGTCAGGTCATGTTGGGGGATTTGAATATCGCGCCGGGTGAGCATGATGTATGGTCCTCCAAACAGCTTAAAAATGTCGTCAGCCATACCGCAATTGAGATTGCCGAATTGGCGAAAGTGCAAAAAGCCGCCGATTGGGATGATGTGGCGCGGCGTTTTGTGCCGCCCGAAGAGAAGCTGTATAGCTGGTGGTCCTATCGGGCGCGCGATTGGGCGGCGTCGGATCGCGGGCGGCGTTTGGACCATATTTGGGTGACGCCTGATTTATCCGATGGCGTGACGGATTATGGCGTGGAGCGCGCCGCGCGCGGTTGGGAACGGCCCTCAGACCATGCGCCGCTCTGGATAGACCTTAAGGATTGATATTAAGGATTGATTCCTCATTTGATTTTGCGCTGCACTTGCCGCAAACTCATGCGACAACCAAAGGACTGCTGGGGGTCATGAGATGAATATGCATCGCGTCATCAATGCAGATATTGAAGCGGTTTGCGCGCGCGCAGCGGCGCAAAGCGATGCGACGGAGCAGGCGCGTCAATTATCCGTTGAATTGGCACGGGCTTTGGCAGCGGCCGGTTTTTTTGACATGTTTGTGCCCAAAGCCTTGGGCGGACAAGAATTGCCGCCGCCCGATGCGATGGCGCGGCTGACCTATTTGGCGCGCCATGATGCGGCCAGCGCATGGGTATCGATGATTGGCGCAACCGCGGCCATGGGCGCGGCCTATATTCCGGCGGATATTGGCGGCGATATGTTTGCCGCCAAAGAGCGCATTACTTGCGGTATTTTTGCCCCGAATGGGCGCGCCATTATGGCGCCTGATGGCACGGATTATATTGTGTCGGGACGCTGGGCCTGGGCCTCTGGCTCGGCCAATGCCGATTATATCGGCTTGGGGTGCATGGCGTTAGCGCATGAGGATGACGCGCCATCGGGCGATAAAATTCGCCTGCTTATGGTGCCGCGCGACAAGGTTATTTTTCACGATACATGGCACACAATGGGCCTATGCGGCACCTCATCGGGTGATGTTGAATTGGATAATGTGCGTGTGCCGGTGGCGCATAGCTATTCGATTGCGACGGACACGCCTTGGGCTGAGGGCGCGCTTTATCATATGCCTTATTTCGCGCTTTTGGCGGCCGGTGTTGCGGCGGTGGCTTTGGGCAATGCCCGGGCCGCTTTGGATGAGGTGGTGGCACTGGCCACGGCGAAAAAAGCCCAAGGTCATGGGCGCATCTTGGCCGAGCGCAGCGGCGTTCAATCCGCTGTGGCGCAGGCCGAAGCCGAATGGCGCGCCGCCCAAGCCTTGTTCGACAAAGCCATTGGCGATAGCTGGCAGGCCGCCCAAGACGGCGCGGTGACGCCCGCCATCAAAGCCGATTTGCGCCTGGCCGCCACCCATGCCGTGCGCAGCTGCGCCGAGACCGTGCGGCAGGTGCATGATATTGCCGGTGGCACATCGGTTTATAAAGACAGCGCCATACAGCGCCGCTTGCGCGATGCGCAAACCATGACCCAGCATATGATTACCAATGCGGCGACTTATGAAATGACCGGTCGGGTTTTATTGGGCGGCTATCATCCGGGCATGCAATTATAATTGACGCGCCTGTGCGGGCAGATTGTCGCAAGCGCATGACTTGCGCCCGACGCGTCGCCTGATTAGGCTGAAACGCGAAAGCTTGGGAGAAGACAATGCTAGGAAATTATACATCCCCGTGGATGACCGAAGATTTGAGCATTTTTAAAGATGCCGCCAGCAAATTCATGCAGGCCGAATTTGTGCCCTTGGCCGATAAATGGCACGACCAAGGCATGATTGACCGCGAGGCTTGGAATAAAGCCGGTGAGGCGGGTCTCTTGCTGACCTCCATTCCGGAAGAATATGGCGGCGGCGGCGGTGATTATCGCCATGAAGCGATTTTGACCGAGGAACAAACCCGTCTCGGCATTGGCGGTTGGGGCCAGTCCGTGCATTCATTAATCTGCTCGCATTATTTTCTGGCCTATGGCACGGAAGAGCAGAAGAAAAAATATTTGCCGAAAATGGCCAGCGGCGAAATGGTTTGCGCCATTGCGATGACTGAGCCGGGCACCGGTTCGGATTTGCAATCGGTTAAAACCACCGCGTTTAAAGACGGCAATCAATATGTCGTTAACGGCTCCAAAACCTTCATCACCAATGGCCAGCATTGCGATGTTGTGCTGGTGGTGGCCAAAACCGACCCCGATCAAGGCGCGAAAGGCATTTCGCTGGTCATTGTCGAAGCCGATGGTGACGGTTTTGCCCGTGGGCGCAATCTCGACAAAATGGGCCAACATGCGGCGGATACATCGGAATTGTTTTTTGACGAGGTAAAAGTGCCGGCTGAGAATGTGCTGGGCGGCGAAGAAGGCCAAGGCTTTTATCAGCTTATGCAGCAATTGCCGGCCGAGCGTTTGGTGATTGCCAATGGTGCGGTGGCGGCGATAGAGCGCGCCATTGAATTGACGGTCGATTATACGCGTGAGCGCAAAACATTCGGCAATGCGATTTTTGATTATCAAAATACGCAATTTAAATTGGCCGAATGTAAAGCCGATTGGATGGCCGCGCGCGCCATGGTTGACCAGCTGACCCAGCAATTAATGGATGGCACATTGGATGCCAATACGGCGGCGGCGGCCAAATTTTGGTGCACCGAACGCGAGAATGAAGTGATTGATACATGCCTGCAATTATTCGGCGGCTGGGGTTATATGGATGAATATCCGATTAGCCGCATGTACACGGATAGTCGCGTGCAGCGCATTTATGGCGGCTCGAATGAGATTATGCGCATGCTGGTGGCGCGCGCGCTGTAAATTGCCCGTCTTATAAGCGACGGATAAAAATCAAAGCACTGCCGGTTTTCGCTGGCAGTGCTTTTGCTTTTGGGTAAGCTATCTTTTCTTGCCAAGCTTCAAGTATTTCTGGGCGCGGCATTTGTGGACGCGGCATTTTTGTGCGTGACATTTAAATAGGCGTTGCCCGCATTAAGGCATTCATTGGAGGTATCTATGGAGGTATCTATGACCCGTCGGTTTTTCATTCCGGTTTTTGTGTTTGTGACCCTTGGCGTATCGCTATCGGCAGCGCTGATGGATGCGTCGTTATTTCCGGCGCTCGCCCAGCCCGCTCAGCAGAGCGCGCAAGAAACCGCCGCACCCGGTTTTTGGTCTTTGGTGTTTTCCAAAGGCGGCGCGGTGACTTGGATGATTGCGCTGCTCTCGGCCGTCGGCGTGCCGATTGCGGCGATTAAACTTTATGAATTTTACCGCATGGATATTTTTCGCCCGCAAGGTTTTGAAGAGGCGCTGTCCGATATGCGCCGTGGCAATATAAACGGATTGGCGGCGCGCCTTGATGCGCTGGTGCATCCGGCGGCCCCGCTCATTGCTTTTGCGCTCAGCCAAAGCAGTGGCGATAGATTATCCGCCGCCGTGCTGCGCGAGGAATTGACCCGCCGCGCGCAATTTTTGGTGCGCCATTTATCACGCCAAATTTGGGTGCTTGAATTGATTGCCGCCTCGGCGCCGCTCTTCGGCTTATTGGGCACAGTGTTGGGCATGATTGTCGCTTTTCAAGGCGTCGGCCAGGGCATAGGTGGGGCGGATACGGCGCTGCTGGCCTCGGGCATTTGGGAGGCGCTGTTAACCACGGCTTTCGGTCTGGGCGTGGCCTTGCCGTTTTCCATATTGGCCGCCATTTTCAATAATGCGGTTGATGGCGTGCGCGATATGGTGGAAGACGCGCTGACCGAAATATTGGTGCGCGCCGAGACAAAGGCGCAAGGTTAGGGAGCGGCTTCATGCAACTTGCTCGCCGCCCGCGCCGCGCCGGATTTATGGGTCTGACCCCACTCATTGATATGATATTTCTGCTGCTGCTGTTTTTTCTGCTCGGCTCGGATTTTGTCACTTATGGGCAAAGCCGTTTGGCCCCGCCACGCGGCACGGGCGGTGCCACCAGTGCGGCCCCGCCTGTGGTGATTACGCTGGGCGCGAATGGCGCGTTAAATTGGAATGGCGCGCCCATTGATACGGCTTTTTTGCGTCGCGAGACGGCCAAGCTGACGGCGCAAAATGACGAGCAAATCATGGTGCTGATGCCGGCCGGTGCGGCCAATGTTCAGCAAGTCACGGATATTATGGATGCGCTGCAAGGCGCGGGCGCGCAATCCATCACGCTGGAGCGCGATGTGTTTGATATTGATTTGGCGGATTTTTGATATGCAGTTGAAAAATACCCGCCGCGAGATGAAATCCATCGACCTTTTGCCGCTCATTAATGTGGTGTTTTTATTAATCCTATTCGTGCTGATTGCCGGTCGCCCCTCGACCAATCATCCTTCGGGTTTGGAAGTGGCGCGCAGCACGGTGCAGTCCGAACATGAAGGCGCAGCGCTGAGCATTTGGCTGAAACAAGATGACGGGTTTTATCTCTCCGACATCAAGCCGGTCACGCTTAGCGAGGTCAGTGATTTGGTGGTTGAAAAAGGCATTGCCGCGCAAGGCTTGCCGCTTGAACTGATTGCTGATCGCCGCGCCACGGCCAAGCAATTATTGGCGTTTCGCCGCGCTATGGCGGCGGCAGGTGTGGGCGAAATCAGGCTTAAAACCGAACTGAAAAGCGATGCGACGCCATGAGTGAAACCGTCACAACCCCCGAGAAACGCGGCTGGTTCAGCCGTATGCGGGCACGTTTGGTGGCGGTGCCGCCGCGCATTTGGTGGTCGCTTTTGGCGGCTTCTGTGGTGGCCCATGTGCTGGCGGTCGGCGTGGTGCTGGTCTTGTTATTTGGCGGCGAGCGCGGCGGCGGGGCGGCGGCTGACAGTATTGTCATTTCGGCCGGTGATGCCGGACCCGAAGAGCTGGACCTTGAACTGCCGCAAGATATACCGGTTGAGCTGCCGCGCCTGGCTGAGGCCGAGCTTGACCTGTCCGAGCTTTTGGAAGTGCCGCTTGAGGCCGATTTTAATGATCTCATGATGGATAATGCGCAAATGGCGACCATTGCACCCGCCATGCCATTGCCCAGCGCGGCGGTGACGCAACGCGCTTTGCCCGGCGGCGGTTTGATTTCCGGCGTGCCGCAAAGTTTTGCCGATTATATTGAGCATTTGCAAAAAACCGGCATTGATGTGGTCTTTGCCATTGATGCCACCGGCTCAATGGTCTGGGTGCATCGCAATGTGCGCCAACGCATGGCGCAGCTGTCGGAATATGTGCGCGGCCTTGTGCCTTTGGCGCGCTTCGGCATTATTGCTTATCGCGATTATAATGACCCGGAATTCGTCACGCGCATCTCGCAGCCCAGTTTTGACATTCAAAAAGCCCGCGGCTTTATGAGCGGCATTGATGCGCTGGGCGGCGGCGACCATCCCGAAGCGGTGACGCAAGCCTTGCGCGATGTGGAGGGCGCGATTGGCTGGCGCAGTGGGGCGCAACGTGTGGTGATTATTATCGGCGATGCACCGCCGCATGGGCGGGAGCTGAATGAAGCCGCCGATATTGCCGAGCGGTTTAAATCGCGCGGTGGCCGCTTGTCATTGCTGGACAGTCGCGTCGAGGCCAATCGTGCGCTTTTGGGGCGCGGCGACCCGACCGGCTCGGGGGTTGATTTGATAAAAAAAGGCGTCATGCCGGTCTTTCGCCGTCTCGCCCGATTGGGCGGTGGCACGGCGGCCACTTTGGCGGCGGAACGCCAATTAATGAAGACGCTGGCTTTGCTGATATTTGACGACCGGTTTCATGATGAGCTGGCGCCGTTTCTGGCCAATTTGGAATAGATATGATGCGCTGTCTCTTTTCCCCGTCTGTCAAACTCATGGCGTTTTTGCTGGTCGCGGCGTTTTTCGCTCCGCAAACGGCGCGCGCCTGTAGCTCACCGCCGGACTTATTGACGCTGAGCGCGCCCAAAATACTGGCCGCGCTGGCCGATGATGCCGCGCCCTATTTGGCGGCGATGGATGAGTATTCCGTGGCGATGGAGGCGTGTTATGACGGGCCGCTCGGGCCGTTGGAGCTGGTGCCTTTTGTCAAAGCGGCTGAGCGGTTAAATCAGATCATGGCCGATATGCGCCGCATGGCAGAAGACCGCGTGCGCGGCAATGAGCTTGATTATGAAAGCCTGCTATCCTCCACGCTTTGGGCGGATATTGAATCCATGCGCGTCGCTGCCGCCTATGCCACGGCATGGAGTTCTCTGGCTGTCGCAGTGCGCCATATTTCGGCTAATGATAAAAGACAAGCCTTGATTGAGGCCAGCAAGCGCATGCAGCAATTGACCTTTGAGTTCAAGCATCCGGTTTTGGTGCAGCGCGCCATGTATGGGCTGGCCAGCACGCAAATAGAGGGCGGGCGCTTGGCGGCGGCGAAAGACACGCTGAGCCGTTTGCGGCAATCCTTGGCGCGCGCCGGAGCACCGGCCTTTAAGCAATCGGTTGAGGCATTTTATGCGCGCATCACCGCGCCCGGCTATCAGCCGCCAACCCCGCTTTTCTCCACCGCCTCGCAACAAGACGCGGAAGTCGAGGCGACGCCCCTGACCGGACGTCCGGCCAATGATGCGCTGCGTTTGGCCCGACTGGCGGTCGGTGAGGGACGCCCCGCCGATGAGATTGTCGCGCTTTTGGAACCGGCTTTGCGCGGCACGCCGGAAAGCGCGCGCGCCGCTTTGGCACTGATTGCCCGCGACCAGCTTTTGGTGCAGGCGATGGATTATGCACCCGGCCCCAGCCTGCGGGTGATGCGCCGCGCTTTTGCCGATGGCCAATATAGCCAGCTGGTGAATAGCTGGCCTGATTTAAAACCCTATTATCAGCTTTTGCCCGATGGCTTGAAGCGACAGGTTGATTATCAAATGGGGGTGGCGCGGCTCAATTTGGGCGCGGTGGTTTTGGCCATTGACCATTTGCGCGCGGCGCGCAAAATCACCGCCACCGGTCCGCAGGCCGAGCGTCTGGATAAGCTGATTGTGCTGGCGCAATTAACCGCCGATAAAGCGCCCGATGCGGCTTTGGTTGAATTGGCCAAAAAACACCGCCGCAAAGAAAAATTTATCCAAGTTCAAAAACCGATTGATGCGCCGCCGCCGACACCGGTTGAGGTGCTGAATGGTTTGCTCGATTTGCGTGCGCGTATTGTGCTGGCGCGTCATGCCGCCCAAGGCGCAGACTGGCCGGCGGCGGATGCTTATTTAACCGGTATCGGCCCCGATGAACCGGCCTATCGCTTGTTTCTCGGCATGCGGGTGCGGCTCTTGGCCGAGGCGATTAAGGCGCGCTTAAAGGCGGGCGAGGATAAAGGGAAGTTGCGCATCACGGCGCGTGGCGGGCATATTCTCTATCGCTTATGGCGCAACAGCCAATGCCCACCGGGCTGTCCCGCCAGCAATCGACTGGCCGTGCATCAAGCGGCTTTTGAAACCGCCTTTCTGGCCGATTTGGACAGCACGGCTTTCGGCTATAGCTGGGGCGGCTTTGTTGAGGATGGCGGCGATATCCGCCCGTTCATCCCCCAAGCGCTGCGCTATATTATGGCGCGCGGCGATGGCGATAGATTATTGGTTTTGCTGGAACCGGCGGATGAAGAATTGGCTGCCGTGACTTTGGCGCATTGGAAAAAACATTTGCGCGGCTTGCTCAAAAAACCGGATTTGGATGGCCATTATGGATTTTTGCGTGGGCTGATTGATTTGCAAGGTCGCCCGCATGCAGTTTTATTGGAGACCCTTATCGAGCATGATTTGGCGCGCGATAAGCCGAGCCGTGCGCTGGAAAGTGCCGAAATATTGGCGGCCAATTTTCCGCGCCGCCCATCAGCTTGGTTTTGGCGCGCCGCCGCTTTGCAGGCCAATCAGCGTGGTCTCGAAGCCGCCCGCGCCTTGTCTTCTTTGGCGCAACGCACACCGGCCGATGACCCGGTCGGCATGGGCGCGCGGCTTGGGCTGGCGGCATTATTCATTGAGCTTGAACGCGGCACGCAAGCCTGTGCCATGCGGCAAAAAATATTCTCACGCCCCCAAGCTCAAACCCGATGGCGCGATGCGGTGACGGCCTTTCCCCTGCTCAAGGATTGGCAAGGTACGGCCGACAAGCATTGCGGCTAAAGACTAGTGACGGAAATGGCGCATGCCGGTCAAGACCATAGCCAGTCCGGCCTCATCTGCCGCGGCAATCACCTCATCATCGCGAATGGAGCCGCCCGGTTGAATAATCGCGGTTGCTCCCGCTTCGGCGGCGCTTAATAGCCCATCAGCAAAAGGGAAAAACGCATCTGACGCGACCACTGAGCCTTGCGCCAAGGGCGCATCCGCGCCGCAAGCTTCAGCCGCATCGGCACTTTTGCGCGCCGCAATGCGCGCGCTGTCAAGGCGGCTCATTTGGCCCGCGCCAATGCCGACCGTGGCTTGGTCTTTGACATAAATAATGGCGTTGGATTTCACATGTTTGGCCACACGCCAAGCAAACAGCAAATCGGCCATTTCCTGTGCGCTTGGCTGGCGCTTGGTGACGCAGGTCAAATCATCTTGCGTGATATGACCATTATCGCGATTTTGTACCAAATAGCCGCCCGCCACATTGCGCACAGACAGCCCCGCCGCATGCGGTGCAGGCAGGCCATCGCTCAGCAAGAGGCGCAGATTTTTCTTCGCCGCAATAATCTCGCGCGCCGCTTCATCCGCCTCGGGCGCGATAATCACTTCGGTGAAAATATCGGTAATGGCTTCGGCTGTCGGCGCATCCAGCGGCTTGTTCATGGCGATAATGCCGCCAAAAGCGGAGACCGGATCGCAGCGCAGCGCATTGGCAAAGGCCATGGCCGGTGTGTCGCCCAAAGCCACACCGCAGGGATTGGCATGTTTGATAATGGCGCAGGCCGGTGCCGCCTCAGCGGAAAATTCGCTGACCAATTCAAACGCCGCATCCGTGTCATTAATGTTATTATAAGACAGCGCCTTGCCCTGAATTTGGCGCGCCGTGGCGACGCCTTTGCGTGGCGCGTCACCGGCATAAAAACCGGCTTGCTGATGCGGGTTCTCGCCATAGCGCAAAGCTTGGTTCAGCTTGCCGCCAAAAGCGCGATAGGGCGGCATGTCAATCTCAAGCGCGTCAGCCATCCAATTGGAAATCGCCGCATCATAGGCCGCCGTGCGGGCATAGGCTTTTTGCGCCAGACGCTGGCGCAAAGCGCGGTCCGTGCCGCCTTTGGCGAGCGCGTCCAAAATCGCATCATAATCATCGCCATCCACCAAAACCGCAACATCCTCGTGATTTTTCGCCGCAGCGCGTATCATGGCAGGCCCGCCAATATCGATATTTTCAACGCAAGCCGCATAATCCCCGCCCGCCGCAACAGTGGCCTCAAACGGGTATAAATTCACCACCAATAAATCAATCGGCACAATGCCATGCGTCTCCATGGCGGCTTGATGCGCCGCATTATCGCGTATCGCCAAAAGCCCGCCATGCACCATCGGGTGCAGGGTCTTGACGCGGCCATCCATCATTTCGGGAAAGCCGGTCAATTCCGACACATCCTTCACCGCCAATCCGGCCTCGGCCAACAGGCTGGCTGTGCCGCCTGTGGACACCAGCTCAACATTAAGCGCGGCCAGCTTGCGGGCAAAATCGACAATGCCGTCCTTATTGGAAACCGAGATAAGGGCGCGGGTTACGGGTTTTACATCAGACATTCGGTCTTCCTTTTCATAATGCCCATCGGGCTTTTTCATTCTGTCTAGCGCCGCACCCGGCGCGTGGCTTGGCGACCGGCATAGCGCAAGGCCCAGCGCATCAGAGTATCGCCATGCATCAAACGCCCTTGCACTGTGATTTGCTGGCAGCGTTGCGGCACACCGCTATGGCCCATATAAACGCTTTCTTCAATACGCAAATCACCCGTGGCCTCGCTGGCCAGGCGAAATTGCCAGCCATGGCCGGCCGGTGTCAGCAGCAATATCGCATCGCCGCCGCTTTGCAGGCTGGCTTTGACCTTAGGGTGTAAATGAAAGCGCAGGTGAAAGGTCGCGCCTTCGCGGGCCACATGGTTCATATCGGCCAGCAGTAAATCCTCGCCGCGAATATCCTCACCCGACGCATCAATAAAAAACCGGCGATTATGGCGCACGCCATGGGTTTCCAAAAAAATCGAATGGCTGGTTTCCAGCCAAATGCCGCTTTTATCTTCAACGCGGCGATTGGTGATATGCCAACCATCGCCTTTGACACGCGGCCCCAAACGGCGCGCCCCCATGCCGGAGCGTAAAAACGGGTCGGCCACATCAGCGTCAAAAGCCAAGGTCGAATGCGCCGCCAGGCCGCGCGCTGCCAATTGCCAATCGGCACCATGCACTAAATTCGGCCCGCAATTCACAATCAACCGGTCGCCGCCATGGCTCATTTCAAGCGCCAAAGGCGCGGCATGAGCGGCAATACTATGCGCGCCGCGCGGCGGTTCGCCGACATCAATCAGCACACAGCTATCGCCCGCTTCCAGTCGCTGATAGCCGCTTTTCTGGGCAAAACTGATCGGCTTATCGGTTTTGGCTTTGCCTTGCGGGCGCGTCGCATCGAGATTATCGGGATGGCCCTCAAGCCCGCCTTGAAAGACTCCGAGATGGCCGTCCTTATGGCGCAGCATGGCCAATAGCGTTTGCATGCGCGCGCGCGCCGTGGCAATGGCGGTTGGCAATTCGACTTGGCGCGCTTTCAGCACCGCCTCAAGCGCCATTAAATCAGCCAGTAAATCAGCCAGCAACGCCGGATTGCGCGAGGCATGACCGCCATCGGGCAGAATTTGGCGGCGCATTTCGCGGTTTAATAAATCCATGCCATAGCGCAAAGTCTGGCCTTGCTGCGGCAGGGCGCAGGCCGCCAGCGTTAAACCCAGTGCCGCATGTAGCCGGTCAATGCCATCATCACATTGGGTGGCCAGCTTTTCGAGCCAGCGCGTTTGCGCCGAAAAACTGGTATGAATACGCGAAATGGCTTGCCCGTCAAAACCGCTTTTGACCTCTGACAGCGCCTGCGCCCAGCGCATGAGCCGCCGCCCGACCAAAGCCGGTCGCATGGTGGCGCGGTGGTGAATATAAGGCGCCAGCGCCCAATGCAATATGGAGGCGCGCACGGCTTGATGACCGCCACCATTGGCAATGGCCAAAAGATCGGGCAGCCAATCAAAACTATGCAGGCTATCGCGCCATTGCGTGCTGGGCGGAGCCATCTCAAAGGGTGATTTGGTGACATTGCGCGCCACCCCGCCGGGCAAGGAATAATCCCCGGCCAGCCAGCTTTCGCCGCGCAAAGCATGGCCCGGGCGCAATGCGGATGGATAATCAAACAGGGTCGGTTCATTGGCACCGCGCCATAAGCCGCGCCCGAAGAGAGACCGATAAAAAGCAATGGTCAGATTTTGCCGCAGCTTGGCGGCGCTGACAGACAGCGTTTCAAAGCGCGAGGCGAGACGCTGCGCGCGCGCCATTAGCGCACCGCAGCTTCACGCAAAGCGGAAATATTTTCGGCATATTTATCAGGGCCGCCCTGAAATGTCGCTGTACCGGCAACCAGCATAGAGGCCCCCGCCTCAATCACCCGCGCCGCCGTGTCGCGATTAACACCGCCATCGACTTCCAGCTCAATATCACGCCCGCTCGCATCAATCATGGCGCGCAGGGTTTTAATTTTCTCAATCTGGCTTTCAATAAAGCTCTGTCCGCCAAAACCCGGATTGACCGACATCACCAAAATCAGGTCAATATCGCCCATTAAATTATCCAGCACGCTGACCGGTGTTGCCGGATTAAGCGAAATGCCGACCTTGCATCCGGCCGCCTTAATGGCTTGCGCCGTGCGATGCGGATGCGGTCCGGCTTCGGGGTGAAAGGTAATAATGGCCGCGCCCGCATCAGCAAAGGCGCTGATATAGGGGTCAACCGGCGCAATCATTAAATGCACATCCAGCGGTTTAGAGGCATGCGGGGCCAGCGCTTTGACCACATCAGGCCCGATGGTGAGATTGGGCACAAAATGCCCGTCCATCACATCGACATGCACATAATCACAACCGGCGGCGCAAATCGCCGCAACTTCCTCGCCCAGACGGGCAAAGTCAGCAGACAGAATAGAGGGGGAAATTTTGATATCAGCCATTTTGGGTTCATCATTTTTCATCATTGGGGCCAGCCCCGTTCACTCTTTTGTCTAAAGCGTTTTGTCGCCAACGACAAGATAGGGCGCGCCCTCGCGCCGCCTTATTCAGAGTTTTTTTGACGCTTGGGCCTCAGCCCGCTTTCTGCAATAGGGCGATAAAAAACCCGTCCATATTCTCATCCGGCGTCAATCGCCTCGGCGCATCGCTTTCAAGGCGGGTGAAATCAGCGCGGCTTTCCAAAAAATGCGCGATGCGGGCATCGCCTTCCTCATGCTGCAAAGAACAAACACTATAGGCGAGAACGCCCTCGGGCTTCAGCCAATCGGCAGCGCGCGCCAAAAGCGCGGTTTGCAAATCCACCAGCCTGGCCATTTGCCCTGCCGAGCGATGGCGCAATACATCAGGGTGGCGGCGCAATGTGCCGGTCGCGGTGCACGGTGCATCCAATAGAATGGCGTCAAAAAGTGCCGTGGGTTGCCAATCCAATGCATCGGCGCAAATCACTTCCTGCATTTGCCCGTCCAATTTGGTGCGCGCCATATTGTCGGCAAGGCGTTTGAGGCGCGGCGCGGAAATATCAAGCGCGCTGACCTGATGACCGGCAGCAGCCAGCTGCAATGTCTTGCCGCCCGGGGCGGCGCATATATCGAGCATATGAGACGGCGCGGTGCAGGCCGCCATAAGCTGCGCGGCGGGCTGACCGGCGGCGGCGTTTTGCACCCAAAAATCACCCTCGGCAAATCCGGCCAGCTTGGTGATATCGGTGCTTTCGGCCAAGCGCACATGGCTTGGCGGTAAAAATACGCCGCCATATTGCGCCGCCCAATCCTTGGCGGCGGCGGCGGATTTAAAACATAAATCAAGGCTTGGCCCATCGGCCAAAGCGGCGGCAATGGCGGTGGTTTTTTCAACCCCGTAAAAATCCAGCCAATTATCGCGCAGCCAATCGGGCAGGTTTAATAGCGGGTCGGGTGCGGGCAGCTCATTGGCGTCTTGGGCGCGCGCAATATTGCGCAATACCGCATTAATCAAACCGCGATAGGGTTGCTCGCGCCGTCCGGTGGCCGAGACGGTTTCGTGCAATGCCGCGTGTGACGGCACATTCATATATATTAATTGCGCCGCGCCAATGGCCAATAAGGGCCGCGCCAGAGAACTGAGCGGCGGCATTTTTTTGACATGGCGGCGCAGCAGCGCATCAATCTCGCCATAATGGCGCAGTGTGGCTTGCACAATCGCATCGGCCAAATTGCGGTCGCTATCGCGCAAATCGGCCAGCTTGTCGCGCGCTTCGTCTAATGTTTTGCCGCGCTCAATGGCGGCCAACATGGTGGCGGCGGCGCGTCTGGCGCCGGTTTTACCGCGCCCTTTTTGGGGGCGTTTTTTATCTTGCGAACTCATGTCGCGGTTACACCACCTTGCCGCGCGCACGGCAAGCCCCCATATAGAGGTCATGTCAAATGATGAAACATCGGAGCAGCAAAAAAAAGCCGCTCAAAAACAAGCCTTGGCCGAGGCCGCCGCGCGGCGCGACGCGCTGAAAGCCGGGCCGCGCCCGAAAGAACAAGGCGGTCAAGACGGGCCGGAGCCGACCCGTTATGGCGATTGGGAAAAAGCCGGAATTGTGTCGGATTTTTAAATATCGGTTTTGCAACCACAGGTTGCTAGAAGCGCATCATTAAACGCGTTAACTTATTCTTGGCTTCAACTTTGTACAGGCAAAGAGCCGACCTTAGGGTCGGGTCTTCTGCTGAATACAAGACCCATATGGGAAATATGCAGGACCTCTTTGCCTACGCAAAGTTGGAGCCCGGCCCGACATTTATGTCGGGCTGAGGTCAAAAGTTGAGGGAGTTTTGAAATGCGCGTAGTAAGAATTTGTTTCGCCCTATGGGCGGCATTAATGGTTTGCGCCACGCCAAGCGGTGCACAGGCTAAAGAGCGGCTGGCCGGGCCCTTCCCCTTCGAGGTTTTGG
>JAQWZC010000094.1 GCA_029253645.1 Alphaproteobacteria bacterium | reverse complement strand
CGGTTTCCGCGATTGCGCGCTCATTATGCGCGCTGCCTTGCCCGTCCTTCACTGGCGGCTTGCATTGCAACGAATGAGGCTTTTGTTGAAAGATCCGGTGTCAAAATTGAGCGCGTTATCGATTAGCGATTTGAATTTGGCGTAAATTCTGCGCTAATGTCGCGTTTACGGGCATCGATTCGAAGGGGAGGCCTTATGTTGCGTTATTCGTCAGTGCTGCGATCCAATGCGGTGCGACACCGAGAAATCAGTTATAATGAGCTGACCCCAAAACCGGTGCGCGGAAAAAAGGATAGCCTAAAGCCGAAGCGTTTGCGTCTTGGGTTCGAGCAAACCATGGCGCTGCTGATGCCTTATTCGGGCGTGCGCGTTTTGGAGCAAATGAAGGCGGTGATACCGCTGGCGCTCTATTTGGTGCTTTTCCAGCTTATTATTCTGCGTCAACCCGTTGAGGCGGCCCTGCTGCTGGTCGGCGGTTTATCGGCGGTGATTGTCGGCCTTGCCTTGTTTATGGAGGGGCTGAATGTCGGGCTGATGCCGTTTGGCACGCTGATTGGCGATAAGCTGCCGCGCAAGGCCAGCATGCCCGTCATGCTGTTGGTTATTGCCGTGCTGGGTGTTGGCGTGACCTTTGCCGAACCGGCGATTGGCGCTTTGCAGGCCTTTGGCGCGTCAGTTGATGTCACCCGCGCGCCTTATCTTTACGAGATATTGAATAATTGGACCTTGCCGCTTGTGCTGCTGGTCGGCGCGGGCGTTGGCTTGGCGGCGGTGCTGGGCACATTGCGTTTTGTGAATGGTTGGTCGCTCAAGCCGATGATTTATATCGCTGTCAGCCTGACCTTGTGCCTCACGCTCGTGGTCTATGCCAATCAAGATTTGCGCGCCGTTTTGGGCTTGGCTTGGGATTGCGGAGCGGTGACAACCGGCCCGGTGACCGTGCCTTTAGTCTTGTCGCTGGGCATTGGTATTGCAAATTCAACCGGCCAAAGCAGTGATAATTCGCTGTCGGGCTTTGGCGTGGTCACCTTGGCGTCGCTATTTCCGATTATCGCTGTGTTGCTTCTGTCGCTTTATGTCAGCACCCAAATCAGTGCCGACCAGATTGTCGTCGCCGCCGCCACCGCCAGTAGTGCCGGTGATGTGGTGTCGCAAGGCATGTGGGATGTTTCACCCTTACAAGAAGTCGTGCTGGGCGTGCGCGCCATTGCGCCGCTGGTTTTATTCTTAATGTTTGTGCTGTTCATCGTGCTGCGCGAGGGGCTGGCCAATAAACTGTTCACGGCTTATGGGCTGGTGCTGTCGATTATCGGCATGTGCGTCTTTAATGTCGGGCTGACCTATGGTTTGGGCGCGATTGGCGCGCAAACCGGCGCGGTTTTGCCCGCCGCCTTTATGGAAATTTCCATTAGCGAGATTTCACCGATTTACTCCGCCGCTTTGGGGTTGGTGCTGGTGATTTTATTCGCGTGGTTTATGGGCTTTGGCGCGACTTTGGCCGAACCGGCTTTGAATGCGCTGGGCCTGACCGTGCAAAACCTGACCAATGGCGCGTTCAGAAAATCCATGTTGATGTATTCCGTCGCCACCGGCGTGGCGTTTGGCATCGCTTTGGGCATGGCGAAAATCTTGTTTGAGATTGACCTCGCCATGTTGCTGATACCGCTTTATCTCATCGCGCTTGTGCTGACTTATTTCTCGACCGAGGAATTTGTGAATGTGGCGTGGGATAGCGCCGGTGTGACCACCGGTCCGGTGACCGTGCCGCTGGTTCTGGCCATGGGGCTGGGACTTGGCAATGCCGTCTCGGCCATTGAGGGTTTCGGCATTTTGAGCATGGCCAGTATCGGGCCGATTATCGCCGTGCTGGGCATGGGACAATATATTCGTTTTAAGCAATCGCGCATGATCGCGGCTGAAGGAAATTAAAGGAGGCATCATGTCTGACAGACAGATTACCTATCTCACTGACGCGTTGATTATCACCTGCATTGTGCAGGCCAGTCATGCTGACAATGTCGTGAAAGCGGCGCAAAATGTGGGCGCACAAGGCGCGACGGTGACTTATGCGCGCGGCACGGGTGTGCGTGAGCGCATGGGGCTGATGGGCGTGGCCATTGATGAGCAAAAAGAAATGGTGCGGATTATTGTATCGCAAGAGCAATCCGACCGCGTCTTTGAAGCCATGTATCTGGCCGGTGAACTCGATAAGCCGGGCATGGGCATTATGTTCATGAATAAGCTCGACCGCATCGCCACTTATATTCCCGATGAAGTTTTGGCCGAAGCGGCAGAACCGAAAGCCAAAGCCAAGCCGAAGGCCAAAGCGGCCCCGAAAAAGCGGAAAACCGCGACCCGCCGTCCTGTTAAGAAGGCCAGCAAATGATTACCGAGATTGGCGCATTTATGCATAAGGGCGAGGGTCTGCGGCTGATGAATGAGCTGCATGACGATGAAAAAATTCTCGGCATTTATGTCGAAGCGGGCCGGACAGAAGACCTGTTTGCGTTTCGTGAATTTGGCTCGGCATCTGAAAATGATATTGTTACGATTTTGGTGGATACGCGGCACGCGACTAAAATCTTTGACCTGATTTGCAGCAAAATGGGTTTGGATGAGCCGCAAAGCGGCATGGTTTTCCAAATGCGGGTGCAATAATCAGCCTCCAATAAAGGCGCGGGCTGCAAATCGGCCAAACGCTTGTGGCTTTAAGCTTGGCGGCTAACTTCCTGCGTCATTTAGGTTGCTTAAAGCGCTGGTCTCCGCGTGAAAAAGACTAGATTAACCATCAGTCGCCAAGCAGGAGCCGCATCATGCAAGAAATTGAAACCGATTATCTGATTATTGGCAGTGGTGCTATGGGCATGGCCTTTGCCGACAGCCTATTGACCGAAAGCAAGGCCGATATGGTGATGGTTGACCGCCATGCCAAGCCCGGAGGGCATTGGAACGTCGCTTATCCGTTTGTGAGCCTGCATCAGCCCTCGGCGTTTTTTGGCGTGGCGTCGCGCGAATTGAGCCGATTTGAAAAAGACAAGGTTGGTTTCAATAAGGGGCTGTATGATTTGGCCTCGGGCGCAGAGGTTAGCTCTTATTTTGACGCCGTGATGCAGCAAACCATGCTGCCCAGCGGGCGGGTGCGCTATTTCCCAATGTCGGATTATAAGGGCGAGGGCGTGTTCACCTCATTGACCGGCGGGCAAGAAACCCGCGTGCGCTATAAAAAACTGGTTGATGCAACGCGGCTTACGGTCGATGTGCCGGCCGAGCATAGCCCCGCCTTCACCATTGCCGAGGGCGTGAACTTTATGCCGCTCAATAATCTGCCGACATTGCAGGCGGCCCCCGAAGGCTATGTGGTTATCGGCGCGGGCAAAACCGGCATGGATGCGTGTTTATGGCTGCTGCAAAACGGCGTTGCGCCTGACGCCATTCGGTGGATTATGCCGCGCGATGCGTGGATGTTACCGCGTGAATTTGCCCAAAATTCAGAGGAATTTTTCGTCGATACATTCGGCAATCAAGCCAATCAATTTGAGGCGATTGCCGAAGCTGAAAATATTGATGATATGTATGACAGGCTAGAAAAGGCCGGTTGCGTGGTGCGGTTTGACCAAAATATACGCCCGACCATGTTTCATGCCGCCACCATTAGCCGCCCTGAATTGAACGCGCTGCGGCAAATTAAAAACGTCATTCGCATGGGCCGCGTATCGGCTTTGGAAGTCGATAAGATTGTGCTGGATGATGGCGTATTGGAGACCGGCCCCGATATTGTCCATGTCGATTGCTCGGCCAGTCTGGCGCGCACTATGGTGAAGGCGGCCCCGTCTCCGGTGTTTGAGGGGGATGTCATTACCCCGCAAACCATTCGCAGTTTCATGCCGGTATTTAGCGGCTCCATGATTGCCTATGTCGAAGCGCATTATGATGATGAGGACGAGAAAAACCGCCTCTGCAATGTCGTGCCATTGCCCAATAAGGCTGAGGATTTTGTGCCGATGACGCTGGCCGCCATGATGAACCAATTTAACTGGTCGCAAGACAAGCCATTGCGCCAATGGGTGCGGAATAACCGCCTTGATGGCTTTACCAAGCTGACCAATAGCGTGGCCCCTGACGATAAAGAAAAAATGGATATTCTGGCGCGAATGCGTGACAATGCGCCCAAAGCGGTCGGCAGTTTAATGAAACTGGCCGAGCAGATTGATGGATAAGCCCGAGGAGGGGACAATGGCAGAATTTCAAACCAATAAAAACGATATAACCAAAAGCCGTTTGGTGGAGAGCGGCAATTGCGCCGAGGATTTTACTCTGGGCGAGGGCGAAGTGCTGGCCAAGGTCGAGCGGTTTTCCTTCACCGCCAATAATGTGACCTATGGCGCGGTGGGCGAGCAAATCGGCTATTGGGAATTCTTCGCGCCCAGCTTGGCAGCCGATGAGTCCGCCGATGAATGGGGCATTGTGCCGGTTTGGGGTTTTGCCGAAATCGTCGCGTCGAATAATCCCGATATTCACATTGGCGAGCGCAGCTATGGTTATTTTCCGCTGGCGAATTTTCTCAAAATGTTGCCCATACGGGTGTCCGATACGCGGTTTGTTGATGGCGCGGCGCATCGCAGCGCGCTTCCGGCGGTTTATAATAGCTATGACCGTCTCGGCGCGCAGAGCGGCCATGCGGCGCAAGATAATTTGCGCGCGCTGCTCAACCCGCTTTACGGCACGTCTTTTTGTCTGGTTGATGCCTTGCAGGAAGAGGCCTTTCGCAATGCCGCGCAAGTGGTGATTTTATCGGCCTCGTCGAAAACCGCGATTGGGTTGGCCTTTGGCTTGTCGCGCATTGAGGGCGACCGTCCGGCCATTATCGGGCTGACCTCGCCGGGTAATACCGGCTTTGTTGAGGCGACCGGCAGCTATGACACGGTTATCGGCTATGACGCGCTGGACGCGCTGCCCAATCAGCCCTCTGTGTTGGTTGATATGTCGGGCAATCGTTCTGTCCTCGGCGCGGTGCACGGCGCGCTGGGCGATAATATGCTGTGGTGTCACAATGTCGGCCTCACCCATTGGGATGATAGCGAGACGAAAAAAGACCCCGTCGCCGCGCAGCTTATTCAAGAGCGCAGCGCCATGTTCTTCGCCCCTGGCCATATTGCGCGCCGTGCCAAAGAATGGGGCGCGATGGACTTTAATGAAAAAGTTGCCGGATTTCTGGCCGAGGGCATGGCCCATGCAGGCGGCTGGATTCAAGTGCATGAAACCCAAGGCCTGGCGCAGTTCGGGCCGATTTACGACCGCGTCGTCAAAGGCGATATGCGCGCCGAAGAAGGCATTATCATCACGCCGTAAATTGTTTGCCCCTCGGCTCGCTTATCCGCTTGCAAAGGACAAATAGATTGGCTAGTTAAATGCCGTTGCCGGTATAGCTCAGTTGGTAGAGCATCTGATTTGTAATCAGAGGGTCCCGAGTTCAAATCTTGGTGCCGGCACCATTTTCCTCAATATTATCAATAACATGCAGTGACGCTCGGCCGCCGCCGCGTAAATGCTTGCATCTGGGGCGACATTTTCTCTCGCAACCCGCCTGCTGACGGTGGCACAAACCAGCGCCTGTCAGCCAAGAAAACAATAAGAAAGGGGAAGGTGTGATGGGAAGAAGTGGAAAGTATACGCAAGCAATATTTGAACAGGCAGCCCAAAAAATTTTTGGA
>JAQWZC010000088.1 GCA_029253645.1 Alphaproteobacteria bacterium | reverse complement strand
GGCCATCCTGACTTGCGCCGCCTGCTGACCGATTACGGTTTTGAAGGCTATCCGCTGCGTAAGGATTTTCCGCTTAGCGGCCATGTTGAAGTGCGTTATTGCGATGACACGAAAAAGGTTATTCAAGAGCCGGTGTCACTGGTGCAAGAATTTCGCGATTTTGATTTTGAAAGCCCGTGGGAGGGCGCGCGCGCTGCGGGTCTTTTGCCGGGCGATGAAAAAGCCGAACCGGCAGACGGTCAGGAGGGTTAATCATGTCGCAAATCATTCAAAACCCTGAGGACGACCGCAAATTTACCATTAATTTCGGCCCGCAACATCCGGCGGCGCATGGCGTGTTGCGCTTGGTGATGGATTTGGACGGCGAGCGCGTGGAGCGCATTGACCCGCATATCGGCCTGTTGCATCGCGGCACGGAAAAGCTGATTGAGCACAAAACCTATTTGCAAAGCGTTCCCTATTTCGACCGCCTTGATTATGTGTCGCCAATGAACCAAGAGCATGCTTTTGCGCTGGCGGTGGAGCGTATGCTGGGTATTGAAGTGCCCAAGCGCGGGCAATATATCCGCATGCTGTATTGCGAGATTGGTCGCATCCTCAATCATTTGATGAATGTCTGCACGCAAGCCCTCGATGTCGGTGCGCTGACACCGATTACCTGGGGCTTTGAAGAGCGCGAAAAGCTGATGATTTTTTATGAACGCGCTTGTGGCGCGCGCTTGCATGCGGCGTATTTCCGCCCGGGCGGCGTGCATCAAGATTTGCCGCAAGATTTGCTCGATGACATTGATGGGTTTTGCGACCACTTCCTGACCGTGCTTGACGATATTGAAGGCCTGCTGACCAATAGCCGCATCTTTAAGCAACGCAATGTCGATATCGGCATTGTCAGCCAAGAAGATGTGATGAATTGGAGCATGACCGGCGTGATGGCGCGCAGTGCCGGTCTGGCGTGGGATTTGCGCCGCAGCCAACCTTATGAAGCCTATAGCGAGATGGATTTCGCCGTGCCGATTGGCAAAAACGGCGATTGCTATGACCGCTATGTGATGCGGATGGATGAGATGCGCGAAAGCGTGAAAATCATGCGCCAGTGCATCGCCAATATGCCCGACGGGCCGGTGTCATCGCAGGATGGTAAAATCGTGCCGCCGAAACGCGCCGAGATGAAGCAGTCTATGGAAGCCTTGATTCACCATTTCAAACTCTACACGGAAGGCTATCACGTGCCGGAAGGTGAAGTTTACGCCGCCGTGGAAGCGCCGAAAGGCGAGTTTGGTGTCTATCTGGTCGGGGACGGTTCGAATAAACCCTATCGTTGTAAAATTCGCGCGCCGGGCTTTGCCCATTTGCATGCGCTGGATTATCTGAGCCGCGACCATATGCTGGCCGATGTGTCGGCCATTCTCGGCTCTTTGGATATTGTGTTCGGGGAGGTTGACCGATGAGTGTGCGTCGTCTCAATGAAGAGCAACCGACTGAGTTTGCTTTCACGCCGGAAAATGTCAGCTGGGCGGAAGAGCAGATTGCCAAATATCCCGAAGGCCGTCAGGCCAGCGCGATTATTCCGCTTTTATGGCAGGCGCAAAAGCAAGCCAATGGCTGGCTGCCGGAACCGGCCATCCGCCATGTCGCTGATATGCTGGACATGCCTTATATTCGCGCTTTGGAAGTGGCGACCTTTTACACCATGTTTAACCTGTCGCCGGTGGGCGCGCATTTTGTGCAGCTTTGCGGCACAACCCCATGCTGGCTGCGCGGCGCGGATGATTTGAAAGAAGTCTGCCGCACCATGATTGGCGAGCAGGGCGAGATTACCGAAGATGGCCAGCTAAGCTGGTTGGAAGTCGAGTGCTTGGGCGCGTGTGTGAATGCGCCCATGGTGCAAATTAATGATGATTTTTACGAAGACCTGACCGCCGAGTCATTTGAACAGATTTTGACGGATTTGCGGGCAGGGAAAGAAGTCGCGACCGGTCCGCAGAATAGCCGTCGCGCGTCAGAGCCTGAGGGTGGCCTAACCGTGTTGAAGGGTGACAAATAATGCTGCGCGATGAAGATCGGATTTTCAAAAACATCTATGGCTTTGAAGGGGGCGATTTGGCCTCGGCCAAAGCCCGTGGAGATTGGGATAATACGGCGGAATTGATTCAAAAAGGCCGCGACTGGGTGATTGACGAAATGAAATCATCGGGCTTGCGCGGACGCGGTGGGGCGGGTTTCCCGACCGGTTTGAAATGGTCATTCATGCCGAAAGAAAATGACGGGCGTCCTCATTACCTTGTTGTGAATGCCGATGAGTCCGAGCCGGGCACATGTAAAGACCGCGATATTATGCGCCATGAGCCGCATAAGCTGCTGGAAGGCTGCTTGCTGGCCGGTTTCGCTATGGGCGCCCATGCCTGTTATATTTATGTGCGCGGCGAATTTATTCGCGAGCGCGAGGCGCTGCAACGCGCTGTTGATGAAGCCTATGATGCCGGATTGCTGGGCAAAAATGCTGCCGGTTCCGGCTGGGATTACGATATTTACGTCCATCACGGCGCAGGCGCATATATTTGCGGCGAAGAAACCG
>JAQWZC010000076.1 GCA_029253645.1 Alphaproteobacteria bacterium | reverse complement strand
CATATAACCATTATGACCGGCCACAGCCTCAATGCGCGGGCGATAGCCCCATGCGGCAATAAAGTGACTGCCCAGAAACAAAACACACCCTAAAATCATCATCGACAATAAATCATCCTCCTTTTAATGCGGTTCAACCTCGCAGCAGAACTTGCAAAATTAACTCTAGGGCGATTCTAGTTTTCGCTTTTGGGCCTTGCTTGACGGATGGGTTTTGGTGGATTTCGATTTTTGAAAAAATGGTGAGCCCGGAAGGATTCGAACCTTCGACCCACTGATTAAAAGTCAGTTGCTCTACCACCTGAGCTACGGGCCCACTTTGATTTTTGTGCGATGCGTTTCGGCGATTCGAAAGCAACGTCAAAAGTCGCGCTTGCTATAGCATTAGAAAATCTTGATGGCAAAGGTATTTCAATGTTTTCGACGATTCAGCTTGTCGCAGGCGCACCGATGCCGGTTCGCCCTGCCCTGATTTCTAAATAAGCCATGCTTTGCGCTGGTAACAGCCCGCAAAAAATGGATAATCTGCGGGAGAGGAATTTTTTTGATGTCTGCTGACCGCGCCGCGTTTCGCAAGAAACTCACCACAAAAACCATTATCGCCCCGGGCGTTTATGACGGGCTATCGGCGCGCATTGCCGATGCGGCGGGTTTTGATGCGCTCTATCTTTCGGGCTATGGCGTCTCGGCCAGCCAATTGGCCAAGCCCGATAATGGCTTTTTGACCCGCGCCGATATGCATGACCGCATCACCTCCATTTGCGAGGCCGTCACCACCCCGCTCATTGCCGATGCCGATACGGGTTTTGACGATATCGCCGCCACTGTGCAGGCCTATGAGGCCGCCGGTGCGTGTGGCATTCAAATTGAAGACCAGCAAATGCCGAAACTTTGCGGGCATATTCCCGGGCGCGAAACCGTCAGCCGCGATGCCGCCGTGGCGCGCATTGAGACCGCCGTGCAAGCGCGCCAAGACGCAGACTTTCTGATTGTCGCCCGCACTGATGCGCGCGAGCAAAACGGCATTGAGGAAGCGATTAAACGCGGGCGGCTTTTTGCCGAAGCGGGTGCGGATATTTTATTTATCGAGTCGCCCGAAAGCGAAGACGAGTTCAAACAGGTCGGGGCCGCGCTGGGCGACATGCCGCTTTTGGCCAATATGGTTGAGGGCGGCCGCAGCCCGCTCATTGCCCGAGATGCGCTGGTCGGCATGGGTTTTAATTTTATCATTTATCCGGTCGCCGCTATGGCCAGCGTCGCCGCCACATTACAAGCCGCCTATCAAGGCCTGCGCGACGATGCAGCGATACCGGACAGCGTCAGCTTTGAGGCGCTGAGCCGCCTTGTCGGTTTTCCCGAAAAATAAAATTTGCCCCTTGCGCGCAGACTGAGATGCAACCTATTGTGCGCGCCAATCAAGGGAGACAGCGCATGACAGAGACACCGGCACAATTAGAAGGTTGGACCAAATGGGGCGGCGAAGAACCGTTTGAAGACCATGCCGGCCCGTTTTACATGAAGCTGAACGCCGATGATGGCGCACATTTATCGGCATTTCTGTGTGAGAAACATCATTTCAACGGCGGCGGCTTTTTGCATGGCGGCATGTTGATGAGCTTCGCCGATTATGCCTTGTTCGTCATTGCGCATGATGAATTGGAAGACCAACATTCCGTGACAGTGTCGTGCCAAACCGAATTTTTGAAGGGAGCGGCCCCGCTCGGCGAATTGGTTTATGCGCGCGGCCATGTCAGCCGTAATACGCGCTCTTTGATTTTTGTGAAGGGCGAGATTTATGTCGGCGACGATACACTCGCTACCTTTGGCGGCATTTTAAAGAAAATTGCGCCCCGCACTGAATGATAAAGCGATTGATAAAGCGCCCCATAAGCCGGATTATTTAAAACTTTTTTCCAGCGCGGCGGCAGCGCGCAGCGCCGCTTGTTTTTCGGCAGAAGACAGAAATTGCGCCGCGCCATAATCCGTCGCTTGCCACATCAGCCCATTATGACGGGCTGACAAAACCTGCCATTTATGGCTCTCCGCATAATCCTTTTGACCCAGCGCGCCGCTTGCATGAAGCCGCGCCATCGCGTCTTGCGCATGCGCCGCATCTTTGAGCGCCGATTGGCGATAATTCTCCGCCGCTAGATGAATATCCGGCACCACGCCATGCCCGAATTCATAAGCCTGCCCGAGCCGATAAAACCCATATTGATGCCCCTGCGCCGCCGCCTTGCGAAACCAAAAAACCGATTGCGCTTTGTCATGCGGCACACCGTCACCGATAAAATAACGGTCGGCCAATTTCATTTGCGCCTGCAAATCGCCTTGCGACGCCGCTTGATGCAGCGCGTCAATGCCGAGCGGATTGCTGCACGCGGCGAGCAAAAATAAAGCGGCGATAAAATTCAGATTTCGAGCCATAGCGTTCTTCTTTTTCATTGACCATAGCCTATGGCCTTGACCGGCAACAGACAAGTATTTAACGCGGGTCTATATCTCCGGCTTTTTGTTGGTCGTAAAAGCTGGCGCGGAAATCCTCGAAACGGCCTTCTTCAATCGCGGCGCGCATGGCCGCCATAAGCTCCTGATAAAAGGCAAGATTGTGCCACGTCAACAGCATGGCCCCGAGATATTCGCCGCAGCGATGCAGATGATGCAAATAAGCGCGGCTATAGCGGCTAGACGCCTCGCAGGCCATAGCGTCATCCAGCGGGCGCGGATCAGCGGCATGACGCGCATTGCGGATATTCACCTTGCCGCGCCAAGTATAGGCTGTGCCGTGCCGACCGGCGCGCGTTGGCATGACGCAATCAAACATATCAACGCCCCGCGCCACGGCCTCAACCAAATCCTCCGGTGTGCCGACGCCCATTAAATAGCGCGGCTTGTCTTGCGGCAGGGCCGGGGTGGTCACGTCGAGCACCTCCAGCATAGCGTCATGCCCCTCGCCGACGGCCAAGCCACCAACGGCGTAACCGTCAAAGCCGATATCTTGCAGCATGGCCGCGCTTTGATGGCGCAAATCTTCGTAAACGCCGCCCTGCACAATGCCGAACAGCGCATCGCCCGCACCGGCATCATAATCGGCGAAAGCATTTTTACTGCGCGCGGCCCAGCGCATGGAAAGCTGCATCGAGGTCTCGGCTTGCTCATGCGTCGCCGGAAATGGCGTGCACTCATCCAGCACCATGCGGATATTCGCGCCCAATAGGGTTTGAATTTCAATGCTGCGCTCGGGCGTCAGCATATGCTCACTGCCATCGAGATGGCTTTGAAAGCGCACCCCCTCCTCGCTCATTTTGGCGAGCTTCGACAGCGACATCACCTGAAAGCCACCGCTATCGGTCAAAATCGGCCCATCCCATTGCATGAAATCTTGCAGGCCGCCCAAAGCCGCGACTTCCTCAGCCCCCGGGCGCAGCATTAGGTGATAGGTATTGCCCAGCACAATATCAGCGCCAAGGGCGCGCACTTGGTCGGGATACATGGCCTTCACCGTGGCCGCCGTGCCGACCGGCATGAAGGCGGGCGTGCGAATGGTGCCGCGCGGCGTCTCAATCTCGCCGCGTCGCGCTCCGCCATCAGACTTCATCAGCGTAAATTTCATGGCTCTTTCCGCTCCAGCAAACACGCATCGCCATAAGAATAAAAGCGATAGCCGTCAGCAATAGCATGGGCATAGGCGGCTTGCATCTCTTCCAGTCCGGCCAGAGCCGAAACCAGCATGAATAGGGTGGAACGCGGCAGATGAAAATTGGTCAGCAACATATCAGCGGCGCGAAACCGATAGCCCGGGGAAATGAAAATATCCGTCACCGCCTCAAAGGGCTGCACCGTGCCGCTGTCATCGCTGGCACTTTCAAGCAAACGCAGCGAGGTGGTGCCGACACAAATAATGCGCCCGCCATCGGCGCGCACTTTATTCAGCGCAGTGGCGGTATCGGCGCTCACCTGCCCCCATTCACCGTGCATTTTATGGTCGTGAATATTATCGACCTTAACCGGCAAAAATGTGCCCGGCCCGACATGCAACGTAACCTCATGAAAACTGACGCCTTGCGCTTTTAGCTTTTCAACCAAACCGGGCGTGAAATGTAGCCCCGCCGTTGGCGCAGCGACCGCACCTTCTTCTCGGGCGAAAAGGGTTTGATAATCCTCATTATCTTGCGCGTCAGGAGCGCGCTTTCCGGCGATATAAGGCGGCAGCGGCATGGTGCCCAGCGTCGCCAATGTGGTTTCCATCGCATCGGGCGCAAGGTCAAACACCAAGCGCGCCGCGCCTTCTTCGCGCTCAGACACATGCGCCTCAACGCCGTTAAAGCTGATAATCTCGCCATCTTTGACGCGCTTGGCAGGCTTTAAAAAGCACCGCCACTCAGCCGGCCCCAGCCTTTCCGTCAGCGTCACCTCAATGCTCGCGCCTGCGCCGCCTGCGCGTAACCGCGTACCGGTCAGCCGGGCCGGAATGACTTTGGTCACATTGACGACCAGCGCATCGCCCGCCCGCAACATGTCAGGCAAGTCGCTGATACTGCGGTCAGTGCGCGGTTTTCCGGCCGGAATATGCAACAGCCGCGCAGTGTCGCGCGGCTGAGCAGGTCTTAACGCAATCAGACTATCCGGTAGGTCAAAATCGAAATCATCGACCTGCATGGGCACTTAGTCTGCCAAGCGCAGAGAAATGATTTTGTCAGGGTCTGCCGGCGGCTCGCCCTTGGCGATGGCGTCAATATGCTCCATGCCCTCAATCACTTCACCGAACACCGTATATTGGCCGTTCAGCCAGGTGGAATCGTCAAAGCAGATAAAGAATTGGCTGTTCGCGCTATCGGGGTGTTGCGACCGCGCCATGCCCAAAGTGCCGCGTTTAAACGCTTCACTGGAAAATTCAGCGCGCAAATCCGGATAGTCAGAGCCGCCCATGCCGGTGCCGGTCGGGTCACCCGTCTGCGCCATGAAGCCGTCAATTACGCGGTGAAAGACGATGCCGTCATAAAACTGCTCGCCAATCAGCGTTTTAATCCGCTCAACATGGTTCGGCGCGAGGTCCTCGCGCAATTTAATTTTCACTGTTCCGGTTTTCAATTCCATCAACATAACTGACTCCTTTTGATTGGCGGCTTGCGCTTCATTCACCGTTGAAAACGGAATAGCAAGCACACCTATCAGCATGACCATTGCGATTACGTAACGCATGAATATCTCCTGTTAACTCGTTAAATTTACTTGATTTCTTCTAATACTGAACGCGGCACAAAGGGGCTGATATCGCCGCCCATCGCCAGAATTTGTCGCACCAAAGTTGATGACACAAAGCTGACATCCGGCGTTGCGGGCAGGAATACGGTCTCGATTTCCGGCGCCATAGAGCGGTTCATGGCGGTCATTTGCACCTCATATTCATAATCCGCCGCCGTGCGTAGCCCGCGCAAAATAATATTGGCGCCGTTCTGGCGCGCCACATCAACCAGAAGCTCATCAAAAGCGATAACCTCAAGCGCGACGCCCTGCGCTTTGGCGACATCGCCGGTTTCGGCCTCAATCATGCGCTGGCGTTGTTCGAATGAAAAAACCGGCGTTTTGGTCGCGCTAATGCCAATACCGACAATCAGCTTATCAACCAAGCCGAAGCACCGCTTGATAATATCGACATGCCCGTTGGTAATCGGGTCAAAACTGCCCGGATAAAGCCCTACACGCATTTATCAACTCTCCTCGCCGCTTTCATCGCTTGCATCATCACTCGCATCATCGCTGTCTTGCGCTGCGCCCCCTTCATCCGGCGTAGCGGCATCTTCAACGATATCTTCCGCGCCCTCAACTTCAGCTTCAGCATCGTCTTCATCTTCAGCTGAAGCTTCCCCCAAATGGGCGACCGAGACAACCTTCGCATCATCATCGGTTTTGAAAATCGTCACGCCCTGCGTATTACGTCCGGCAATGCGAATATCATCAACCGGACAGCGAATAAGCGTGCCATTATTGGTCACCAGCATAATCTGGTCGCTCTCATCGACCGGAAACGCCGCAATAAGGTCGCCATTACGCTCAGACAGGGTCATGGCGATAATGCCCTTACCGCCGCGACCGGAGACGCGATATTCATAGGCTGATGAGCGTTTGCCATAGCCATTCTCGCTCACGGCCAGAATAAACTGCTCTTTTCCGCCCATTTCGGCATAACGCTCAGAGGACAGCGCCACTTCTTCCGTGGCCTCAACATCCTCATCAACGCTGACATCTTCAATCTCATTATCATCGCCTGCCGCAGCACGACGAATGGCGGCGGCCTGTTTCAGATAGGTGGTGCGCTCGGCCGGTGTCGCGTCGCTATGGCGCAAAATGGCCAGCGAAATCACGCTCGCGCCCTCATCGAGCCGAATGCCCCGCACACCGGTAGAATTGCGGCTGCGGAAAACCCGCACCTTATCGACAGGAAAGCGAATAGCGCGCCCGCTGGAACTTGTCAGCAGCACATCATCATCTTCATTACAGGTTTCAACGCCGATAATACGCTCGCCCTCGCCCGGCTTCATGGCGATTTTACCATTGCGGTTAATCTGCACGAAATCCGACAGATCATTGCGGCGCACATTGCCGAAGCTGGTGGCGAACATGACATTCAAATCAGCCCAGCTTTCTTCATCTGAGGGCAGCGCCATAATATCGGCAATGGTCTCGCCCTCATCAAGCGGCAGCAAATTGACCAAGGCCTTACCCTTGGATTGCGGACTACCGGCGGGCAGCTTCCAAACCTTCATTTTGTAAACAATGCCGGTGGTCGAGAAAAACAGCACGGGCTGGTGTGTATTGGCGACAAAAATCCGGCTGACGAAATCCTCATCCTTGGTGGACATACCGGCGCGCCCCTTACCGCCACGCCGTTGCGCGCGATAAGTTGAGAGCGGCACACGTTTAATGTAACCGGCATGGCTGACGGTCACCACCATGTCTTCCTGCGGTATCAGCGACTCATCATCGACCTCGCCATCATCTTCGACATATTCAGAACGGCGCGGCGTCGCAAATTCGTCTTTCACGGCGGCCAATTCTTCTTGAATAATCGCCATGACGCGGGCACGGCTGCGCAGAATATCCAACAAATCGGCAATCTGCTCGCCCAACACTTTCAGCTCATCGCCAATCTCATCGCGGCCCATTGCCGTGAGGCGTTGCAGACGAAGCTCCAAAATGGCGCGGGCTTGCGCCTCACTCAGCCGATAGGTGCCATCATCGGCCACGCGGTGCAGCGGGTCATCAATCAGCGCGACCAGTTCGGCGACATCTTGGGCCGGCCAGGCCCGTCCCATTAATTGGCTCCGCGCCTCTTGCGGCGATGGTGCTTTGCGAATAAGCGCAATCACTTCGTCAATATTGGTGACGGCAATGGCCAGACCGACCAACACATGGGCGCGGTCGCGGGCTTTATTCAGTTCAAATTTCGAGCGGCGGGTGACGACTTCCTCGCGGAAGGCGATAAAGGCCTCCAGCATTTGCCGCAAATTCATTAATTGCGGGCGGCCATTATTCAGCGCCAGCATATTGGCACCAAAACTGGTTTGCAGTTGCGAGTAGCGGTAAAGCTGGTTCAGCACAACATCGGAAACCGCATCGCGCTTCAATTCAATAACCACGCGCATCCCGTCGCGGTCGCTTTCATCGCGCAGGTCAGCAATGCCCTCAATGGTTTTATCGCGCACCAAATCGGCGATTTTCTCAATCATTGAGGCCTTATTCACCTGATACGGAATTTCCGTGATGATGATGGCCTCGCGGTCTTTGCGAATTTCTTCAACCGCCGCACGGCCACGCATGACAACCGAGCCGCGCCCGGTCATCACGGCAGAGGTTGACCCATTGCGTCCCAAAATAAGCGCGCCGGTCGGGAAATCCGGCCCGGGCACAATTTGCAGCAATTCTTCGTCGGTCACTTCTTCTTGGCTGATAATGGCCTGCGTCGCGTCAATCAGTTCACCCAGATTATGCGGCGGCACATTGGTCGCCATGCCAACGGCGATACCATTCGCGCCATTGACCAGCAAATTCGGGAAGCGCGCTGGTAAGACCATCGGCTCGCGTTCTGAATTATCGTAATTGTCTTGAAAATCGACCGTGTCGCGATCAATGTCTTCCAGCAAAGCCTGCGCCGGTTTGGCCATACGGACTTCCGTATAACGCATGGCAGCGGGCGGGTCGCCATCAACCGAACCGAAATTACCCTGACCGTCCAGCAAGGGCAGACGCATGGAAAACTCTTGCTCCATACGCACCAAGGCGTCGTAAATCGACTGGTCGCCATGCGGGTGATATTTACCGATAACATCACCCACCACGCGGGCTGATTTGCGGTAGGGCTTGTTATAATCATAGCCGTTCTCATTCATGGAGAACAAAATGCGGCGGTGAACCGGCTTCAAGCCGTCGCGCACATCTGGCAGCGCGCGCGAGACAATCACGCTCATTGCATAATCGAGATAGGAGGTTTTCATCTCCTCCTCAATGCTTATCGGCTCAATATCGCCATCATCTGCGGGCGGTGGCCCGTCACCCGAACCGGAACCATTACCAGAGCCTTCACCTGAGCCATCACCGGATTCCGGCGTGCTTGCTTCACCCTCCGTGCCTTCTTCGGCCGGGGCGTCAGACGCGTCTTCGGCGACAATCTCATCGACAATTTCGTCTTCGCGCTGATCGTCGATTTGACCCTCGTTTTCGTTCTGATTTTCAGGTTCTTCGGTCAAAATGCCTCTTCCATATCAGGGCTGAAAACGGCCCTGTTTACATCAAAAACAATAGCATAAATCGCCGCCGGAAAGCAGTTAAAACACCGCCTGCCCACAGCTTTTAAGCCATTGTATTTATTGACGTTTAAGGCCCTAAAAAGGGATGTCGTCGTTGATTTCCCCGCCGCCGCCGCTCGGGGCTGCCATTGGAGCCGAATCGTTACCGACAGCTTGGAAATCACCGCCACCATTGCGGGTATCCAGCATGGTCATCACGCCGCCATAATTTTGCAGCACAACCTCAGTTGAATAGCGGTCAGCGCCTTTATCGTCTTGCCATTTGCGCGTTTGCAACTGGCCTTCGACATAGACTTTCGAGCCTTTTTTGAGATATTGCTCGGCAATGCGGCAGAGACCTTCAGAGAAGATAACAACACGGTGCCATTCGGTTTTTTCGCGACGCTCGCCTGAACTCTTATCGCGCCAGCTTTCGCTTGTTGCGACGCTCAAATTAACCACCGGGCGGCCATCCTTCGTGCTACGCACATCGGGGTCTGCCCCCAGATTGCCGACCAAAATAACCTTATTCACACTTCCAGCCATGATGTTTCTCCTTTTTATCGCATCAGACTAAGTGAATCGGCGGGCAACGCCTATCACTGTGACCTCTCAGCCCGCTTAATGCTGTGGATTACTCGGCGAAGCAGCAGGGGTGACGAAATGGCCTTTTGTCAAAGCGCTAAAGAGGGCTAAGTTATGCGTCAAACAGGAAACACTATGGCACCCCGTAAGACGAGCAAAGCCCCTCAGGCCAAACAGATACGCATTATCGGCGCGCGCGAGCATAATTTGAAAAATGTCTCGCTCGACTTGCCGCGCGACAAGCTGATTGTGGTCACCGGCCTGTCGGGTTCAGGCAAAAGCTCGCTGGCTTTTGACACGATTTATGCCGAAGGGCAGCGGCGTTATGTCGAGAGCCTGTCAGCCTATGCGCGGCAATTTCTTGAGATGATGCAAAAGCCGGATGTTGACCAGATTGATGGTCTCTCCCCGGCCATTTCGATTGAACAAAAAACCACCTCGCGCAATCCGCGCTCAACCGTCGGCACGGTGACCGAGATTTATGACTATTTGCGCCTGCTTTATGCGCGCGTCGGCATCCCCTATTCGCCCGCCACCGGCCTGCCGATTGAAAGCCAGACCGTCAGCGAGATGGTCGATAAGGTGATGGCGTTGCCCGAAGGCACTCGGCTGTATCTGTTGGCGCCGATTGTGCGCGGGCGTAAGGGCGAATATCGCCGCGACTTTGCCGAGCTTCAAAAGCGCGGCTTTCAGCGCGTTAAAGTTGATGGCGCTTATTATGAGATTGCCGATGTGCCCGCCCTCGATAAAAAGCTGAAGCATGATATTGACGTGGTTGTTGACCGCCTTGTCATCAAGCCCGACCTCGGCAATCGCGTTGCCGACTCGATGGAGGTCGCGCTTGGCCTGACCGATGGCATTGCCGTGGCGGAAATGGCCGATAAGAAAACCGATGATGAAGACCCCGCCCGCCTAATTTTTTCGGCGCGCTTTGCCTGTCCGGTGTCGGGCTTTACCATTGAGGAGATTGAGCCGCGTCTATTCTCGTTCAATAATCCGTTTGGCGCATGTCCGTCTTGCGATGGGCTGGGCACACAGTTTTTCATCGACCCGATTGCGGTTGTGCCCGATGGCGGGCTGACGCTTTATAAGGGCGCGATTGCCCCATGGTCGAAAACCTCCTCGCCCTATTACACGCAAACCTTAGAGGCCATTGCGCGCCATTATAAATTTAAAATGAGCGATGTATGGAATGACCTGTCGAAAGAGGCCAAGCAGGTCATTCTTTACGGCACGGGCGAAGAGGTCATCACCTTTGAATATGATGATGGCCTGCGTAGCTATAAAACCAAAAAGCCGTTTGAGGGCGTTATTCCCAATCTGGAACGCCGCTATAAGGAAACCGACAGCAATTGGGCGCGCGAAGAAATTGAAAAATTTCAATCCGTCACCGATTGCGATGCCTGCGGCGGCTATCGCCTGAAGCCGGAAGCGCTGGCTGTCAAAATTGCAGATTTACATGTCGGCGAAGTGTCGCAAATGTCCATTCGGGCGGCGGAAGATTGGTTCAATAAGCTGGAGAAAAAACTCAACAGCAAGCAGAAGCAAATCGCCGTGCGTATCCTCAAAGAAATTCGCGAGCGGCTGAAATTCCTCAATGATGTCGGGCTGGAATATCTGACCCTGTCGCGCAATAGCGGCACATTATCAGGCGGTGAAAGCCAGCGTATTCGCCTCGCCTCGCAAATCGGCTCAGGCTTGACCGGCGTGCTTTATGTTTTGGATGAGCCGAGCATTGGCCTGCATCAGCGCGATAATTCGCGCCTGCTGGACACGCTGACGCGGCTGCGCGACCTCGGCAATACGGTGGTCGTGGTAGAGCATGATGAAGAAGCCATTATGACGGCTGACCATGTTGTCGATATCGGCCCCGGGGCAGGTATTCATGGCGGCGAAGTTATTGCCGAAGGCACGCCGAAGAAAATCGTTGCCACCAAAAAGAGCCTGACCGGACAATATTTATCTGGCGCGCTTGAAGTGCCGGTGCCCAAGCAGCGGCGCGAAACCAATGCCCGCAAATGCATCACCGTTAAGGGCGCGCGCGGCAATAATCTAAAAAATGTGTCGGCGGAAATTCCGCTGGGCACATTCACCTGCGTCACCGGCGTCTCGGGCGGCGGTAAATCGACCCTGCTGATTGACACGCTGTATAAATCGCTGGCGCGCAAACTCAATAATGCCCGCGCCACACCGGCTGAGCATGACACGATTGACGGGCTGCATTTGCTCGACAAGGTGATTGATATTGACCAATCCCCGATTGGCCGCACACCGCGCTCCAATCCCGCCACTTATACGGGCGCGTTCACGCCGATACGCGAATGGTTTGCCGGTCTGCCGGAAGCCAAGGCGCGCGGTTATAAGCCCGGGCGTTTCTCGTTTAACGTCAAGGGCGGACGCTGCGAGACCTGTCAGGGCGATGGCGTGATTAAAATCGAGATGCATTTTCTGCCCGATGTTTATGTCGAATGTGATAGCTGCAACGGCAAGCGCTATAATCGCGAGACGCTGGAAGTGCGGTTTAAAGATAAATCAATCGCTGATGTGCTGGATATGACGGTCGATGAAGCCGCCGATTTCTTCAAGGCCGTGCCGATGGTGCGCGATAAAATGGTGACGCTGCAACGGGTCGGCCTCGGCTATATCAAAGTCGGCCAGCAAGCCACAACTCTTTCGGGCGGCGAAGCGCAACGGGTCAAGCTGGCCAAAGAATTATCCAAACGCGCCACCGGTCGCACGCTGTATATTTTGGACGAGCCAACCACGGGCTTGCATTTCCACGATGTCGCCAAATTGCTGGAAGTGCTGCACGAGCTGGTCGACAGCGGCAATACGGTGGCGGTGATTGAGCATAATCTGGAAGTCATCAAAACCGCCGATTGGATTATTGATATCGGGCCGGAAGGCGGCGATGGCGGAGGCGAGATTGTCGGCACGGGCACGCCTGAGGATGTCGCAAAGATTAAGAAAAGCTATACGGGCCAATATCTTGCGCGCCTTTTAAAACCAAAGAAATCAGTTGCGAAAAAGGCTGCGGCTGAATAAATTCAAGTTTCCGAACAATAAAAACAAACGGAAACAAAATGACTGTTCACACTCCCTTGCGTGCCGATGATGTGCGCCGTTCCTATGCCCGCTGGGCGGGACATTATGATTTCACCTTTGCCCTTTTCGGACGCAAATACGTCAAGAAAATCGTCAATCGCCTGAATGATGAAACCCACGGCCAAAATGTGCTGGATGTCGGCACTGGCACCGGCTTATCCCTGCCCTATTTTCGGCCCGACCTGACCATTACCGGCATTGATATTTCAGAGGATATGCTGGCCCGCGCCGCGCAACGCGCCGAGCGCAAAAAACTCGCAAATATCGCCGGTCTGCATGTCATGGATGCGGGCGATTTGCAATTTGCCGATGGCGCTTTTGACAGTGTATTGGCAACTTTCGTGATGTCGGTCGTGCCCAATCCTACGCAAGTCTTGCAAGAAATTGCGCGGGTCACGCGCCCGGGTGGACCGATATTTTTATTCAATCATTTCCGCGCCGATGAAGAAGATAACCGCATGCTGGCTATGGCCGAGCGCGCCATTGCCCCGGCCTCGCGCAAGATCGGTTTTCATTCGGATTTCTGCCGCTCGCAACTCAACTTCGCTGAGGCCGACTTGTATTTAATGGATGAAGACAGCTTCGGCCCGTTTGACATGTTCACCCTTTTGACGCTGCAAAAGCCAACAACGCAACTCCCCATCACGCCACACGCATAGGGCTTTCGCTCGGCCGCCAAACCGTGTAATTGAAGCGCATGGAAAAAGTGCTTCACATTATTGGCGGCGGCTTGGCCGGTTCAGAGGCGGCGTGGCAAGCGGCGCAAGCCGGTATTCAAGTGGTCTTGCATGAAATGCGCCCGGTGCGCAAAACCGACGCCCATGTCACCGATGGCCTGGCCGAATTGGTCTGCTCAAATTCCTTCCGCTCCGACGATGCCGAAACCAATGCGGTTGGCTTATTGCATGCCGAATTGCGCGATAGCGAGAGCCTGATTATGGGCTGCGCCGACGCGCATCAAGTGCCCGCCGGTGGCGCGCTGGCGGTTGACCGCGAGGGTTTTTCTGAGGCTGTGACCGGCAAGATTGAAGTGCATCCCAATATTACGATTGAACGCGCCGAAGTGACCGATATTCCTGCCGATTGGCAGCATGTGATTATCGCCACCGGCCCGCTCACCTCGCCTGCCTTGTCTGAGCTTATCGGCAAAATGACCGGCAGCGACAAGCTGGCTTTCTTTGATGCGATTGCGCCGATTATTTATCGCGACAGCATTGATATGGATATTTGCTGGCACCAGTCGCGCTATGACAAGTCGGGCGAGTTGACCGGCGAAGGCGGCACGGGCAAGGACTACATCAACTGCCCGATGGATGAGGCGCAATATCATGCGTTTCTCGATGCGCTGATTGAAAGCGACACGGCCGATTTTAAGGACTGGGAAGAAAACACGCCCTATTTTAACGGCTGCTTGCCGATTGAGGTGATGGCGGCACGCGGGCGCGACACGCTGCGCCACGGGCCGATGAAGCCGCGCGGCCTGACCAATGCCCATAATCCTGATGTCAAAGCCCATGCGGTGGTGCAGCTTCGCCAAGATAATGCGCTCGGCACTTTATTTAATATGGTTGGGTTTCAAACCAAGCTGAAATATGGCGCGCAAACAGATGTGTTCCGCCTTATTCCCGGGCTTGAGGATGCGCGTTTTGCGCGGCTTGGCGGCCTGCATCGCAATACGTTTCTCAACAGCCCAAGCCTGCTGGATGGCGAATTGCGTTTGAAGAACGCGCCGCATATTCGCTTTGCCGGCCAAATTACCGGCGTTGAAGGATATGTGGAAAGCACGACCATCGGCTTGATGGCCGGACGTTTTGCCGCCGCCCAAATACAAGGCAGCGCGGTGGCGCATCCACCCATGACCTCCGCTTTCGGCGCTTTGCTGGCGCATATCACCGTCAATGCGGATGCCAAAACCTTTCAGCCGATGAATGTTAATTTCGGACTGATGCCGGAGCTTGAGCCATTGCCCGCGCCGGTTGGTGACGATGGCAAGCGCCTGCGCGGCAAATTGCGTATGCAAGCCAAAAAGCAGGCGCGCCAACGCGCTTTTACCGCGCGCGCACGAGCTGATTTCTCAAGCTGGCTGCAAGCCTAAATTAAGCCTCGGCAACTTGGCGCGTCGCCTCATGCGTGCTTTCAATATAGGGGCGCAGCTTTTCCAAATCGACATAAGTGTCGGCCTGTCGCTTCAACTCATTGGCAATCTACCCCTCTGACGAGATAACCGTCACGCGCTTGCCGCGCTCTTGCAGCTTTTCAATCGCATAACGAAAATCGCCATCGCCGGAAAACACCACAATATGATCGAGGTTTTCGCTAATCGCCATCATATCGACAATCATCTCACCATCCATATTGCCCTTCAGCACCGCCTCGCCCGAACTGTCGATAAAATCTTTCGACGGTTTGGTGACAACGGTGAAGCCATTATAGGCCATGAAGTCGAGCCGCCGATGAATGCGATGCACCAATTAAGAGCGTTCTTGCGAGCCATCCTCTTTCGGAATGGACTCATAATGGTAAATCCGTAGAAAAATACTCTCACCATTATTCTTACGGAAATATTCGAGCAGCTTCACGTCATCGACATACATATTGATACTTTGTTTTGAGCGCCGAAAATTGGCACTGTCGATAAACACGGCAAACCGCTCATTAAGATAGAAATCTAACATAAGCGTTCCCTTTTTATTATTTTAGAACCTCTCTAGCCTAACCCAAAAAGACCGCGAAACGCAAATCAAAGCCGCCCGATAAATGCCGTCTTCAACAAAACTAATTGATACATCAGCAAGCTGCGCCGTGCCGGATAATGCTGCGCTTGGCGGCGCGCCAACCCGATAGGCAGGAAAACCGGCAATAGCGACTTGCGCGCGGCGCGGGGTAATTTGTTAAATGCCGCGCAGGCTTCGCTCAAAAATGCCGCCGCCCGCGCCGCCACGGCTTCGCCGTTTTCAGGCACAAGCCGCATTAACTCAAACCCCGTTCCGGCTGTCGCCAATAGCGCCTCATCGCAAGACGCGTCGCAAATCTCAGCGGCCAAGCGCATCAAGGCAGGCCCGATTTGAGCCGCTTCCGCCTCTAATTCCGCAATGCCGCGTGTGCCCTCGGGCAAGGCTGCTTCGCGGCCATCAATCAGCGGCAACATCCGGTCTTTGGCTATGGGCTGCGCCAGCAAAGCCTCGCCAATCGGTGTGCCGCGCGCATCGCCATTGGCAACGGCGTCGAGTAAGTCGCGCCACCATTGCAAGCGAATGGCGCCGACCATCGGGTCTGATACTGAGGCCGGAATGCGGGCAATATCGGCATAGAGATGATAAAGCGTCAGCAAGCGGGCGCGTTGCGCGGCAGGCGCGAATAAATGGCATAGATATAAATCGCCATCCAATCCGCGTAGCTCTTGCCTTAATAAGGCTTCATCCATCTCCATCTCCGCTAAAGAAAAGGGCCGCACAATGGCGGCCCCTCCTCCAAATTTTGTGCCGCTTAGTAAATATTCTGAGCGGAAACCATAGCAAACAGCATGGGCACGGACAGCATGGTGTTGGTGCGTGAGAACAACATGGCGGTGCGCGCCGATGCAGCTTTCTCATCAGCACTGGCATCCACAATACCCAGGGCTTTTTTCTGATTTGGCCAGATAACAAACCAAACATTGAACCACATGATAATGCCCAGCCACATGCCAATACCGATAGCGATATTTTTCGGCACGGCGAAGTCATTCATTGCGCCCAATGACATGGCGTCGTGAATATAGCCGTTAATGTAACCAAGAATGAGGCCGGTGACCAAAGTCGCCATAGCGGCCCAACGGAACCACCACAGGGCGGCCGGTGCAATCACCTTACCGATGGCAGGCTTCTGCTCATCAGGAATATTCGGCATATTCGGGATTTGCACGAAATTGAAATAATACAAAAGGCCGATCCACATAATGCCGCTCAAGACGTGCAGCCAGCGGAACAAAAATGCCCAAAATGTTGTGTCGAAAGTGCCGCCACTATTGAGATACATAAGCTCCAGCAAGAAGGCCAGAACGAAACCCGCAATAACCGTATTGCGAAGTGATGAAAGAATTGCAGCCATGACAGCCTCCCCTATTCCGAATCTATCGTTATTGACACCTTAGCACCCGACAAAAGGCCGGGGCAACCGGCGCTTAGTTTACTTGTGTGCCCGACCAGTCGCGCTTCACGCCCAATAGCATAAGCAAGGGCGAAGCGATGAAGATGGATGAATATGTGCCGACAATGACGCCCCATATCATCGCAAAGGTGAAGCCGCGAATAACCTCACCGCCGAGAAGATAAAGCGCCAGCAAGGCCAACATGGTGGTGACCGAGGTCATCACCGTGCGCGACAGCGTTTCATTAATGGCGATATTCAGCAATTCAGACAAATCCATCTTCTTATATTTGCGCAGATTTTCGCGCACGCGGTCATAGACCACCACTGTGTCATTCATCGAATAACCGACAATGGTCAAAATCGCTGCCAAAATGGACAGGTTGAAATCAAGCTGCAACATCGCGAAAATACCAATGGTCAGCGCCACATCATGCACCAGCGCCAATACCGCGCCGACACTAAACTGCCACTCAAAACGAAACCAAATATAAATCAGCATGGAAGCAATCGCCGCCACAACCGCCATCAGGCCGGTTTGAATCAACTCGGCACTGACTTGCGGGCCGACAATTTCCACGCGCCGCACATCAAAGTCGCGGGCCAATTCGCCGCGCACACGCTCGACTGCCGATAAATTATTGCTGGCATCTGTTGCGCCCTCAGCCTCGGCAATGCGAATAAGCACATCGGTATTTTTGCCGAATTCCTGAATTTGCACCTCACCCAAATTAAGCGCGCCCAAGCGGCCACGCAATTCACCCAAATCAACGGGGCTTTCTGCGCTCGCCTCAATCAATGTGCCGCCCCGAAAATCAATGCCGAAATTCAGCCCATTGGCGAGAAACACGCCGATGGAGGCAATCACCAAAACCAGAGAAAGCGACATGGCAATGGTGCGGTGGCGGATAAAGCCAATGGCGGTATTTGCCGGAACCAGTTTTAACGTTTTCATCTTTTCTCTCCGACTAAAGCGGCAAGGCTTCGGGCTTGCCTTGGCGACGCAGCCATAGCGCCACAAACAAGCGGGTTAATACGAAGGCCGTGAAAACCGAGGTGACAATGCCAATGGCCAGCGTGATGGCAAAGCCCCTAATCGGGCCGGAGCCAAGCTGGAACAAAATAATCGCCGCCAAAAACGTCGTGACATTGGCATCAAAAATAGTGCTCAAGGCGCGGCTATAGCCCATATCAATGGCGATAATCGGGGCTTTATCCAAAGCAAGTTCTTCGCGTATGCGCTCAAAAATCAGCACATTGGCGTCAACCGCCATGCCGACCGTCAACACGATACCGGCGATGCCCGGCAGGGTGAGAGTGGCTTGCAAGCCCGACAGCACCGCCATAATCAGCAGCAAATTGGCAATCAATGCGACATTGGCGAACAGGCCGAACAGGCTATAGCTGACCACCATAAAGCCGATAACGGCGAAAAAGCCGACAATCAACGCAATGCGACCGGCGGCGACACTATCTGCGCCCAAGCCCGGGCCGACCGTGCGTTCTTCCAAAATACTCATTGGCGCAGGCAAGGCACCGGCGCGCAGCAAAATCGCCAAATCATTGGCTTCTTGGACGCTGAAATTACCGGTGATGCGGCCCGAACCGCCCAAAATGGCGGATTGAATAATCGGCGCTGAAATCACTTTATCATCAAGCACAATGGCGAAAGGCCGCCCGATATTGGCCTGCGTCACCTCGCCAAACTTGCGACCGCCCAGCGTATCAAAGCGGAAATTAACCTCGGGCGCATTTGTTTGCTGGTCAAAGCCGACGCTCGCATCAACCAAACGCTCGCCACTGACAATGGCGCGGCGGCGAATGACATAAGGCACTTCCGGCTCGGTATCGGTGTAAACAAGGCGCGACCCGGCAGGCGGGCGTTTGCCGCCCACAACGTCATAACCGTTAATGGTTTGATCAACGAGGTGGAAATTCATCTTCGCGGTTTGGCCCAATAGCGCTTTCAACCGCTCCGGATCATCAAGCCCGGGCACTTGAACCAAAATACGCTTTTCCCCTTGCCGCTGAATGGTCGGCTCGGTTGTGCCCAACTCATCAACACGGCGGCGAATAATCTCAATAGATTGCTGCACCGTGCGCGTATTGCGCGCGGCAATCGCATCCGGCGTGGCGCGTAAAACAAATGTCTGGCCTTGCGTATTCTCAACATCCAAATCAGCGCGCTGCTCAAAACTTGTTAAAACACCACCGCTCACCGGTTGCGCCAAATCTTGCAGTACCGTCGCCGCTTTCTCCATATCGGCCGCGTCGCGAATGGTCACGCTGACGCCATTATCAATGCGCGACAAGCCGGAATAACCAATGCGTTCCCCGCGCAAAGCGAGGCGAATATCCGAGGTTAAATCCTCAAGCCGCTCGCGCTGCACGGAATCCGTATCGACAGAGAGCAGCAAATGCGACCCGCCCTGCAAATCCAGACCCAAATTAAGCGTGCCGGATGGCACGAAATCGGGCAGCGACAGGCGCGTTTCTTCGCGCATGAAATTAGGCAGCGCAAACATCACGCCGACAAGCATCAGCAGGGCAATGCCGGTGATTTTAAACTTTGAGAAATGCAGCATGAAAAGCCTCTGGCGACTAAATTAGTCGTTATTCTTTCCGCGCACCGAAATAATCATGGATTTCACGACCTTCATACGCGCATTTTCACCGAAATCGACATCAAGCTCATCATCGCCGACTTTGGCGACTTTGCCGACCAAACCGCCTTGCGTGATAATGGTATCACCGCGCGACACGCCATCAACCATAGACTGATGCTCGCGCTGACGCTTTTGCTGCGGGCGAATAATCAAAAAATAGATAATGGCAAACACCATCACCAGCGGAAAAAGCAATTCAAACAGGGCGTTGCCGCCGGAAGCGGATTGCGCATAAGCAGGGGTAATTAGCATGAGAATCTCCGTATTCGTGAACCGGACTATACGCAAGAAGCGTCGCAACGCCAAGCATTTAAGCCCTAAATCAGTGAGTTAGATAAGTGATTGCGGATTAACCGCGCGTGTGCCCTTCCGCAACTCAAAATGCAGCTGCGGGCGGTCAACATTCCCGGTGCGTCCGACCTCGGCCACCACCTCACCCTGCTTCACCCGCGCGCCCGGCTTGACCAAAAATTTCGATGTATGCGCGTAAGCCGTTACCCAACCGCCGCTATGGCGAATGAGCAGCAAATTGCCATAGCCGCGCAATTCATTGCCGGTATAGACCACCACACCGTTTTCAGCGGCGCGAATGGGCGCGCCTTCGCGGGCGGCGATATTAATGCCGTCATTATGCAGGCCGCCATCCTTCGGCCCATAGCCGGAAATAATCGAGCCTTTGACCGGCACCAAAAACCGCCCGACCCTTTTGGGAGCCGATGGCATGGTCTTGGGTTGGGTTTTAGTCTTGGCAACAACGCGCGCAGCTTTGGAAGCGCCAACCGGCGCGGCTTGCAAGCCCGGTATTTGCAAACGCTGGCCAACGCTGATGGTGAAGGGTTTGCCCAATCCGTTCAGCTTGGCCAATGTGGCGACATCGGTTTTATGGGCGCGCGATATAGAGTAAAGCGTGTCCTTCTTCTTCACCTCGTAAAATGCCTGTGTCGGCAAGCGCACCCGGTCGCCCGGCGATAAAATATAGGGCGGCTTGGCATTATTATTTTCCAGCAGGGCGCGCAGCGGCACATCATATTGCCGCGCCAGACTGTAATAAGTGTCGCCCTTGCCGACCACCAGCAGGCCATTTGCGGTTTTGGTATTTGCCGCAGTTGATTTGCGCCCTGTTGAGGTTCGGTTCTTTTGGGCGCGGGCTTTTTTCGCCTCGGGGCGGCGGTCCAGCGTTGCCCGCATGCGCGACCAAAACTGTGCCACGCGGCTCTCGCCGGTTGACTTGGCGGGCGATGCTTTTGCCGCCGGCTTGGTTGTTTTGGTTGATGTCGGGCGCGAGCTATTGCTGTCGCTGTCATACCAACGGCCCGATTCAATTTGCGCGCAGCCCGCCAGAAAAAACAAGGCGGCGCACATAAACATAGCGGTGAACCCGCTATTTTGTTTTTCTTGTTTGGTGTTAAGCGTCATCCAAAAATTGTAGCCAGTTCTGCCGCCATGTCACCCTGTGTGTGGTCCATTTGCAGCGGCGTGACCGCAATATGGCCCTGGGTGATGGCTTCAATGTCAGTGTCTTTGCCGGGCGTGTAAACCAAATCGCCGTTTTCATCGACCAGCCTGTCAAAATTATACCAGAAATAACTGCGCCCGCGTGGGTCGATGCGCTCCTCCAACCCCAAAATAGAGCGGTCGCGCTTGCCCTGCTTCACCACCCGAATTTCCGGATTATCGTTAATATCAATATGCGGAAAATTGAGATTGATGAGTGTTTCTTGCGGCCAATCGCAATCGAGCAATTTCTCAATCAGCGTCGGCGCGTGTTTTTCAGCGACCTCAAAGCGCGGCACCCAAGTGCCCGGCTCGCCGTTAAACATCACGGCTTGCGACATGGCGATGGATTTAATGCCAAACACCGTGCCCTCTTTCGCGCCCGCCACCGTGCCCGAATAGCTGACATCCTCGGCAATGTTTTGGCCGAAATTCACGCCTGATAAAACCAAATCCGGCGGATTATCGCGCAGCACATGGCGCGTCGCCACCATCACGCAATCGGTCGGCGTGCCGGTCACGGCAAAGCGCTTCGGCCCCAATTCAATCACCCGCATGGGCTTTGACAGGCTGAGGGAATGGCTGGCCCCGCTCATTTCTTCGGCGGGGGCAAACACCCACACATCATCTGACAGGGTTTCAGCAATTTTAACGGCGGACACCAAGCCCGGCGCATCAATGCCATCATCATTGGTGACCAAAATCCGTCCGACAGATTTACCCATTGGCTTCCCCTATTATCTCCACGCCACCCATATAAGGGCGCAAGACTTCCGGCACGGTAACCGTGCCATCAGCGTTTACATAATTTTCCAACACGGCGACCAAAGTGCGGCCAACCGCCAGACCCGAGCCATTGAGCGTATGTACAAAATGCGTTTGCTTATCGCCCTCATGGCGATAGCGCGCATTCATGCGTCGCCCCTGAAAATCCCCGCAATAAGAAATGCTGGAAATCTCGCGATAGGCATTTTGCCCGGGCAGCCAAACTTCGAGGTCATAGGTTTTGCGCGCACCAAAGCCCATATCACCCGTGCATAGCTGCATCACCCGATAGGGCAAACCGAGACGTTTCAGCACTTCTTCCGCGCATTGCGTTTTGCGCTCCAATTCATCGGCGCCGCTTTCGGCATCAGTGATGCTGACCAGCTCCACTTTCGTGAATTGATGTTGGCGTATCATGCCGCGCGTATCGCGCCCCGCCGACCCCGCCTCAGAGCGGAAGCACGGCGTCAAAGCAGTCAGGCGCATCGGCAATTTTGTGGCATCGGTAATTTGCTCGCGCACCAAATTGGTCAGCGTCACCTCGGCAGTCGGTATCAGCCAATAGCCGTTTTCCGTGCGGAATAAATCCTCAGTAAATTTCGGTAATTGGCCCGTGCCAAACACCGCATCATCGCGCACCAAAACCGGCAGCGCGTTTTCGCGATAGCCAAACTCATTAATGTGCAGGTCAATCATGAAATTGCCGAGCGCCCGGTCAAGACGCGCCAAGCCATCGCGCAAGACGACAAAGCGCGAACCGGACAGCGCCGCCGCAATCTCAAAATCCATCATGCCCAACGCTTCGCCAATTTCAAAATGTTCGGCCGACCCGGCTTTCGGCTCACCATGACGGCGCAGTTCAACATTGCCGTCCTCATCTGCCCCGACCGGCACATCGGCCAGCGGCAAATTGGGAATGGTGGCCAGCGCATCAGTCAGTGCCGTATTGGCGGCGCGCTCGGCCTCCTCGGCTTTTTGCAGCGCGTCTTTTAGCCCCGCGACCTCATCCATCAGGCGTTTCGCTTCAGCCTCATCGCCCTGCCCTTTGGCTTGGCCGATTTTCTTCGACGCCTCATTGCGTTTGGTTTGTAATTGCTGCGCCTCGGCAATCGCCGCACGGCGGCCATCATCCAGCCCCAATAATTCAGCCGCGCAAGGCGCGACGCCGCGCGTGCTCAATGCGGCATCGAAAGCATCAGGGTCTTGGCGTATGGCGTTAATATCATGCATGGGCGACTCGCTTGGCTGTGTTCCTGTTCTGTATAAAGCGGCGCGCGGGCAAAAGCCAGCAACACTAGGCGCGCGGTTTTTGCATGGCCGCGACGCATAAAATCGAAATTTCATAAAGCAGCAAAGTCGGCACACCGAGGCCGATTTGGCTGATGAGATCCGGCGGCGTCAAAAGCGCAGCCACGGCAAATACGATGACAATCGCATAACGCCGCTTGGCGCGCAGACCATCCGCCGTCACCACGCCAATCCGCCCCAATAAGGTCAGCACGACCGGCAATTGAAAACACAGACCAAAGGCCAGCATCAACACCATGGTGAAAGATAAATATTCACTCACCCGATTGACCATACGCACCGCCGTGCCGCTATCATTGCTGCCCTGCTGCATGGCGAGGAAAAACTCAAACGCCATCGGCATGACCAGAAAAAACACCAGCGATGCGCCCAGCGCGAATAATAAGGGCGAGGCAATCAGATAAGGCAGAAAGGCGCGCCGCTCGGTTTTATAAAGCCCGGGCGCAATGAAGCGATAAAGCTGATAGGCAATTACCGGAAAGGCGGCAAATAATCCGGCGAACATGGCCAGCTTAATCTGCGTGAAAAAGAATTCATGCGGCGCGGTATAAATCAGCTCCAAATCGCCCGCCTCGCCCACGGCCTGCTCAAACGGCCACAGCAAAAAGGCAAAAATCTCGGAGGCGAAAAACATGCACACGGCAAAGGCCGCGCCAAACCAAGCAACACTCCACAGCAAGCGCGCGCGCAGTTCAACCAAATGGTCAAACATCGGCATTTCACCGCGCGCCAGAGCGTCTTGTTCCTCAGCCACGCTTTTTCTCTTTTTCGTCTTTAGGGCCGTCATCGAATAAATCCGGCAGGTCGATATCCAAATCTTTTTCAGCCAGCTTTTCAAGCTGGGTTTTCGTGTCTATCTCATTGGAAATCTCATTCATCTGCGCGCGAAAGGCGGACGCCATATGGCGCATCTGCCCGGCATAGCGGCCAATCATGCGCAACATATTCGGCAATTCGCGCGGCCCCAAAACCAGCAGCGCGACCACGCCGAGAACCAGCATTTCGGTCCAGCCAATGTCAAACATCGGCGCGCCCCGCTACTTATCTTCTTCAGATTTGGTGACCGCGTCGCCTTCAATGGTCTGTCCGCTACCATCTTCGCTTGCGGCGTCATCTGTGCCTTCGCGCAGTCCCTGACGGAAACTTGTAATGCCGCGCGCGACATCGCCCATTAATGATGAGATGCGTCCGCGACCGAATAATAATATCAGCAGGACGGCAACAACCAGTATTTGAACCCAGCTAATTCCCATTGGTAAACCCCTTTAGTTTCAGTCTTTGAATAGCATGAGGCGGGCTTGCGGCACAAAGAATTTGTGCGTCCCCAATTCGGGCGGCACCTCCCCGTGCAGCAAGGCTTCAAAGCCCACGCCATCCGCGCCCTTAATCAAGCACAACCAATCCGCCCCCATCAGGCGCGTCTCGGTTATCTCGCCGGTAAAGGTAAAATCATCCGGCGCACCGGTCAGCGCGACATCAGCAGGCCGAAAGCCCTGAAAGCCCGTTTTGCTTTTAATCAAATTCACCGCGCCAAACATGCGCGCCACATCAATGCTGGCGGGGTGTCGATAAACCGCCTCAGGGGAGTCGATTTGCAAAATGTCACCATCCACCTGCACGGCAATGCGGTCGGCCATGCGCAGCGCATCGGCGGCATCATGCGTCACCACCAGCCCCGCCGCGCCGACTTGTTTCAGCAAATGCAAGGTCAGGTCGCGCATGCGGTCGCGCAATTGCGGGTCAAGATTGGAGAATGGCTCATCCATCAGCACCAATTTGGGCGATGGTGCCAAAGCCCGGGCCAAAGCGGCGCGTTGCTGCTCGCCGCCTGACAGGCTATTGGGATATTTTTCGGCATAACCGCTCAAGCCCACTTGCTTGAGCAATTCCAGCGCGCGGGCCTTTTGCGCAGCGGCTGATAAATCCGTCAGGCCGAAACAAATATTGTCATAGACCGTTAAATGCGGAAACAGCGCAAACTCTTGGAATAAAAATCCGATATGGCGCGTCTCGGGCGGCGCCAGCTTATCGGCAGAAGAAACAATATCGCCATTGAGGGAAATCGTGCCCTCTTGCGGTTGCTCCATGCCTGCCGCGAGACGCAAGCAAGTGGTCTTGCCGCAGCCCGATGGCCCCAGCAGGCACACAATCTCACCCTGCTCTATTGAAAAGCTGACATTATGGACGACTTGCTCGTCATCATAGCGAAACGAGATATTGCTGAAACGAAGCGCCTCACTCATGCCGAAGCGCTATCCCCTGCTGTATCCTCAGCCGCATTATCGGCAACATCTTCCGGCAAATCCATTTCCAGCGGTTCTAAATCCCCGCCATCATCTCCGGCTTCCAGCGGGTCTTCGTCAGGGTCATTATCGGGGTCGGGGGCCGGCACTTCAAAGCCGGGCGGCAGCCTGTCATCCAACAGACCGGCGGCTTTCAATTCCTCCAGCCCGGGCAAATCATTCAGGCCTTCCAGCCCGAAATGCAACAAGAAATTATCGGATGTGCCGTAAGTCACCGGACGGCCCGGCACACGGCGGCGGCCTCGAATTTTAACCCATTCGCTTTCCAGCAGCACATCCAACGTGCCCTTAGAAATCGACACGCCGCGAATATCTTCGATCTCGGCGCGGGTGACGGGTTGGTGATAGGCAATAATCGCCAGCGTTTCCAGCGCGGCACGCGACAGGCGACGCTGCTGCACCACATGTTTTTGCAACGCATGAGCTAGGTCAGGCGCAGAGCGAAACACCCATTTATTTCCGGTCTTTTGCAGATTAAATCCGGCCTCGGCATATTTTTCGCCAAGCGCGGCCATAATGGCGGGCACATCGGCATTGGCGGCCAGCTTATCGGCGATATTGGATGCGTCGAGCGGCTCCTCTGCGGCGAATAAAACGGCTTCGACAATGCGAATATCCTCGGCTTCAACCAGACGCAATTCGACTTGTTTTTTGTCGTCTTCACTCATCACCCTGTTCCTGACTCTGAAGCTGCATGGTCGGCGACCGCCGCTTTAGGCCGCGCACGGCGCACCAGCAGGCTGTCAAAATTCTTGTTTTGCTGGAGTTCAACGCGCCCGTCTCGGGCATATTCCAAAAATGCGCTGAACGAGCTGGCCATAGTTGTGCGGCGTTTTTGCGGGTCGCGCATATCACCGGCCACCAAAGCGTCCATCGATTCCCATTCATCGAGCTTGCCGAGCATACGCTCAATACGCATCCGCGCGCGCTCAATACTCAGCACATTCATTTTGGGCGGCGACCATGTTTCATAATGATTACGCAGACGCTGGGTGGAATAAGCGGCCAGCACCTCATAGAGGCTGGCGTCATAAGTGCTTTGCCGCTTAATGCGAATACCCTCAGGCATGCCGTGGGTGAAAAAATCACGGCCCAGCAAATCGCGGCCCATAAGTTGCGCCGACGCCTCGCGCATCGCCTCAAGACATTTCAGACGGAACACCAAACGCGCAGCCATTTCTTCGGCATCCACGACCTCATCATCATGCGGCGGCGGTAAAATGAGGCGCGACTTCAAATAAGCCAGCCAAGACGCCATGACTAAATAATCAGCGGCCAGTTCAATCTTTAAATCCTGCGCTTCGCGAATGAAATCGAGATATTGCTCGGCCAGCTTCAAAATGGAAATTTGCTTGAGGTCAACTTTTTGGGTGCGCGCCAGCGCCAATAAAATATGCAGCGGGCCATCATAGCCTTCCAGATGCAGGGCAAGCCCGTCTTCTGTGGCGGCCTGATAGGCAATGCCCTCTTGAAAGCCATCCTCTGGCGGGGCTTCGGCTTGCGGCGTATCCGTCCGGTTTTCTTCCATAGCGCTTTATAGCGCGTTCTGCGATTCGGGGAAAACATCCCCCATCAGTTCTCCCCAGACTTTGCGCGCGCCTTTCGGCACTTCTGAGGCCAGCCCATGCAACGCGTCATCGGCGCGGTGAATACGCGGCGCGGCATCAACTGACGGGCGCGGCGGCAGAGCCGCGGCCACTGCCTGCATTTCCCCCATATCGCCATTGCAATGCAGCACCATATCGCAGCCCGCTTTAAGTGCCGCCATCGTGCGCGCACCAATATCATCACGCAGTGCCGACATGGAAATATCATCGCTCATCAGCAAACCGTCAAAACCGATATGGCGGCGAATAACGCCCTCAATCACCGGTTTGGAGCAAGTGCTGACGGTCTCGGCATCAATCGCCTCATACAGCAAATGGCCGGTCATACCGATAAGCGCGTCATTCAATTGTTTGAAAACCGCGAAATCATTTTGCTCAAGCGTGGCGCGGTCGGCGCTAATGCGCGGCAATTCGAGATGGCTATCGACCAAAGCGCGCCCATGCCCGGGAATATGTTTAATGACCGGCAGCACGCCGCCCATTTCCAACCCGTCCATCACGGCGCGGCCAAGCGTTGCCGCGCGCATCACATCATCGCCAAAAGCGCGATCGCCAATCACCTCAGATGTTTCCGGCAAACGCAAATCAAGGCACGGCGCGCAGTTAATGTTGATGCCCAATTCAAACAAATCATGCGCCAGCAAAGCCGCCCCCAAACGCGCCGCCTCAATGGCCCGGGCTTGGTCGGTGGCAAACATCTCGCCATAAAGCCCCATTGGCGGATAGGCGGCGACAAGCGGCGGCTTTAAACGCGCCACGCGCCCGCCCTCTTGGTCAATCAATATCGGCAAATCAGCCCGCCCCGCCGCATCGCGCAAGCTATCGGTCAGCGCGCGCAACTGGTCGCAACTTTCTATATTGCGGGCAAAAAGAATGATACCCCACGGGCGCACATCATGAAAAAACGCCGCTTCATCGGCGGTCGTGTGCAGGCCCCCAAGGCCAAAAATAACCGGAGAATAGGCCGTCATATTTACGGCTGCTTGCGCACCAGACAATCTTGCCCGCGGCTTTTCAAATTGGCGCAGAAAGAACTGGCAGCATTGCGGCTTTCAAAACCCGGCACATTGACGCGATAGAAAATCCCCTTATCGCCGAGGTCAACGCGCAAAATCAGCGGATTGCGCTGGCCGAGAAGGTCGCTGTAATTATTTTGCAGGCCCGAATAAACGCCCCGCGCCAAAGCGCGCGAGCGCGACGCCGCCAATTGCACCATAAAATCATCGCGCGCTGCCGAGCGGGTAATCACCGGCGCTAGCGTCTGCGTCTGCGTCTGTGTCTGTGTCTGTGTCTGTGTCTGTGTCCGTGTCGGTGTCCGTGTCGGTGTCGGCCTTACAGCAGCGCGGGGAGCGCGATTTAAATCAGGACGCGGCGGCGATACTTCAACCGATGGGTCGTCTTGCAAAACCCGAATGCTATTGCCGGCCGGCAAACGCTCAT
>JAQWZC010000062.1 GCA_029253645.1 Alphaproteobacteria bacterium | reverse complement strand
CCGATAGAGGTCTCATTGCCACGCCGCGAAATCACCCGCTCCAATCCGGCGAAAGCACCGCCGCAAATGAACAGAATATTGGTCGTGTCAACTTGCAGGAATTCTTGCTGCGGATGCTTGCGGCCCCCTTGCGGTGGCACAGAGGCAACCGTGCCCTCCATGATTTTCAGCAAGGCCTGCTGCACGCCCTCGCCCGACACATCGCGGGTGATGGACGGGTTGTCGGACTTGCGGCTGATTTTATCGACCTCATCAATATAGACAATGCCGCGCTGCGCCCGCTCGACATTATAATCGGCAGCTTGCAGCAATTTCAGAATGATATTCTCGACATCCTCACCCACATAACCGGCTTCGGTCAGTGTTGTGGCATCGGCCATGGTGAACGGCACATCAAGAATGCGCGCCAGTGTTTGCGCCAGCAGCGTCTTACCGCAACCGGTCGGGCCAACCAGCAAAATATTTGATTTCGACAATTCAACATCGCCGTTTTTCTGCGCGTGATTGAGGCGCTTATAGTGATTATGGACGGCCACAGACAGCACGCGCTTGGCATGTGACTGGCCGATAACATAATCATCAAGCACTTCGAGAATTTCGCCCGGGGTCGGCACGCCATCATCGGTTTTCACCAGAGAGGCTTTGCTTTCCTCACGGATAATATCCATGCACAATTCAACGCATTCATCGCAGATGAACACGGTCGGGCCTGCAATCAGCTTACGCACTTCATGCTGGCTCTTGCCGCAAAACGAGCAATAGAGGGTGCTTTTGCTATCGCCGCTACCGCTGCTATCGCTTCCGCTGCCAACTTTACTCATAGTTTCAGTCCTTTCATCAGCCCGTCAAACCAAGGCTGGGGTTCTGATTCGTTCATTCACTTCACCACAAGCGCGGTGAAAAGTGCAAGCCCCGCGCGAATTACTCAGCTTTCGCGTCGTCTGTCCGCTTGGTGGTTACCTCATCAACAATGCCGAAATCCTTGGCTTGGTCGGCGGTCATAAAGGTGTCGCGCTCCAGCGCATCCTCAATTTTCCGCAAGGTCTGGCCGGTATGCTCGACATAAATTTTATTGAGGCGCGCCCGCATATCCAAAATTTCTTGAGCATGGCGTTCAATATCGGACGCCTGTCCCTGAAACCCGCCGGAGGGCTGGTGCACCATAATGCGCGCATTGGGCAGAGCAAAGCGCATGCCGCTCTCACCCGCCGCCAAAAGCAGTGACCCCATCGAGGCCGCTTGGCCAATGCAAAGGGTCGCCACCGGCGCTCGGATATATTGCATCGTGTCATAAATCGCCATGCCGGATGTCACCACCCCGCCCGGCGAGTTAATATACATGGAGATTTCCTTTTTCGGGTTCTCCGCCTCGAGGAACAAAAGCTGCGCCGTAATCAGGCTGGCCATATAATCTTCGACACCGCCGGTGACAAAAATCACCCGCTCTTTCAACAGACGTGAGTAAATATCGAAGGCACGCTCGCCGCGGCTGGATTGCTCCACCACCATCGGCACAAGCGTGTTCATATAGGTATCAACCGGATCGTGCATTTCTGTCTCCTTCATAACTGTGCCTAATGTGGGGTGTTTTGCACCCAACGCCAAGTATTAAAGGACGCAAAATTGCCGCGGCCTGATTTTACTTCTTATCTGCGTCCTTTTTGGCAGCCGCTTTCTTCGCCGGAGCCTTTTTCTTGGCAGGCGCTTTTTTAGCAGCAGGCTCTTTATCCGCAGCCTTTTTGGCAGGCGCTTTTTTGGCGGCTGCTTTCTTCGCAGGCGCTTTTTTAGCTTTCGGCTTATCGGCCTCGGCGGAACCCGGCTCCATCATCAGCTCTTCAATGCTCACGCTTTTATCGCTGACCGTCGCCAATTCGCAGATAAAGTCCACGACTTTTTCTTCAAAAATCGGGGCGCGAATTTGCGCCATCGCTTCCGGATTTTGCTGGAAATATTCGAACACTTGCTGTTCTTGACCCGGGAATTGCTGCACACGTTGCATCAGCCCTTGGTTCAATTCTTCCTGCGAAACCTGAATGTCATTATTGTTGCCGACCTCAGCCAGCACCAAGCCGGTGCGCACACGACGCTCGGCAATGCCGCGATATTCAACCCGCAAATCCTCTTCGCTTTCGTCGAGGTCTTCAATTTTTTGCTGATTGCTCTCAAGCTCTTGCTCAAATTGATGCCAAATTTGATTGAACTCCATCTCAACCATGCTCGGCGGCAATTCAAAGCTGTGACCATCGGATAATTGGTCGAGCAAATCTTTCTTCATATGCCCACGCGACATTTGTTCGTAATCGCGACCAATTTGTTCGCGCATGGCCTCTCGCAGTTTTTCGAGGCTTTCCATGCCCAGAGAGGTAGCGAATTCTTCCGTAATCTCGGCGTCTTTCGGCTCGCTTACTTCATGCACCGTGCATTCAAACACGGCGGCCTTACCGGCCAATTCAGCAGCACCATATTCTTCCGGAAAAGAAACTTCGACATCTTTTTTGTCACCGGCTTTTGCGCCGATAAGCTGTTCTTCAAAACCCGGGATGAACTGACCTGAGCCAAGCTCGAGGTCAAAACCTTCTCCGGCGCCGCCTTCAAAGGCTTCGCCATCAATGCGGCCGATAAAGTCGATTTTTACGCGGTCGCCCTCTTCGGCTTTAGCCGTTTTGGCGCGCGCCACAAAATCTTTGCGCGAGGATGCCAGACGCTCAAGCGCCTCATCAACGCGGGCTTCATCAACATCAACAACCGGCTTTTCAAGTTTCAGCTTGGCAAAATCAGTCAGCTCAATCGGCGGAATGACTTCATAAGTAACATCATAAACAAGGTCAGCTTTGCCGCCGATAATATCGTCAGCTTCACCCACCAGCTTGATTTCAGGCTGCATGGCGGGGCGCTCGTCACGGTCGGTCAGCATTTGCTGGCTCGATTCATTGACAGTTTCTTGAATGATTTCACCCATGAGCTGTTCGCCATAGGTTTTACGGATATGGGCGATTGGCACTTTGCCCGGGCGGAACCCCTTTAACTGCACCTGATCTTTGATGCTGTCGATTTTGGTTTCCAACTTGCCGGCCAAATCGGCGGCGGCAACGGTGATTTGCATTTCGCGCGCCAGTCCTTCGGCGCTCACTTCCTTAATATTCATTTTCTTCCTCTTATCCCCGCTCTTGGCGGGCTATGTTTGGTGCGGGCGGAGGGACTTGAACCCCCACACCTCTCAGTACCAGAACCTAAATCTGGCGCGTCTACCAATTCCGCCACGCCCGCATGAAACTCATGGGGCGCTCTATAGCAGGAGACGCACATAAACGCCATACTAAAGACAGCACGATAACCGCAAGGGATTAAAAATCTCTTAGACAGAACGACATTGCGCCTTAAGGTATATGAAATAAGGAGATTACCATGACCGTATATATTATCGCCCGTTTTAAAATTCACGACCGCGAAGGCTATGGCCGCTATGAAGAACATTTTTTGGAAGTTTTTGAACCGTTTGGCGGCACCATGCTGAGCGTTGATGAAGAACCGACAATTTTGCAGGGCGAGTTTGACTTCACCCGCTCCGTGCTTATTGAGTTTCCAAGCCCCGAGGACGCTATGGCTTGGATGAGCTCGCCTGAATATCAGGGAATCGTCAACCATCGGCTGGAGGCCAGTGTCGGCAATGTGATTATGGTCAAAGGTCTTGAGCAAGGCGAATTGGAAGCAATGTTGGCGAAATAACCGGCGCGCCCTTTGCGCCGCCATTTTGCTGGCTCAGTTTCTTTAAGACTTTTTACCCAAGGCGATTTTCATATCATCGGTTTCTGCGCCCTGCTCTATCAGCGACAGGGTGCGGCCATCGGTTTCAAAAGTCGACAGCGAGCAATTTGCCGGGGCAAAGCTGACGACATCGGTCGCACCGGTGGCGGCGCAATAGGCCGCATTCAGCGCAATGAAATGCGAGAAGATGACCACAGCCTCGCCTTGCATGGCGTTCAGCGTGGCCAGTACATTATCGTTCCAGCCGCGAAAATCGATGCCGCTATCGGCGCTCACCGCATCGCTATAAAGCCCGTCCCATGTGCCCGCCATGACGCGGCGCAGCCACTGCGTGCGGGCGTTCAAATCATCAATCGGCGGCGGAATTTCACCGACACCCGCCTCAATTTGCAGCGTCTGCCCCCATGCTTTGGCAAGCGGCGCGGCGGTTTCTCGGCAGCGTTTGAGCGGGCTTGAAAATATCGCCACCGGCGCATCAATCAGCCCCTGCACTGTCTCGGCCACCGCTTCTGCTTGCGATTGCCCCAATGCGTCGAGGCCGGGGTCGGCATCGCCATCCCAACCGGCGGCGGCTTTGCCGTGGCGTATCATATAAATGCGGGTCATTTATTATCCGGCGTGAAAATATTGAGCTTGCTGTCATTGACCGCCAAGCTGCCCGTCATGCCGATACAATCCTCGGCCATCAGCCGCTCGGTTTGCCCGCCTTCTTTGGTCTTATGCGCGCAAAAGCGTTCG
>JAQWZC010000045.1 GCA_029253645.1 Alphaproteobacteria bacterium | reverse complement strand
CCACGTGGTGGCTCGCTGGCGGAAGGTGAACTAAAGCGCGTTTGCGCGTGCTAAGTCTTTCTACCGAGCATCGCCTCGGCCTCACGCTGCGCTTGGTTGAGGGTGTCGTTGACGCTTTGGCAGGCGGCATCAATGTGCTCGTCATCGGCGCTTTCAACATAAAGCGGGTCGCCGAAAACCAATGTGCGGCTGGCAAAGGGCAGCGGCAATTTCGACTTGTCCCATGTGCCGGGCAGCGGCAATTCGGGGCTGTAGCTGGCACCGACCACCACAATGGCGGCGCCCGATTTGGCCGCCAGCTTGACCATGCCGGGGCCGGTTTCAAACACTGGTCCGGGCGGCACATCGGCCGTGGCCAGCACCATTTCGCCGTTTTTCAAATGTTTCAACATGCCCCGAAAGGCCTGCGCCCCACGCTTTTTTGGGTTGGTTTTCTTTTTCGCGGCCTTGCCCGTGCCCGAGCCTTGAATGGCGTTAAAGCCAAACGGGCGAATGATATTGGCAACCACCGCGCCATCTCGCGAGCGCGAGGTAAGCGCGGTTATCGGGCTGATGAGCAGCCGCCCCATAGGGATGGCCTGAAAATTGCGCCCGTGCCAGACCAGTACAATCACCGGCTTGCCCGCCGCCTGTAGCTGCACAAACGGCCCGTCACCCGCCACGGTGACCGTGCTGGTGATTTCGCAAAACCGAATATAGCGATTAACCACCCAGCCCACAAAACGCAGCGGCCAAGACACTTCCTCGGCACGAAAACTATGGCCAACCACACGCGCTTCATCTTTGCGGACAAAGCGCCCGCGCTCCCAGTCAAAGCGCGGCAGGTCAACATTTTTGAGGTCGATATTGCGCGGGTCAACTTTCGATAAATTGACTTTTGACAATTTGACTTTTGACAAGTCAACTTGGCGCGCCTTATCGGCCACTTTGCGGGCAGCTTTACCGGCGGCTTTTTGCGCGCGCTCTGCTTGTCGGCGCACCATTAGGCACCGCCCGATTTCTGATGGGGCTTTTCATAAGGTTCCGCTCGCGGTTGCTTAAAGGTCACCAATTCTTCCGCCGCCGTAGGATGCACGGCAATGGTGGCGTCAAATTGGGCCTTGGTTGCGCCCATAGTGATGGCCACGCCAAACGCCTGAATCATCTCGCCGCTATCCGGCCCGACAATATGGAGACCCATCACTCTATCGTCGGCCTTATCGACAATCAGCTTCATCAGCGTTTTTTCCGGATTACCGGACAGCGTGTTTTTCATTGGGCGAAAGCTGGCCGTATAAACATCAATATCATACCCCGCCGCGCGCGCCTCTTCCTCGCCCATGCCGACCGTGCCGATGGGCGGCTGAGAAAACACCGCCGTCGGGATAATGGAATGGTCAACCGCTTGCGGATTATCGTTAAACACGGTTTCGGCAAAGGCCGCGCCCTCGCGAATGGCCACCGGCGTCAGCTGCGCCCGCTCGGTCACATCGCCGACGGCGTAAATGCTGTCTATATTGGTTTTGGAGCGCGCATCGACTTTTACTTCGCCCTTCGCGCCCAGCTCAACGCCCGCATTTTCCAACCCCAGCGCATCGGTCATCGGCACGCGGCCCGTCGCATACATCACCAAGCCTGTGTCTTGCGTGCTGCCATCTTGATAGGTGACGGTGAAGCCCGTCGCGGTTTTGGCAATGGCGGCGATATCGCTCTCAGTCTTAATCGCCACGCCCTTCACCTGCATCTCGGCAGCGAGGTGGTCGCGCACCTCATCATCAAAGCCGCGCAAAATCTGCTCACCGCGATAAACCAGCGTCGTGTTGACACCTAGCCCGTTAAAAATACCCGCAAACTCAACGGCAATATACCCGCCGCCAACGACGACAATATCTTGCGGCAGCGCCTCAATATGAAACGCCTCATTCGACGTGATGGCGTGTTCAATGCCGTCTATTTGCGGCATGAAGGGCGTCGCCCCCACCGCCACCAAAATATATTTGGCGGTAAT
>JAQWZC010000040.1 GCA_029253645.1 Alphaproteobacteria bacterium | reverse complement strand
ATATAGGCCGAGGTGACGGAAAGCCCGTGATCGATAAACACCAAACCGCCCTCAAAATACATATCCGGTTCGGCCAACGTCACCGTGCCGGAAGCCGGTGCCATGACCGGCGTGCCCCGCGGGGCGGCAATATCAATGCCGAAATGCGGGCGACGCGCCTCGCCATTATAAAAACGCTGGCTGCCATAAACGCCAGTGACGCGGCCTCTGGTCGGCCACACAAACCCCTCGCTAAAGCCGTCATCTTGGCTGGCAATGGCGCGCGCGGCTTTCTTGAGCCGACTGCCACGGGCAATGCGCGGCCAGGCTTCCTCAGGCGGCGTCACCATAGCGGGCGGCAAACCGTCAATGCGCTGGATATTATAGCTGCGCTCGGTCAAAACCAGCGGCACAAGGGCGCTTTTACCCTTACGCCGAAATTCCAATTTTTGCGCCAGCTTGGCATCGCGCCCAAAGCCCAACACGGTGCGCCCATCGACTTGCGGCAATGGCTCGCCATTGAGCTTGACTTGCGTGTTATCGGTGAGATGCAGCACCACCATGCCGCCTTGCGAAAACGCGCCGCTTTGCGCGCGCACATAATCACGCGGCAACTCCACCGCCGACGCGGCAAAGGGCATGATGAGAATAAAAAGAAAGAGACTAGCTGCGCGCCGCATTATCCAATTCCGCTTGCATGGATGCGTCGGCATCAAGATAGGCTTCCTGACGCGCCACACTCCAATAGCGCAAATCCTCCAGCGCAATTTGTTTTCCGGTGACCGCGCAGACGACATAAGCGCCCGGCATGACAACGTCAAAATCGCCATCGAGATATTTAATTTGTGCTTCGCCACCGGCCATATGTGCTCCTCTTGGACGCTATAATAGCTGACCCTGCCCGCCATCACCAGACGGTTTGGGGTTCGCTTTCTTTTTAGGTTTGGCCGCCCTTTTCGGTTGCGGTGCAGCCCCGGCCTCAACCCGCGCCGCCACGCTTTGGGCATTGGCGAGGCGAATATCCAGCAAGCTGCCATTTGTGGCTTGCGCCGCATCGCGCAATGGTTTGCCCGCCTCATCCAGCACCAGCGCAAAGCCGCGTTCCAAAACGCTTTCATGGCTTAATAATCTGAGCTGTCGGGCAAAGGCCGCCAGCGCGCTTTCTTGGCGGGCAATTTGGCTTTTCATTTGTCGCGCCGCGCGCGCCAATAATCCCTGCACATGCTCATCGGCATAACGCAAACGGGTTTGCAAGGCCGAGGGCGTCAGACGCGCCGCGCTTTGCGCCAGCCGCGCCGCTTGCTTGGCGATATTGGCCTGCAAGCCGCCGCCCAATCTTTGCGCCACCGCATCCAGCCTTTGCGCAGGCAGCGCCAATATATCTTCGAGCTTGGGCAAGCCGCGCGCCAAGCCATCGAGATGATGACGCGCTTGGGTGAGCCGCCTTGTTTGCGCCCGCAACAGCCGCGTTTCAAAATCATTGATTTGCGCGGCCAAATCGGCGCGCACCGGCACTGCCATTTCAGCCGCTGCCGTCGGTGTTGGGGCGCGGCGGTCGGCGGCAAAATCAATCAGCGTCGTATCGGTTTCATGGCCGACGGCGGAGATGAGCGGAATATCCGACTGCGCCGCCGTGCGCGCCACAATCTCCTCATTAAAGCCCCATAGGTCTTCCAGACTGCCGCCACCGCGCGCCACAATCAGCACATCGGGCCGCGCAATCGGGCCATTTTCGGGCAGCGCATTAAATCCGGCAATGGCTTTGGCGACTTCCTCGGCGCAGGTCTCGCCCTGCACACGCACCGGCCAAACCAGCACATGACGCGGAAACCGGTCGTCCAGCCTGTGCAAAATATCGCGTATCACCGCGCCGGACGGGCTGGTAATCACGCCAATGGTTTCGGGCAGAAACGGCAAAGCCTGTTTGCCCGCCTCATCAAACAGACCTTCAGCGGCGAGTTGTTTCTTGCGCGCTTCCAGCAGCGCCATCAGCGCGCCCTCGCCCGCCGGTTCCATCGCCTCAACCACCATTTGATAGCGCGACTGACCGGCAAATGTCGTCAGCTTGCCGGTGACGATAACCTCAAGCCCCTGTTCGGGCTGCATGGTCAGTTTTTGTGCCGTGCCTTTCCACATCACGCCGGACAGCACGGCTTTGTCATCTTTCACGTCAAAATAAACATGGCCCGAGGCCGGACGCGAGACGCGGCCCAATTCGCCGCGGACGCGCGCGCGCCCAAAACTGTCTTCAACCAGCCGTTTGACCTGTCCCGACAGTTCCGAAACCGTAAGTTCCACAAGATTATCGCCGTGTGCGCTCACCTTTTTCCGCTTTTTCCTGTTCACGTGATATGAATCGACGTCATCATGACACGGTTTGCAAAAGAGACAAATATGATGAGTGAAAAACGTAATATTTTGGTTCTGGGTTCGGGTGGGCGCGAACATGCGCTGGCGTGGAAAATCGCGCAAAGCCCGCTTCTCGACACGCTTTATTGTGCGCCGGGCAATGGCGGCATGGCGCAATTGGCGGAAATGGTCGCGCTGGATATGGCCGACCATCAGGCGGTGATTGAGTTTTGCCGCGATAAGGCGATTGGCCTTGTCGTCATCGGGCCGGAAGCGCCGCTTGTCGCCGGACTCGCCGATGATTTAAGCGCGGCGGGCATTGCCGCTTTCGGGCCGGGCAAAATCGCCGCGCAATTGGAAGGCTCTAAAGGCTACACCAAAGATTTATGCGCCGAGGCCGATATTCCGACCGCCGCCTATGGCCGTTTCGACAATGCCGCTGATGCGCTGGCCTATCTCGACACGCTGCCCATTGCGACGGGCGAAGCGCCGATTGTCGTCAAAGCCGATGGGCTGGCCGCGGGCAAGGGCGTGATTATTGCCGAGGATATAGAGACCGCGCGCGATGCGGTGGCCGATATTTTCGACGGCGCATTTGGCGATGCGGGCGCAGAATTGGTGGTCGAAGAATTTATGACCGGCGAGGAAGCCAGCTTTTTTGTGCTGTGCGATGGCGAGAACGCCCTGCCCATGGCCACGGCACAAGACCATAAGCGCGTCGGCGATGGCGATACCGGCCCCAATTCGGGCGGCATGGGCGCCTATTCGCCCGCCTCGATTATGACCGATGCGCTGATTGATGAGACCATGGAAAAAATCATTCACCCGACTTTGGCGACCATGGCCAAGCGCGGCGCGCCCTATCGCGGTGTGCTTTATGCCGGTTTAATGCTGACGCCCGAAGGGCCGAAACTGGTCGAATATAATGCCCGCTTTGGCGACCCTGAATGCCAAGTGCTGATGAGCTTGCTGAAATCCGATATTGTGCCGGCCTTAGAGGCGGCGGCCATTGGGTCGGTGAAAAACATGGTGCTGGATTGGCATGATGATGTCGCCATGACGGTGGTGATGGCGGCTGAGGGGTATCCGGGCAGCTATGATAAGGGCACGGTGATTAGCGGCCTCGACAAGGTGAGCGATGATATTGAGGTGTTTCATGCGGGCACGGCGCGCGCCCAAGACGGCACGGTGACCGCCATTGGCGGGCGCGTATTAAACGTCACGGCGCGCGGCAAAACAGTGGCGCAAGCCCAAGCAAATGCTTATGCTGGCGTCAATGCGATTGACTGGCCGCAAGGTTTTTGCCGCCGCGATATTGGCTATCGGGAAATAGCGCGCGAACAGCGCGACTGACACTTTGGGGGACGCATTTCATGAAAGATGAAGGCATCGAAAAATTTGGCGGCACAAAAGATGTGGCCGATACGCATAAATTTGATGAGCAAAATTTGGAAGCCTATATGGCCGCTCATGTTGACGGCTTTGAAGGGCCGTTGGAGGTGCGCCAATTTAAGGGCGGGCAATCCAACCCGACCTATCAGCTCATCACGCCGCAGAAAAAATATGTGATGCGCCGCAAGCCGCCGGGCAAATTGCTGCCTTCAGCCCATGCCGTGGATCGCGAATATAAAGTCATCACCGCGCTGGGTAAGACCGGCTTTCCGGTGCCGCGCACTTATTGCCTGTGCGAGGATGAGAGCATTGTCGGCACGATATTTTATATTATGGACATGATGGATGGCCGCATTTTATGGGACCCGCAATTGCCGGATATCCCGAAAGAAGGCCGCCGCGCGATTTTTGAAGCGAAAATTAAAACGCTGGCCGATTTGCATAATACGGATTACGCCGCCATCGGCCTGTCTGATTTCGGCAAGCCCGGGGATTATTTCGCCCGCCAGATTTCGCGCTGGAGCAAGCAATATCAGCTTTCTGAGACGCAAGAAATCACCAGCATGAACAAGCTGATTGACTGGCTGCCCAATAATATTCCGGGCAGTGATGAGGTCTCCATCGTGCATGGCGATTATCGTCTCGACAATATGGTGCTGCATAAAGACAAGCCCGAAGTCATCGCCGTTTTGGACTGGGAATTATCGACTTTGGGTCACCCGCTGGGCGATTTCACCTATCACCTTATGCAATGGTATATGCCGAATGATACGGGCAGCACCAATACGCTTTTGGGCTGCGATTTCAGCGAGCTGAACATTCCTGATGAGGCCGAATATACGCGGCTTTATTGCGAACATACGGGCCGCGACAGCATTGAAAATCTCGATTATTACATCGCCTATAATATGTTCCGTCTGGCCGGTATTTTGCAGGGCATTGTCGGGCGTGTGCGCGACGGCACGGCATCCAACGCCCACGCCGCCGCCATGGCCGACCGCGTAAAACCGCTCTCCGATATGGGCTGGGAATATGCGCTAAAGGCAGGGGCGGTATAAGCACCCGTTTGCCCGAAGGGCGAACACGGTGCGCTTTCCGCCTTACCGAAGGGGGCGGTGATTCGGCGGAGTAGAATCTCATAATCCACTCAACTTGTGCGAGTAACACCTTTCCTGATGCCCTGCTATAAGACAGGGGCAGTCAGCAGACGGCTGATTGTCGGGGAGGTAGCAGTTCCCGAACTCAAGCGGTGGCCGCT
>JAQWZC010000037.1 GCA_029253645.1 Alphaproteobacteria bacterium | reverse complement strand
GTCTCGCGGGTTTTACTTCGCAAACCCCGCTCGCTTGCGCAGGGCGCGCTGGGGCAGCTAGGCTGCCAGGCGCTTACAGCGTGGTGGCCTCGGACGGACTCGAACCGTCACGCCTGTTACAGGCCGCAGATTTTAAGTCTGCTGTGTCTACCAATTCCACCACGAGGCCATGCCGGAAAGCGCTTCTATACCATGATTTTTTGCGACGTCAGCGGGAAATATCCTGCATCGTTACGCTTTCCCCGATTTTCATCACCAGCGCCTGATTGCCTGCCGCCTGCACAAAGCGTTGGCGCGGCTCCTCAAACGGTTCAAAGGATAAAATAAACGTGCCCCAATGCATCGGCACCATGCGTTTGCAGCCGACATCGCGGCCCATATCAACGCCGCCTTCCGGATCCATATGCGCACCGCGCATAAAGTCACGCGGCGCATAAGCGCCCACACTCATCAGGCCGAGGTCGCAGCCGCCATGATTTGCGGCCATATGCTTGCCAATATCGGCGAACAGGCTGGGATGGGTTTCAGTGTCGCCCGTATGGTAAACCGCGCGTCCACCGGCCGAGAAACCATAAGACATCCACAATGTGCGGTTAATGTCGAACAGTGAGCGGTTCGACCAATGCACAGCCGGATAGGCGGTCAGCTTAAAGCCGCCATTTGGCGAGGGCAGCGTGACCTCATCATACCAATCGACTTCGCGCACATCGTCATAGCCTTTGAAATATTTGCCGAGGCCCAAAGGCACAATAGCGGTGATGCGCTCCTTATTGGGCAGCTTGTCGAGCGTCGCCGTATCGAGGTGGTCGTAATGCGCGTGGCTGATGACCACCACATCAATTGGCGGCAAATCTTCCATCAACAGGCCGGGCGGCAAGAGACGCGCCGGACCAGCAAATGACATCGGGCTGGCGCGGCGCGAAAACACCGGATCGGTCAGCACATTAACGCCATCAAGGCGCACCAAAAATGTGGCATGGCCAATCCAGCTTACAAAATCTTGTGTGCCCATGGCGGCGAGTTGGGCTTTGGCCGCGTCGCGTGTCACCGCATGGTCGGCGGGAATGCTGGGCGGCTTGCCGACGGCATTGCGCCAAACGGCTTGGCTGAAAAACTTCATGCGGCGGCTGAACGGAATCGTCCGTTTCGGACTATCGGGCGGATTGCGAAATCCGTTTTCGAGGTGATGGTAAGGCGCATCGCCCCCCATAGGCTTGCCGACATTGCTGCTGCATGCCGACAGCAATATCCCCAATCCCAAAACCACTGTGAGCCCTGCCAATGCCGTCATTTTCATTTCTGCCTCATTATTTCTGCGCCATGAATAGCATAAAAAAACGGCGGCCCAAGGGACCGCCGTTAAATGAGTTAGGTTATAAAACCTAAATGTCCAGCCTAGTTATCCAGACCTTGCCATACAGGCCAGCATTTGCTGCCGGCTTTGGCGGCAACAGCGGCTTGCGCAGCTTTTGCATTATCGCCTGACTGAGTGGCTGTGTAATCGTCTTTACCCGTGCACCACACATAGAATTTGTGGCTGCCGGATTGTGACATGGCGTCAAAGCTCGAATCCAAGGCAATAGCGGCATTCGGCAGAGCGAACATTGCGGCCACGGCCAGAGCTGATACAGTTTTTTTCATAAGAACCTCCCTAATTGGTGAAACCACCATGCGCAGTTTCTCGGCAAATTAAAATTAAAATTTTTGTTAGGTTTACGCCTCGGCATTATCCTTTGAGAAATTCAGCAGGCGGTGGCCGCTGAATAAGCGGCATGCCCATATCGTCAAATTGCTGCTTCACCGCCGCCTCAACCTCTGCCAACGCCGCCACATCGCGCCCGCGCGCGACAACGCTGACCCCGGCACCATCGGCGCCATAAAACGGATAAAGGCCGATATTAACCTCGGGATGGTCGCCTTGCAGCTTCTCCATCGCCGCAGCAATCGACCCTTCCGGCACTTGCGCCGTAATGGTGACCGAGGACAGTTTCTCGCCGCCCTCAAGCGTCGGCAAAATATTTTCCATCATGGCCTGCATGATTTTCGGCACACCCGCCATGACATGCACATTGCCGATGCGAAAACCGGGCGCGGTTGATACCGGATTATCAATCAGGCTCGCGCCCTCAGGTATCCGCGCCATGCGCGCGCGCGCCGCGTTAAATTCAATGCCTTGGGCTTCATAATGCGCTTCCAAAAGCTGCGTCGCCAGCGGATGCATTTCCAGCTTCACGCCAAAGGCGGCGGCAATGCAATCGGCGGTAATGTCGTCATGGGTCGGACCAATGCCGCCCGAGGTGAAGACATAGGTGTATTTTTCGCGCAACGTATTAACCGCGCCGACAATCTCAGCTTGGTCATCGGGCACAATCCGCACTTCTTTCATATCAATGCCAATCTCGCCCAGCGCATTGCCGACAAATGCGAGATTTTTATCCTGTGTGCGTCCCGACAGCACTTCATTGCCGATAATCAGCATGGCGGCGGAAATCAGTTTTGTTTCTGTCATTGAAAAAATTCCTTATGCCGCGAAATTTAGCCTTACAAAGCAATAAGACAAGCGCTGTTATGAAAACGCCGCTTATCGACAGTCCGCCAGCCAATGTGCTAATGGGAAGGTAATGAACGGGTCGGGGAAGAATAATGAATTTTATTGATGCCAGCCATGCGCCGTTAAAAAACACGGGCCAGATTAAAATCCACAATGAGGCGGATTTTGAGGGCATGCGCACGGTTGGCCGCATGGCCGCGCAAACGCTCGATTTATTGAGCGAATTTGTGACCCCGGGCGTCACCACCCAATTTCTGGATGATAAGGCGGTCGAGATTGTGCGCGACCTTGGTGCGGTGCCTGCGCCGCTTAATTATCGCGGCTTTACCAAATCCATTTGCACCTCGATTAACCATGTGGTGTGCCACGGCATTCCGGGCGACAAAATTTTGCGCGAAGGCGATATTATGAATGTCGATGTCACGCTGTATCATGAGGGCTGGCACGGCGACCACAGCCGCATGTATGCGCTGGGCAAAACCTCGGTGAAATCGCAAAAGCTGATGGACGTCACTTATGACGCGATGATGCAAGGCATTGAGGCGGCGCGCCCGGGCGCAACTTTGGGCGATATCGGCCATGCCATTCAGTCTTATGCCGAAGTGCAACGCCTCGCCGTGGTGCGCGATTTTTGCGGTCACGGGCTGGGGCGGATTTTTCATGATACGCCGAATATTCTGCATTATGGCCGCCCGGGCGAAGGGCTGACCCTGCGTGAGGGCATGTTCTTCACCATTGAGCCAATGCTTAATCTTGGCAAAGCCGCGGTTAAAATTCTCGGTGATGGCTGGACAGCCGTCACCCGCGACCGCACTTTGTCAGCGCAATTTGAACATTCCGTCGGCATTACCGCCAATGGCTGTGAGATTTTCACCAAATCACTCAATGGCAGTGACACGCCTCATAAAAACCCGTCGGGCTGAGGAGGCCGAGCCATAGCAGAAAAAACAACAAAAACCGATACCTGCCAAAAAGAAAAAAGGCCCGAGAGAGGGTCATAGGGAACGTTTGCGCGATCGTTTGCAACGCGCTGGGCCGAAATCACTGGCTGACCATGAATTGCTGGAACTGGTTTTGTTTCGCGCCATTCCGCGCCGCGATGTGAAAGAAATCGCCCGCGAGTTGATTACCCATTTTGGCGATATTTCCGCCGTCATGTCGGCACCGCCCGACGAGCTGGTGAAATTCGACAATATCACGCCGCGTGTGGTGCATGAATTTTTGACCATTCAAGCCGCCGCCTTGCGCCTCGGCTAATCCAAAATATTAAAGGGCGACTTGCTGGCCAGTTGGGATGATTTGGTGATTTATTGCCGCACCAAAATGGCCGAGAATGAAGTGGAAGAATTTAATGTGCTGTTTCTCGACAAGCAAAACCGCATCATTGCCGATGAGATGATGGGGCGCGGCACGGTGGACCATACGCCGGTCTATTCGCGCGAAGTGCTGAAACGCGCGCTGGCATTAAACGCCACCGCCCTCATCATCGCGCATAATCACCCCAGCGGCGACCCCTCGCCCTCTAAGGCTGATATTGAAATGACCTATAAGCTGCGCGACCTCGCCCAGAGTTTCAACATTGCCCCGCACGACCATCTCATCATTGCGCGCGGCGAAGTGCTGAGTTTTAAATCGCAAGGTTTGTTGTGAGGCATTTTTATACGGCTACACACACTTAAATCGCCTGCTCGCCTTTATTGCCTTGTCCGACTCTGGTAAGCCGAGACCATAAGGAGAGTATTCATGATTCCACGTTATGCCCGCCCCGATATGACCGCCCTTTGGGAGGCCGAAAGCCGTTTTTCCATTTGGTTGGAAATTGAAACTCACGCCATGGACGCCATGGTGAAATTGGGCATTGTGCCGGAAGACGCCGCTAAAGCCGTGCGCGAAAAAGGCGGCTTTGATGTTGACCGGATTGATGAGATTGAGCGCGAAGTAAAGCACGATGTCATCGCCTTTCTGACCAGCCTGTCGGAACATGTCGGGCCGGAAGCGCGGTTTGTGCATCAGGGCATGACCTCATCTGACGTGTTGGATACCTGCTTTAATGTGCAGCTTGTGCGGGCCAGCGATATATTGCTGAAGGATATGGGCGCCCTGCTGACCGCCCTTAAAAAGCGCGCTATGGAGCATAAAATGACGGCCACGATTGGCCGCAGCCACGGCATTCACGCCGAGCCGACAACTTTCGGCTTAAAGCTGGCGCAAGCCTATGCCGAATTTGACCGCTGCCGCGACCGCCTCATTGCGGCGCGCAAAGAAATCGCCACTTGCGCCATTTCCGGCGCGGTCGGCACTTTTGCCAATATCGACCCATCGGTTGAAGAACATGTTGCCGAGGCAATGGGGCTTGAGGTTGAGCCGGTCTCAACGCAAGTCATTCCCCGCGACCGCCATGCCATGTTCTTTGTCACTTTGGGCGTGATTGCCTCCAGCATGGAACGGCTCGCCGTTGAAGTGCGCCATTTGCAGCGCACGGAAGTTTTGGAAGCGGAAGAATATTTTTCCGAAGGCCAAAAAGGCTCCTCAGCCATGCCGCATAAGCGCAATCCGATTTTGACTGAGAACCTGACCGGCTTGGCGCGCTTGGTGCGCGGCATGGCCGTGCCGGCGATGGAAAATGTCGCGCTTTGGCATGAGCGCGATATTTCTCATTCCTCGGTTGAACGCATGATTGGCCCGGACGCCACCATCACGCTGGATTTTGCGCTGGTGCGCCTGACCAATGTGATTGACAATCTGCTGGTCTATCCGGAGCGTATGCAAGCCAATCTCGACAAGCTGGGCGGTTTGG
>JAQWZC010000164.1 GCA_029253645.1 Alphaproteobacteria bacterium | reverse complement strand
TTCAGCCATTTGTTGAGCGCAGCACTTGCTGAGTTTCCATTGCAGCCTTCAGCATTTGTATAGCGTGGAAAGCACCACTGCGCCTCCACTTCTCCCACAAGCCTATGCGCTGCCCATAGAGCAGCGCCAACTAAGGGGATTTGTCTCTCGCTTTGCTGGGTCTTCGCCCTGCGCCAAGGATGTGGCTTCAGATTGATATGCGGTACTTCATGGTCCAAGCAAATGTCCTCTATGGCCAAACCTGCAGCTTCTGAAAGCCGCATACCTGTGTCGCTGATGAGGGCTACAAGCCAGCGCAAATCATCATCTATTTCAAAGCAGGCACTCTGTATCTCCCGAATAGTCTCGATAGGAATGGGCGAGCGCTTCTTCTCTTTTCCTAAAGGCATGTGAATGCGAGCAAATGGGTTGGCGCAATCAAGTCCGTATTCAGCTAGGCCAAAGTTGAAAATGGCTTTGACGCAGGTGAAGGCACGGCGGACCGAGGTTGGCGAAAGCTGGCGCTCGATAAGCCTATCTCGCAATTGACCCGCCTCAATACTGGAATATTTATTAAGTGGTTTGTCGCCGAACATATTGATGACCAGCTTGATGTTGCGATGGGCCGTTTGGTGGAAGTTTTTCGGCTTGTCTTTGCCACGCAGCATTAGGTAGTGCCGAAGTGTTGCTGAAAGAGAAGGGGCAAGGTTTTGTGTTGAGCCTGACGCAAGCCCAAGCTGCTTACCTAATCTTAGTAGCAACCATTCTTCATCAAGCTTTTGATTGACGAGTTGGCCAAGGCTATTAGCCTTTGCAGGGCTTTTTGTTTTTAAAGAAACGATGATGCGTTGGCGGCCAACTTTAGGCTGCAGCTCTTTTGGCACTCTTCTTGAATAGTAAAATATGCCCCGTTTTTGGAAAAGATATGTGCAGATTTGGTCTACCATATGGTTCACCCGTATTTTGACAAACACTAAATTGCTTATCAATTACAACAGGTTACCGTAACTTTCGCGGAGGCTTGCTGGTGCCCTTGGGCGGACTCGAACCGCCACTCCCGTGAAGGAAACGGATTTTGAATCCGTCGCGTCTACCAATTCCGCCACAAGGGCCGACCAGCCCCCTTCATTTGCCCGATAATCAATGGCGCGTCAATCGCTGAAACGCTATCTTTTGACGCTATCACCAAAATCAAATGCGGCACGGTCGCGCACATCATCATCATGGTCATGTTGCCAAATGCTGCGCGTCACCATGCGTGCATGGGCAAATAAATCGGCCTCATGAATAATGCCGATAAGTTTGCCCTGTTCCAGCACCGGCACAGCCTCGCCGATAAAATCAGCCATGGCTTGCTGCGCTGCCAGCGCGGTTTGATGCGCCTGCAAAACCAGCGGCGTCGCTTCCATATAAGCGCGCGCGGCCTCATCGCCATGTCGCGCCACCAAAGCGTAAAGACATAATTTGCCGACCCATTGGCCTTTATCATCTTGTAAATGCGCCTCGGCGCACTGCGCTTTGGCCATTTGCTGAACCGCCTCATCGACACTGGCTTTATCGCTGAGCGTCACAAAATCAGGGGCCATAAGCTGCGTCACTTTAATGGCCTGCAAGGCGAGGTTTTCGCGCCCCAAAGACAAATCCACCCCGCGCGCCAATAATTGCGGTTCAAATACCGAGCGCGCATAAAGCCGCGAGGTCAAAAGATTGGCCGTTACAATGGTCACCATAATTGCCGTGGTGGCGGCATAGTTTTGCGATAATTCAAAGCTCAGCAAAATCACCGCCAAGGGCGCGCCCAAAACGGACGAGCCCATGGCCGCCATACCGGCCAGCACAAATAAGCCGCTATCGGGCACATAGCCGGTCATCGGGCTGAGCAGTGCAAACGCCGCCGCCGCCAAGCCGCCCAATGCCGCGCCGACAAACAAGGCGGGCGCGACAATGCCGCCGTGGAAATAAAGCGTCAGGCAAAAGCCCGCCGCCACGGCTTTCAGCCCCAATAAAATCAATAAATCAAAACCCGATAAATCGCCCTGCAACATGGCGGAAATCACATCAAGGCCGGGGCCGAAAATACCCGGCGCAAAATGCGCCAAAATGCCGACCAATAATCCGGCCAAGACGGGCCGCGCCCATAGCGGCAGGGGCAAAGCCACCATGCGTCCGCGCAGCCAGTTCAGCCCGCGCATCAGCCCGACGGCCAAAAATCCGGCCATTAAACCCAAGACCAGCAGCAATATAATATCCAGCGGCCCGGCCATGCGCGTCTGCAATATGGGCAGCATGACAATATGCTGGTTCAACACCTCACCGGAAAACACATAAGCCGTTGCCGAGGCCAGGGTGACGGGGGCGAAAAAGCGCAATGAATAATGCCGCAGCACCACCTCATGGGCAAAAATAATGCCCGCCAAAGGGGCCGAGAAAGCCGCTGAGATGGCCGCCGCCACGCCCGCGCCCAAAGCCATTTCGCCAAAATGCGGCGATAAGCGGGTGAAGCGTTTCATGCTGGCGGCAAGGCTGGCACCCAGCACCACAAGCGGGCCGTAAAGACCGGTGGGCGAGCCGCCGCCCAAAGCCAAAACAGATTTCAAAAGACTGATATAACCGCTCGTGCGCGAGACTTGCGGGTCGGGCTTATGCGCGGCATGAATGACATCGGCCAATTCGACCGGCGGTTGTGGAGCCAACCAATTCAACAATAAGCCAATGGCCAAACCGGCCAGCATGGGGATAAGCAGCCAGTGCCAATGAAAGCCGTGAAAGCCGACTTTCAGCAAATCATCATTGGGCCGCCATTGCGCCAGCAGCAATTCGACTGCGGCGAAAGAAACCAAAGCGGCATAGGCCACCACCACGCCGATAATAATACCAATACCGGCAATGGTCAGGCCGTGGCGCAGGCTGACCGTCATGGAAATGCCCGCAAGCCCAAATAAAGTTGACAGAAAGTGACCCAGACGTTTGACCAAAGCGCTCATGGCGCGATGCTACTTTAAATCGGCCGCCACAAAAACATCTTTTCACGCGCATTTGGCAGGTTTAGGGTGCGGTCATGTTTGCTTTGCTTCGCACGATTTATGAACGCACTTTGCGCTTATCGGGCCATCGCCGCGCCCCCTGGGCTTTGGCCGGTGTGTCTTTTGCCGAAAGCTCGTTTTTTCCGGTGCCGCCCGATGTCATGCTGGTGCCGATGATATTGGCGGCGCGCGCCAAAGCCTGGCGCTATGCCTTTATCTGCACCTTGGCCTCGGTATTGGGCGCGCTTCTCGGCTATGCCATTGGCCATGTTTTTTGGGAGGCCATCGGCCAACCCATTGTCGCCTTTTATAATGGCAGCGCGGCTTTTGACCGCTTCACTGTTTTTTATGATGATTGGGGCGTGTGGATTGTGTTGGCCGCGGCCATCAGCTTTTTGCCGTTTAAAGTCGCCACCATTGCCAGCGGTGCCAGCGGCTTGGCCCTGCTGCCGTTTTTGCTGGCCAGTCTGGCCGGACGCGGCATTCGCTTTTTCGGTGTCGCTGCTCTGGTTTATTATTTCGGCCCGAATATCCAAAAATTCATCGACCGCTATTTCAATATCCTTTCCTTAACCTTTGTCGTGCTGTTATTGGGCGGGTTTTTATTGTTGGGGTCTTTTTCATGACGCGCATCATTTCTTTTATGACGCTTTTTCATCCCTTGCGGGCGCGCCTCGCACTGGTTTTTGTGCTGGCTTTGCTGGTCATCGGCACGGCGCTGGCCTCTGAATATGCGGGCGGGCTATTGCCCTGTGCTTTGTGTTTAAAACAGCGCATGGCGTATTTTGTCGCCCTGCCGCTTCTCGCGCTTGCTTATGTCTATACCGAAAAATCGCCCGCCGCCATGCACGGCCTGCTGCGTACGATTGGCATTATTTTTCTGGCCAATGCCGGACTGGCTTTTTATCACGCCGGTATTGAATATGGCTTTTGGTTAGGTCCGGCCACATGCGGCGGCGGCGGCCTGCAAGCCAGCGATACAAGCGCCCTTTTGGAAGCGCTTAAATCCTCCAGCATGGTGCGCTGTGATGCCCCATCCTTCACCCTATTCGGCGTGTCTTTGGCCGGTTATAATCTGATTGCATGTGTGGGGCTGGCCGGTTTGTCTTTATATCCGACGCATGATGAAAAGGTTTAAGGGCGAGGCTTTACCATGAGCACAAAGAGACGATTGGCGGAAATGATACGCGTTGACCATGCCGGTGAGCATGGCGCGGTGCGTATTTATGACGGCCAAAAAGCCGTGTTCGATAAAATCAAAGGCAAAGAAAAAACCGCCGCCATGGTGGCGCATATGGCCGAACAAGAACAAGAGCATTTGGCTTATTTTGACGCGCTCATCACCGAGCGCGATATTCGCCCGACCGCGCTGGGCCCGTTTTGGGACGCGGCCGGTTTTGCGCTGGGCGCCGCCACCGCGCTGATGGGTGAGAAAGCCGCCATGGCCTGCACCGCCGCGGTTGAAACAGAAATTGACGCGCATTATGCCGCCCAGCTTGAGGCTTTGGCCGACAGTCAAGACAAGGCGGATAAGGCATTGGCCAAAAAAATTGAGAAATTTCGCGCCGATGAGGCGGAGCATAAACATACGGCTTTGGAAAATGGTGCTGAAGACGCGCCCGCATATGAGGCGATGAGCCGCCTCATTCGCTTTGGCTGCCGTGTCGCCATTCGCGCATCGGAAAAAATTTAGCCGTCCCGTTAAGGCTTAAGGCTCAAGCTCGGTATCCCAATAGAGATAATCCTGCCAGCTTTCATGGCAGTAATTGGGCGGAAATTTGCGCCCGTTTTCATGCAATTCATAAACCGTCGGCTGATGCGGCGTTTGACGCGGCACCATTCCCGCTTTTTTCGGCATGCGCCCGCCTTTACGGAGATTGCACGGGCTGCATGCAGCGACCACATTCTCCCAAGTGGTGCGGCCACCGGCGCGACGCGGAATCACATGGTCAAATGTCAAATCACGCGGCGCACCGCAATATTGGCAGGAAAACCCATCGCGCAAAAACACGTTAAAGCGCGTAAAGGCCGGATGACGCGGCCGCTTTACGTAGGTTTTCAGCGATACCACGCTGGGCAGCACAAATTCGGTTGAGGGGGAATGAACCACCGTGTCGTAATGCGACACGATATTGACGCGATCCAGCACGACCGCCTTTAGCGTATCCTGCCAAGACCATAAAGAAAGTGGGTAATAGCTGAGCGGTCGGAAATCCGCATTGAGAACCAAAGCCGGACAAGACGCCGGATTTCTGAAATCAGGCGGTGCGGCCTTAACAAATTCTATCGCCTCTGAACCGGTCCTATGCATGGTGTAATCTCCGATAATACCTCTTCGAATTACGCGCACTCAACGAATCATTCCGCGCCTTTTTATTATGCCTAAAATGGCGCTTCGACGGAAATGTGACATGTCAGCCCGTCTCTTGCAAGTCAGGCCGACCGGATAAGGCGGGGGCGACGGCCTAGCGGTTTTTGGCTTGCTCGCCATTATAATAGGTCCATAAAAGCCGCGCCGCCGCGCCGCGATAGGGTGCCCAACGCGCAGCAAAGGCGCGCAGCGTCTCGGTATCGGGCCTTTCATCAAGCCTATACATTATGCGCACACCCTGTTGCAGCGCCAAATCACCGGCGGGAAACATATCGGCGCGGCGCAGGATAAACAGCAAATAACATTCCGCCGTCCACGGGCCAATGCCGGTCAATGCGACCAAGGCTTTATATATGGTCTCATTATCGGCCTTATGCAGTTTGGGCAAATCCAGCGCGCCCGAGATTATCGCCTCGGCGAGAATACGCAAATAACGTTGCTTGGGCCGCGACAGGCCACAGCCGCTCAATTCGGCATCCGATAAGGCCAACAGATTTTCCGGCCGCACCTCGCCGATAAGCGTTTCAAAGCGTTGATGAATGGTTGCCGCCGCCGCCGTTGAGACTTGCTGGCTGATGAGTAATTGCGCCAATCCGGCAAATCCGGCACGGCGTTTACGCAAAGGCGGTGTGCCATATTCCTCAAAGGCCGCGGCCAGTTTTTTATCCTTGGCGGCCAGCGCTTCCAATGCAGTGGTCAGGTCATTGCTGTTCTTATATATTTGCATCACACCCCAATATGGCGCAGGAAGGCGAGTAATGAAAGAAGCCAAAAAATTTATCACCCGCTTTGCGCCAAGCCCGAATGGCTGGCTGCATTTGGGGCATGCTTATGCCGCGCTGATGGCGGCCAAAGCCGCGCGCGATGCGAATGGCAGTTTTTTGCTGCGTATTGAGGATATTGATATTGGGCGCGCCCGCCCGCATTTCACCGAGGGCATTTATCAAGACCTGGACTGGTTGGGGCTGACATGGCCCGAACCCGTCATGGTGCAATCGACGCGCTTTGATGTGTATGAGGCGGCGCTGGCCAAATTGCGGGCGCAAGATTTGGTCTATCCATGCTGGGCGACACGCGGTGATATTTTGGCTGCCACTCAGGACAAGCCGGATTGGCCGCGCGACCCGGATGGCGCGCCGCTTTATCCGGGCCTTTATCGCGAGCTGCCCGAAAGCAGGCGCAAAAAACTCATATGGGAAGGCAAGCCCTATTGCTGGCGGTTGGATATGACAAAGGCGCTTGGCGTCGTCTCGCAAAAGCTGAACTATCGGGAATGTTATGCCCCCTCTGAAACTGAGGCTGAAACTGAGGCTAAAACTGAGGCTGAAACTGAGGCTAAAACTGAGGCTCAAACCATACCGCTTGACCCTGCTTTATTTGGTGATGTGGTGCTGGCGCGCATAGATGTGCCGACCAGCTATCACCTCGCCGTGGTGCTGGATGATGCGGCGCAAGGCGTGACGCAAGTCACGCGCGGGCAAGATTTGCAAGCCGCCACCGCCATTCATGTTTTATTGCAAAAACTGCTCGACCTGCCGCAGCCCGATTATTTGCATCATCCTTTGGTGCGCGATGTGAGCGGTCGGCGTCTGTCCAAACAAGCCGGCGATAGCGGTTTTCGCAATTTGCGCCAAGAGGGCATGCGCCTTGATGAGGTGATGGCCTTGCTGCCGCCGCCTTTCGGGCAGGGTTAGCCCTGCGGCGTAATCGCGCCCCCATGTCACGCGCCAATGGCTTGCCAAGGCGTCAAAAAGCGATACTCTCTCGCCCATGAGTGCCGCAGAACATATTCCGATGCCTGATGACCAAGCCCTTTTGGCGCAACTGGCCGCTTTGCCGCCGCTTTTGGCCGATATGCGCGCCGCTTTGGCGACGCCGCTACCGGCTGAGAGCGACCAATTTTGCGCCCATGGCCGCGCTTGGGCGGCGACATATATCGAGACGCTCGACCAAATGGCGCGCTATGCCGCCACCATGCAGGACGCCCATCGCTTTGGCCCGCTGGAACACCACTTAACCCTCATCATTACCGGTGAATATTTAAGCCAACTACAAGGCGGGCTGCCCATGAGCCAGGGCGAGATGGTGCGCCCCGCCGATATGGGCTTTGACGCATTGCCGGGTTTTGACCATGCGGCGATTAAGGATTTAATGGCGCACGGCAATACGGCAGCGCGCCGCCGCGAGGTGGCGGTGCTGATGGCCGAAAGCGGGACGCTGGAAGCCGATGCCGGTCTTGATGAAACCCATATGATGATACGCGACCAGTTTCGCCGCTTTGCCGATGAAAAAGTCGCGCCCTTTGCCCATGATTGGCATTTGAAGGATGCGCTTATTCCGCTGCCGCTGATTGACGAGCTGGCCGGTCTGGGCGTGTTTGGCCTGACCGTGCCCGAAGCCTTTGGCGGCATGGGGCTTGGCAAGCAAGCCATGTGCGTCGTATCGGAAGAATTATCGCGCGGCTATATTGGTGTCGGCTCTTTGGGCACACGCACGGATATTGCCGCCGAATTGATTTTGCAAAACGGCACACAGGCGCAAAAAGAAAAATATCTCCCGGCCATTGCCGATGGCAGCCTATTGCCGACGGCGGTGTTTACCGAACCCAATACCGGTTCTGATTTGGCGGCGCTGGCAACACGCGGCGAGAAAACCGATAAGGGCTATCAAATTATCGGGGCCAAAACTTGGATTACCCATGGCGCGCGCGCCGATGTGATGACGCTTTTGGCGCGCACCGACCCTGAAAATAAAGGCCATGGCGGGCTGACCATGTTTTTGGCCGAAAAGCCACGCGGCACGGATGAGACACCGTTTCCAGCGCCCGACATGCAAGGCGGCGAGATTGGCGTCTTGGGCTATCGCGGCATGAAGGAATATGACATTGCCTTTGACGGCTTTGCCGTGCCTGAGGATGCCGTTTTGGGCGGCGAAACCGGCAAGGGCTTTAAGCAATTAATGCAGACTTTCGAAAGTGCGCGTATTCAAACCGCCGCGCGCGCCATTGGGGTGGCGCAAAATGCGCTTGAGCTGGGCTTTGCCTATGCGCGTGACCGCGCCCAATTCGGCAAGTCGATTTATCAATTTGAGCGCGTCTCGGGCAAGCTGGTGATGATGGCAGCAGAAATTTTGGCGGCGCGGCAATTGGCTTATTTTGCAGCGCGCACCAAAGACGCCGATAAACGCTGCGACCTTGAGGCGGGCATGGCCAAATTATTGGCGGCGCGTGTGGCTTGGGCGGCGGCGGATAATGCGCTGCAAGTGCATGGCGGCAATGGCTTTGCGATGGAATATCCGGTCAGCCGGATATTATGCGATGCGCGCATTTTGAATATTTTTGAGGGCGCAGCAGAAATTCAGGCCGATATTATTGCCCGCCG
>JAQWZC010000148.1 GCA_029253645.1 Alphaproteobacteria bacterium | reverse complement strand
CTCAGCGTCAGCGAAGCGGTGATGCAATTGGAAGTCGGCAGCCATGATTTCGTGCTGTTCAAAAGCGCCAGCCAAGACGCGTTGAGCTTGGTCTATAAGCGCAATGATGCCAATATTGGGTGGCTGGAGCTGTAAAAATTTCGGGGAGTCTGGTGGAGCCAGGCGGAATCGAACCGCCGACCTCTTGCATGCCATGCAAGCGCTCTCCCAACTGAGCTATGGCCCCTAAGGGTAATTTCTGGCGGAAACTAATCGAAGGCGACGCCCCAATCAAGCCCTAAGGTTAGTCGTCATCCTCATCCGTCTCGAGGAAGCTTTCTTCATCGTCTTCATCATCTTCTAAAAGCGTCTCATCTTCATCATCATCGTCGAGCAAAGCTTCTTCTTCCTCAAGCAGCGTCTCGTCTTCATCATCATCGCTGTCATCGGATTCTTCATCGACCATGCCTTCAAGGCTGACGGCATTTTCGTCTTCTTCCAATTCGCCTTCTTCCTCTTTCTTTTCAGCCTCGGCTGTCGGCGCGACGGCGCGCACCGGGGCCGCCATAATGGCATCCGGATCGAAGGCATGCCCGCATTTGGGACATGTGGCAGGGGATTTATTTAAATCGTAGAATTTAGCTTCACAGGCTTCACAAGTGCGTTTTGCGCCCAGTTTCGGATCAACCATCCGACCCTCCGGTGAAAATTAACAGACAAATGTTCCTGCCATGAAGCGCCCGATCTGTCAAACAATCTGTCAGCTTTAATATATCGGCCCATGACCGCCATGCGGCGGCTGCTTGACGATGGGGCAGAAAAACGCGACAAAGCGCCATGAGTGGGATTGCCAAAAAACAACCGGCCAGTGCCAAACGCAGTGGTGCTTTGAGCGGCCATATGCGCGTGCCGGGCGATAAATCCATCTCCCATCGCGCCCTTATTTTGGCCGCCTGTGCCACCGGCACAAGTCGCGTCAGCGGCCTGTTGGAGGGCGATGATGTATTGGCCACGGCCAATGCCATGCGCGCCATGGGGGCCGAGATTGACAGAATTGAAAATGGCGATTGGCAGATTACCGGCGTTGGCCCGATGGGGCTGAAAAGCCCGTCCGCGCCGCTGGATTTCGGCAATGCCGGAACCGGTGCGCGCTTGGTGATGGGGCTGGTGGCCGGTGCGGGCATTAATGCCAGCTTTACCGGTGATGCTTCTTTGTCTTCGCGGCCCATGGGCCGGGTGCTTGACCCGCTGCGCCAAATGGGCGCGCAAGCCGACGCGGCTGACGGTGCGCGCTTGCCGGTGCATATGAAAGCCGCCAGGCTGATGCCCGCCACCCTCACGCCGGATGTCGCCTCAGCGCAGGTTAAATCGGCTATTTTGCTGGCCGGTCTCGGCATTGCAGGCGATATTTCTGTGCGCGAGAAAACCCCAACACGCGGGCATAGCGAGACCATGCTGGCGCTGTTTGGCGCTGATATCAGTATCGGCGCGGCGGATGGGTTTCATTGTGTGAGCTTGCATAATCAGCATGGCCCGACCCGCTTAAAGGCGGTTGATTTGGATGTGCCCGGTGACCCGTCTTCGGCGGCGTTTCCCATCATTGCCGCGCTCACCGTGCCGGGCTCGGATGTGGTGTTGGAAAATGTCATGCTCAACCGCCAGCGCGATGGGCTTATCCGCGTCTTGCGCGATATGGGCGGGGCGATTGAGGTGATGAATGAGCGCCGCGCCAGTGGCGAGACCTGCGCCGATTTGCGGGTTAAATATGCGCCCCTGCACGGCATTGAGGTGTCGGCGGAGATGGCCCCTGACATGATTGATGAATTTCCCGCTTTGGCGATTGCCGCGGCCAGCGCGCAGGGCATCACCCATATGGCCGGATTGGCAGAATTGCGGGTTAAGGAAAGCGACCGCTTGGCCGCCATTGCGGCGGGCTTAACGGCCAATGGCGTCGCGGTTGAAACGGGCGCGGATTGGTTGCGCGTCACTGGTAGCCCGATTGAAGGCAGTCCGATTGCGGGCACGGGGATTAAGGGCGGCGGCATTGTAGAAACCCATCACGACCATCGCATTGCCATGGCGTTTTTATGTCTGGGTTTGGTGGCCAATCATCCGGTGACGGTTGATGACCGCGCCATGATTGCGACAAGCTTTCCGGAATTTTTTGATGTCATGGCCGGATTGGGAGCGCAGATTGACTGACCCGTCCCCGCTCTCACCCCTTATGACGCCGATTATCGCGGTGGACGGGCCTGCCGCCTCGGGCAAGGGCACATTGGCGCGCAAATTGGCGGCGCAATTTGATTTTGCCTATCTCGATACGGGCGCGCTTTATCGCGCCGTGGCGTTAAGCGTTATCGAAACCGGCGGCCAAGTCGATAAGGAACCCGATGCGGTGGCGGCGGCGCGGCGTTTTGATATGGCGCAATTAAGCGATGCCGCTTTTGCGGCGCGTTTGCGCACGGCGGAGACCGGCCGCGCAGCCTCTGTGGTGGCGGCCATGCCGGATGTGCGCGCCGCGATTATTGTGGCGCAGCGTCACTTTGCCGAAACCCCGCCCGCAGGCAAAGCCGGCGCGGTGTTGGATGGGCGCGATATTGGCACGAATATTTGCCCCGATGCGGCGGCGAAATTATTCATCACGGCGCGCACCACCATTCGTGCCGAACGGCGTTGGCAAGAATTGCAGCTTGATGATGCGTCACTGAGTTTTGAGACAGTGTTGCGCGATATTGAAGAACGCGATGCGCGCGATGCCGGACGCGCCGCCGCGCCCATGCGGCAAGCGCAAGATGCGGACTTGCTAGATACCTCTGATTTGTCTATAGAAGAGGCGTTCGCAGCGGCTCTGGCTTTGGTTGATAAGAAAATCAACCTCTAGCCCGAAATCCAAAACCCCGCGTCCCATGATGGGGCGAGCATATTTTCAAAACTTTGCCCGAACCGGCAGCGCATTTTTGCGCGCATTTGCCGTTTGGGAAGTCCGGCTCTCACCCCGCATGGTCAGGGTGCCCGAAAATAAGGGCGAGTTTGGCATGAATTTAAGGAGACACATCACGTGTCTGAACAAAATACGGATATGGGTATGAACCCAAGCACTGATGATTTCGCCGCACTTTTGGAAGAAAGCTTCGGCACGGACGCCCCGATTGAAGGCACGGTTGTGCGCGGGCGCGTCACCGCAATTGAAAATGATTTGGCGATTGTTGATGTCGGCCTGAAAACCGAAGGCCGTGTGCCATTGCGCGAATTTTCCATGGCCGGTCAGCCTGCCGCTATCGGCGTTGGCGACGATGTGGAAGTTTTTGTTGACCGCATTGAAAATGCTATGGGCGAAGCGGTTTTGTCGCGTGACAAAGCCCGCCGCGAAGAAAGCTGGGTCAAGCTGGAGAAAAACTTTGAAGCTGATGAGCGCGTTGAAGGGGTTATCTTCGGTCGCGTGAAGGGCGGCTTTACGGTTGACCTGAACGGCGCGACGGCGTTTTTGCCGGGCAGCCAAGTGGATATTCGTCCGGTGCGTGACATCACGCCTTTGATGAACACACCGCAGCCTTTCCAAATTCTGAAAATGGACCGCCGCCGTGGCAATATTGTTGTCTCGCGCCGCGCCATTATGGAAGAAACCCGCGCCGAAGCGCGCAATGAGATTGTCTCTAATTTGCTGGAAGGCCAGCAAGTTGAGGGCGTCGTCAAAAACATCACCGATTATGGTGCCTTTGTTGATTTGGGCGGTGTCGATGGTCTGTTGCATGTCACGGATATTGCTTGGCGTCGCGTCAATCACCCGTCAGAAGTCCTGACGGTTGGTGAAACCGTGCGTGTGCAAGTGGTGAAAATCAACGCTGAAACACAGCGTATCAGCCTCGGCATGAAACAGCTTGAAGCCGACCCATGGGATGAAGCGGCTGCGAAATTTGAGCTGAACAGCAAGGTTAAAGGCCGCGTCACCAATATCACTGATTATGGTGCGTTTGTTGAATTGGATAATGGCATTGAAGGCCTCGTCCATGTCTCTGAAATGAGCTGGGTGAAGAAAAATGTGCATCCGGGCAAAATCGTATCAACCAGCCAAGAAGTTGAAGTCATGGTGTTGGAAGTGGATGCTGAGAAGCGCCGCATTTCACTGGGCCTCAAACAATGCATGGAAAATCCATGGGAAGACTTCTCATCGAAATTCCCGGTCGGCACGAAATTGTCAGGCGAGATTAAAAACATTACCGAATTTGGTTTGTTTGTCGGTCTCGATAATGACATTGACGGCATGGTGCATATTTCTGACCTTGATTGGAATGCCTCGGGCGACGAAGCACTGGCGCAATATGATAAAGGCCAAACCGTGGAAGCGGTGGTGCTGGATGTCGACCAAGATAAAGAGCGCGTGAGCTTGGGCATTAAACAGCTTGATGGTGACCCGTTTGAAAGCGTTGCTGATTTGCGCCGTGGCGATACCGTCACATGCGAAGTCACCGCCGTGACCGATGGTGGTCTTGAAGTGTCTGTTGCCGAAGGCGATGTGACGGCCTTTATCCGTCGCTCTGACCTGTCGCGTGACCGCCAAGACCAACGCCCTGAGCGTTTCCATATTGGCGATAAACTTGACGCCATGGTGACCAATCTTGACAAGCGCGACCGCCGTGTCGGCCTGTCAATTAAAGCCTTGGAAATCGCCGAAGAGAAAGAAGCCGTGGCACAATATGGCTCTTCCGATAGCGGCGCGTCATTGGGTGACATTTTGGGGGCCGCGTTGAACCGCGATGAAGCGCCTGCCGGAGCCGCACCTGCTGAAGAAGAGGCTCCTGCTGAGGAAGCTCCCGCCGAGGAAGCTGCTGCGGAAGACGGCGATAAGTAAGCCGTTTTCTTAAGGCCTTTATGATATGAAATCCGGCCTGTTCGCGCAGGCCGGATTTTTTGTTATTTTCTATGAGACATGCGCTTGACGCGTCGCGGCCTTAATGGCAGCTTATACGAGCATTTTCAGAGGCGTGGCGATGATTAAATCAGAACTTATTGTCAAAATCGCGGAACTTTACCCGCATCTTTATCAGCGTGACGTGGAAACCATCGTCAATCAATTGCTCGATGAAATCGGCGATGCAATGGGGCGCGGTGACCGCGTCGAATTGCGGGGCTTTGGCACTTTTTCGGTGAAACAGCGTGAGGCCCGTATTGGCCGCAATCCGCGCACCGGTGAATCCGTGGCTGTGGCCAAAAAACATGCGCCGTTTTTCAAAACCGGTAAGGATTTGCGCGACCGCATGAACCGAGACGGCGGCCGCTAAACTTGGTCGGGCGCTGGTTGAAACCGGTGGCGCTTGTGGCCAAGCAGCTTGCTGCGCGTTTGGTGTTTCTCTCAACCCTTATTATTTTGCTGCCACTGGCCGTGCTCAATCGGCAGACCGTCACCATTGCCTTTAATCCGATGGATTTATTGCGCGACGCGCCGCAAGGCCGCCTCGCCATGCCACTTTTCATCGCGCTGTTTGCGCTGTTTATTCTGGGACTGATAGCGGGCTGGGTGATGGGGCGGCTTGGCCAAAACCGCGCGCCCTCCGTGCCGCGCCCAACTTCATCTCAAGCCGCATCTCAGCCCCTATCTGAGGCGACATCTGCAAGCCCTATGCCGCCGCGCCCGGTCGTGATAAACAAAGCGCCAGAACCGACAGAGCCGCCAGAACCGGATACCGGAGATAAAGATGACACCGAAGCTGAACGCTGAGATTTATTGCGCCATTGATACGGCTGATAGTGCGCGCGCGGAAAGTTTGGCGGCCGATTTATCGGGCCATATTGGCGGGCTGAAAATCGGCTTTGAGTTTTTCTACGCGCATTATCAAACCGGTTTTCAAGCACTGGCCAAACACGGCATGCCGATATTTCTGGATTTAAAACTGCATGATATTCCCAACACGGTGGCGCAAGCCGTGCGGGCGCTTTTGCCGCTTGAGCCGCGCTTGTTGAATGTCCATGCCGGTGGCGGCGCGGCGATGATGCAGGCCGCTGCCCATGCGGCTTCTGAGGCCGAGGATAAGGGCTTGGCGGCCCCGACCATGTTGGCGGTCACTGTGCTGACCAGCCTGTCTGAAGCCGATTTACACGCGATGGGCGTGGCCGGAAATCCGCGCGATCAGGTTTTGCGCTTGGCCGCTTTGGCGCGCCAAAATGGCATGGATGGCGTTGTGTGCTCGGCCCATGAGATAGACGCTTTGCGCGCTGAAATGGGCGCTGATTTTAAATTAATCGTGCCGGGCATTCGCCCCGCCGGCAGTGCCAGCCATGATCAAAAACGGGTGATGACCCCCGAAGCGGCACAAGAAGCGGGCGCGGATATTTTGGTTATCGGGCGCGCCATTACCGAGGCGGCCCATGCCGGAGACGCGGCGCGCGCCATTATGGCCGATTTGGCGGCGGCGCGGGCGGCGCAGTGAGCCGATTATGATGAACCCTCCGGCGATAAAAATTTGTGGGCTGACACGGGCGCAAGATATTGACCATATGAACCGCCTTGGCGTTGAACTGGTCGGGTTTAATTTTGTCGAAAAATCGCCGCGCTTTGTGACGCAAGATAAGGGTGCCGGTTTGGCGGCCATGTGCCGCGCGCAAATGGAGCGCGTCGCGCTTTTGGTCAATCCCGATGATGATGCGGTGGACCGGGCCATGGCTGCGGTCAGCCCGCATCGCTTGCAATTGCACGGGGATGAAAGCCCGGCGCGGGTTAGTGAAATTAAGCGGCGAACGCATTGCGCCATTATTAAAGCGCTGCCGGTTGAGACGGCGCAGGATGTGGCGCGCGCCGCCGATTATCAAGATTGCGCCGATTGGTTTTTATTCGATGCCAAGCCGCCGCGCCATGAAGCCGCGCAAGGGGTCACTGGCGGGCATGGCGAAGCCTTTGACTGGACGGCGCTGAAGGCTTATGACCTCTCTCAGCCTTATCTTTTGGCCGGTGGCCTGACGGCTGACAATGTCGCTGAGGCGCTGAGTGTAAGTGGCGCGCCGATGGTCGATGCAGCCTCGGGCGTTGAAAGCGCCGCCGGAGAAAAAGACGAGCAGCTAATGGAAGCTTTTATCGCCGCCGTGCGCGGCCGGGAGTAATGTGAGCGTGGAGCAGAAAAACTCATTTCGAGCCGGACCTGATGAAAAAGGTCGCTTTGGACTTTATGGCGGCCGGTTTGTTGCCGAGACGCTCATGCCGCTCATTCTCGATTTGGAAGCGCATTATGAAGCGGCCCAAAAAGACCCGGCTTTTGCCGCGCAATTGGAAGATTTGCAGACCCATTATGTCGGCCGTCCCAGCCCGCTTTATTATGCCGAAAGGCTGACCGAGCATTTTGGTGGCGCGAAGATTTACCTCAAGCGCGATGAGCTGAACCATACGGGCAGCCATAAGATTAATAATTGTCTCGGGCAGATTTTGCTGGCCAAGCGCATGGGTAAAACCCGCATCATTGCCGAAACCGGTGCCGGTCAACATGGCGTGGCCGTGGCCACTGTGGCGGCTCGGTTTGGTTTGCCCTGCACAGTGTTTATGGGCGCGACCGATATTGAGCGACAAAAACCCAATGTCTTTCGCATGAAGCTTTTGGGCGCTGATATTCGACCGGTCACCTCCGGTGCGGGTACATTGAAGGATGCGATGAATGAAGCGCTGCGCGATTGGGTGACCCATGTTGAGGACACTTTTTATATTATCGGCACAGTGGCAGGCCCGCATCCCTATCCGGCCATGGTGCGTGATTTTCAATCCATTATCGGACGCGAAACCAAAGAGCAAATGCTGGCCCGTGAAGGACGCCTGCCCGATACGCTGATTGCGTGTATTGGCGGCGGCTCCAATGCTATGGGCTTGTTCCATCCGTTTTTGGATGATGCTGAGGTGAATATTATCGGCGTGGAAGCGGGTGGTTTTGGGCTGGATACGCCCGACCATGCCGCCTCTTTGGCCGGTGGCACGCCGGGCGTTTTGCACGGCAATCGCACTTATTTGCTGCAAGATGATGACGGTCAAATTATTGAAGGCCATTCCATCTCGGCCGGTCTCGACTATCCGGGCATTGGCCCCGAACATGCTTATTTGCGCGATACGGGCCGCGTCACTTATGTGTCAGCGACCGATAAGGAAGCCTTGGAAGCGTTCCAGCTCATCACCCGCCTTGAGGGCATTATTCCGGCGCTTGAGCCGAGCCATGCGCTGGCTCATGTCGGTAAAATTGCCGGAGATTTGCCCGCCGATCATTTATTGGTGATGAATATGTGCGGACGCGGCGATAAGGATGTGTTCGCCGTGGCCGAGCATTTGAATGTGGAGCTTTAATCATGAGCGCTCCCGCAAAACCCACAGAGCCTAAAAATCCTGTGACCAGCCGCATTGACGCGCTTTTTGCGCGCCTCAAAGCGGCCAATGAAAAAGCCTTTGTCGCCTTTGTGACGGCTGGCGACCCCGACCTTGATATTTCAGCCCGAATTCTGGCCGGTCTGCCGCAAGCCGGCGCTGATATTATTGAATTGGGTATGCCCTTTACCGACCCGATGGCCGATGGCCCGGCCATCCAAGCTGCCTCGCAACGCGCTTTGGCTGCCGGACAGACGCTTAAGGGCACGTTGGATATGGTGCGTAATTTTCGCGCCGATAATGACATCACGCCGATTGTGCTGATGGGTTATTACAATCCGATTTATACATATGGCGTTGATAAATTCCTATCCGATGCCAAAGCCGCCGGTATTGACGGGCTGATTATTGTTGACCTGCCGCCGGAAGAAGATGATGAATTATGCCTGCCCGCTATGGCGGCAGGGGTGAACTTCATTCGCCTCGCCACCCCGACAACAGATGAAAAACGCCTACCGGATGTGCTGAATAATACATCGGGTTTTGTCTATTATGTTTCGATTACCGGCATTACCGGCTCGGCCCCGCCGCAACAAAAAGCCGTTGCCGATAATATTGCGCGGCTTAAAAAACATACGGATTTGCCGATTTGTGTCGGCTTTGGCATTCGCACACCCGACCAAGCGGCGGCCATGGCGGCCATTGCCGATGGCGTTGTGGTCGGCTCGGCCTTGGTTGATGTGATTGGCGAAACGGCAGAAAATAGGGCGCAAACCGTCGATAAACTGCTCGCCCTTGCCAGCGCACTGGCCGAAGGTGTAAAAAGAACATAGCTAAAACAAGCGGCCAAGCCGTCAGGGGGCTGGACTCGAATTGGATAGACCCCGGATTGGATAGATTATGAACTGGATTAAGAATTTCGTTCGACCGCGCTTTCCAAGCGTTTTTCGCGAGCATGATGATACGCCCGATAATCTTTGGGAGGCGTGTAAGAAATGCGGCGAGATGATTTTTCATCGTGATTTGGAAAATCTGCAAAAAGTCTGCCCGGGCTGTGACCATCATATGCGTATTGGCGCGACGGCGCGTTTTGATGCGCTGTTCGATAAGGGCGTTTATGAGCTGATTGAGCTGCCCGATGTGGCGCATGACCCGCTTAAATTTAAAGATCAGAAAAAATATGCCGAGCGTCTGAAGGATGCGCGCACCAAAAGCGGTGACAAGGATGCGGTGAAAGTCGCCAAAGGTGATTTGGGCGGTCGTCCGGCGGTTATTGCGGTGCAGGATTTTCATTTTATGGGCGGCTCGCTGGGCATGGCCGCCGGTGAGGCGGTGGTGACGGCAGGTCAAACCGCGCTGGCGTTGAATGCGCCGTTAATTATGGTGGCTGCCGCCGGTGGCGCGCGCATGCAGGAGGGGATTTTATCCCTCATGCAAATGCCGCGCACCACGGTGATTGTGCAGCAATTGCGCGAACGCGGTCTGCCCTATTTGGTGGTGCTGACCGACCCGACGACAGGCGGCGTGACCGCGTCTTACGGTATGTTGGGTGATGTGCATATTGCCGAGCCGGGCGCGCTTATCGGTTTTGCCGGCCCGCGCGTCATTCAAGACACGATTAAGGAAAAACTGCCCGAGGGCTTTCAACGCGCCGAATATTTATTGGAGCATGGCATGGTGGATATGGTTGTGCACCGCCATGATATGCCCGTCACTTTGGCGCGGCTGATTGATTTAATGACCGGTGGTCGCGCCCCTGAAGGCGCAACGGCTTAACGCCCCATTTTGTCCGATAGCGGTTCAGATGTGTTGCTGGCGCGCCTTTTGGCGCTGCATCCGAGGCTGATTGATTTATCGCTCGACCGCATGTGGCGGCTCTTGGCGGCGCTTGACCATCCGCAAGATAAAACCCCGCCGATCATTCATATTGCCGGCACAAATGGTAAAGGCTCCACGGCGGCCATGTTGCGCGCCATATTGGAGACCGAAGGCCATCGCGTGCATGCCTATCATTCGCCGCATCTCACGCGGTTTCATGAGCGGATTATTTTGGGCGGCGAGCCGATTGCCGAACCGCTTTTGGAAGAAATTTTGGCGCGGGTAGAGGCGGCCAATCAAGGCCGACCCATTACGTTTTTTGAGGTCACCACGGCGGCGGCGTTTCTGGCCTTTTCCGAATATCAGGCCGATTATTTAGTGCTGGAAGTCGGGCTTGGCGGCCGCTTGGATGCGACCAATGTGGTGACCCCCAAATGCACCGCCATCACCCCCATCAGCTTTGACCATCAAGAATTTTTGGGCGATACGCTGTTATCCATTGCTGAGGAAAAAGCCGGTATTTTGAAAGCCGGTGTGCCGCTGTTTCTTGCGCCCCAACAAAGCGAGGTCGAAGAATTTTTATTGACCCGCGCGGCGCGCACAGGTGCCGTGGTGAAAATGGCCGGACGCGATTTTCGCGCCACAGCGACGGATGCCGGGCTGGCCTTTGCCATAGATGATGAGATGCTGGCATTGCCGCAACCGGCTTTGCGCGGCGCGCATCAAATAGATAATGCCGCCACGGCACTGGCTTGCGCGCATTATTTGGGCATTGGTGCGGCGGCCATGGCGACCGGTTTGCAAACCGTGCGCTGGCCGGGGCGGCTACAAAAATTAACCCGCGGGCCCATGCTCAGCGCCTTGACGGCGCGCTTGCCTGAGGCGGATGTTTATTTGGATGGCGGGCATAATGAGGCGGCGGCGCATATTCTGGCCGATTGGCTGCTCGCGCAAAAGCCGCGTCCGGTGCATGTGGTGCTGGCCATGTTGGCCAGTAAAGCGCATGACCCCTATCTTGCGGCGCTGGCGCGGGTGCAGGCGGCGGGGCGTAATTTACATATTCACGCCGTGCCGATTGCCGATAATGAAAATGCGCTGGCCCCGCAAGATTTGGTCGCGGCGGCAAGACAGGCCGGTTGTGCGGCCACGGCGCAAGATAATCCGGCGGCGGCTTTGGCGACGATTAGCGAGCCTGACGCTTTAGTGCTCATCGCCGGTTCGCTTTATCTCGCCGGTGCGGTGTTACAAAATCATCAGTGAGCGCGCTTAGAGGCTTTCGTCAATCCAGCTTTTAATATCGCTTTTCGGCGCGGCCCCGACTTTTGTGGCGGCGGCTTGTCCGTCTTGAAAAATCATCATGGTCGGAATGGAGCGCACGCCATAAGTGGTTGGGCTTTCCGGATTCTCATCAATATTGATTTTAATGATGGATAGCTTGCCGTCATATTCGGCTGATAATTCTTCCAATGCGGGTGCAATCTGCTTGCACGGGCCGCACCATTCGGCCCAGAAATCGACCAGAACCGGGCCGTCAGCATTAATCACGTTTTGCTCAAACTCGTCATCATTTATGTGCGACACACTCATTTCGGTCTCCTTTTCCGCTTGTCTCTAATTTAGGGGCGCGCCTCATGATTCTCAAGGGGGCTGCCGCGCATGATTTTATCCGTCTCATGAATCCGACGGGGCCGGGCTGCGCCCGTGTAAAATCACATCCAATGCGGCGTCGAGATTATCGGGGCTGAGCCAATCAATGCGGCCGGTCTGCGTCCATACCAAGCCACAGCGCGTGGTCTTGCCCGGTTTGGCGGCGCGCATCAGCGCATAATAGGCGGCCATTTGGCGTTGATACACACCACCATCGCGCTCGGCAGGCGGCGTACCGGTTTTGTAATCAACCAATAAAATCCCCTCATCGGTTTCAACCAAACGGTCAATCTGCCCGGACAGGGCCAATCGCGTCCCATCATGGCGGGTCAAAAAACCGCCAATCGGTGCTTCCGCCAATGCGCCCGCGCCAAATAAGGGTGCCAAATCCGCATCGGCCATAACGCCCAAAACCTGCGCCACAATATCCGCATCGGCTGCGCCCTCATGATGGGTCAAATAAGCGCGCGCGGCGGCATCGCGTTGCGCCGCATCATAGCGCGGCAGAATTTCCAACAGGCGATGCACCAAACGCCCCCGCGCCGCCGCTTGGCGCAGGCGTTCGGCATCGGCTTGCGCCGTATCCGTGCCATCCGGCGCGCCATAGCTGCCCATCATATGGCCTATCGCCGCGGATTGGGCGGCATCATTATCGGGCAGATTGGAGGGTGAGAATATTTTATCGCCAAAAAACGCATGCCCCGCACTGTTTTGTGTCACATCTTGCGTCACCCAATCGGGGGCTGCCGCTTCATGGTCTATATTGCGCGATTGCGGCGCATCACGCGGTTCAGGCGGCGTAAGCGGGGTCTCGCCGGCAGCCAAGGTTTGCCGTTGCGTCTCGTCCAAAGCCGAGGCGGCCAGCGCATACCAGCTATCCTTTGGCGCTTCGGTCTGCCCTTTTTGCAACCATCCGGCGACATAAAGCCGGTCGCGGGCGCGCGTCATGGCGACATATAAAAGCCGCTTTTCCTCTTCCATGGCGGCTTGCGTGGCGGCTTCCACTTGCGCCGCATTATGAGCGTCGCGCAAGCCCGATGCGGCGCGCCATAGCGGTACACGCGGCGTGCCATTTTCGGCGACCTCAAATTGCACGCGGTCACTGCTGCCCCCTTGCCGCACAGCCGGTCGGCATGTATCGGGCAAAAAGACAATCGGCGCTTCCAAGCCCTTAGCCCCATGTACGGTCATAATGCGCACGGCACTGCCCCCGGCTTCCATATCGCGTTTAATATCTTGGCTGCCCTGGCGCAACCAATGCACAAAGCCTTGCAGGCTGGCCGCATGGCGCGCCTCATAGGTCAAAGCCAGGCGCAGCAATTCGCCAAGCGGGTCGTCAATCTCCGGCCCCAAGCGGCGGCTCAGTAATTTATGGCCGCCTTGCGCGCCCAAAAATTGCGCCAGCAAATCATAAGGCGAGAGAAAATCACTTTTGCGGCGCAGCCAATCCAGCCGCTCATGCGCCGCCAGCAGCGCATCATCAGGGTGATTGTCTAACGCATCCTGCATGGCCTGCCATAAGGTGCCACTGCGCTCATGCGCCAAATCAAACAGCGCGTCTTCGTTTAACCCGCCCAAGGGCGAGCGCAGGAAAATCGCCAAAGCCATGTCATCACTGGGATTAAGCGCAACATCCAGCGCGGTCAGCATATCGGCCACGGCCAATTGTTGCAGCAGCACCATGCGGTCGGCACCGGCAACATTTATGTCGCGGCGTTTCAACGCGCGCGTCAGCTCCGACACAAAGGCGTCGCGCTTGCGCACCAGCACCAAAATATCTCCGGCCGTGATGTTTTGCGACGCATCCGCCAGCAGCTCTGAAATCTTCTCGGCAATTTGTCCGGCCAGCTTGCTGCGCCCGCTCACTTGCGTGCTGTCAGGAATTTGCCATGCCTCCAGCGCGTCTTTTTCGCGCGGCGTCACCAATGGCGGCCAAAACTCGACATGGCCAATATCTGCGGCGCGCTCAGCTTGGTGGATGATGGGCGCATGGCTCGCGCTGACCCCTTTGCGGGTTTGTTCATCGGCAAAAACCAAATCAACGGCGGCCAGAATTTGCGGGGCTGAGCGCCATGATTTGGTCATGGGCACATAAGAAAATTGCCCACCAATGGCCGTCACGGCTTGCTCAAAATAGTTCCGTTGTCGGTCAAAGCCGTCCGGATCGGCCCCTTGAAAACTGAAAATGGATTGCTTTTCATCACCCACGGCAAAAATCGTGCGTGGGCGGTCATCGCGCGCGCCCTTATTAGCATCCAGTCCGGCATCATCGAAAAACGCCTCGGCCAGAGCAGTAATGACCTGCCATTGCGCCGGGCTGGTATCTTGCGCCTCATCGACCAAAATATGCTCAAGGCCATTATCAATTTTATACAAAACCCATTGCGCCGCGCCCTCACCGGCCAATAGCCGATTGGTCATGGCTACCAAATCATTATAGTCCAGCACGGCGCGGCGGGTTTTTTCAGCCTGATAAGTCTCCAGCAAGGCATCGGCAAAAACATAAAGCGCGGCGGTCAACTGATAATTGGCCAGCGCCTTCAGGCGCTCATTCAACACCGCCATCTCATCAGCCGCTTGGTCAAATGCGTGCGCCAGTTCCGGCTCTTGCGCGGCGCGGGGCTTGGTATAAAGCGTGGCGCGGGGTGTGCCTTTTTCGGTGAAAAACACGGCGCGCAAATAAGGCCATGCGCTTTCCGCATCCTCTTTTTGCAGCGCCAAATATTGCGTCAGGCGTTTGGCTTGGGCTTGGTCATTCGCACCACCCTCGGCAAGCCAGGGCGTTGCGGCGCGCGCCAGCTTGATGATTGTTTCACCTGCCGCGGCAATCAATGTGGCGGCAGCGGGCATAGCACCGTCGGCACCGCGCAAGCCGTCAAGCTGCATGGCGTGCGCCAAGGCACGCAAATTATCGGCGGCGCGGCGTGGGTCAAAGCTATCGCGCGCGGCAATGATTTGGCGTCCCAAGCCCATTAAATCGCTCTCGGCCAAGGCGCGGGTCAACACGGCCATGGCGGCGGCGCGGTCGGGCCGGTGTGTGTGTAATAATAAATCCGCAATCAGACCCGCCTCAAGACTGCGCGCCTCTTGGTCATCCATCAGGTCAAAATGCGGCGATAATCCGGCCTCCAGCGGAAAACGTTTCAGCAGGCTTTCGCAAAATCCGTGGATCGTCTGCACCCGCAAACCGCCCGGGGTTTCCAGCGCGCGGGCAAATAATATGCGCGCCTGTGTCAGCACCCCATCATCCACCGGCGCGCCCAGCCTATCGGTAATTTCTTGCGCCAAGCGCGCATCATCAAGCAGCGCCCATTCGGCCAAAAGGTCAAACAAGCGTCCTTGCATCTCGGCCGCCGCGGCGCGTGTATAGGTCAGGCAAAGCAGTTTTTCAGGCGCGACCCCATCCAGCATGAGGCGCACCAGACGCGATACGAGAATATAGGTTTTGCCCGCACCGGCATTGGCCCCGACCCAAGCCGAGCCATGCAGGTTCAGCGCTTGGCTTAAATCCGTATCCGGGGTTTGGGACGCGCCGCTCATGCCTCATCCTCATCATGCCATTCGGGGCTGCGCGCCAAATGGTCAAATGGCGTATCGGCCAGATTTTGCGCGCCAAAGCGCGGGCGCGGGCGAATATGCACCAAATAGGGTTGCTCGGGCGCGTCATAGCGCGCCATTAGGCGGCGCACCATATCCAGCACCCCATCAATCAGCGCATCATCGCAATCAAAATGCGTCGGCTCGGCAGCTGGTGTGCGACCGGTCAATTTCATATAGGTCAGGGCCGAACATGTGCCGGAGAGGGCGGTGGTTTGATGGGTAAAAGCCCCATCGCGCAAAATCGCCGCTTCCAAACTCAGTTGGGGGGCCAAATGGCTTTTAATGCGGCTGCTCGGCGGCACGGCACCGGTTTTATAATCAATAATCTCAAAGCGGCCATCGGCATGGCGGTCGAGCCGGTCGGCCTTGGCGGTCACGGTGACATCACCCAATGCCAGCTTGCCGCTCACCTCGACAAAACTGTCTGTCACCATATCGGCCCGTCCGGCTTCATAATCGGCCAGCCAAAAGGCCAAAGCCTCCAGCCGCGCCTGCCAAAATTGCATCAACGCCGCACCGCCCGCATGATGGCTTTCTTCTTCGCGCGCCAGCTTGAGAAAAGCCGCCACCGCATCGGGCGCTTTATGCTGCTTGGCGGCGATAAAGCGTTCCATGAGGCGATGCAGGAAAATGCCGCGATGCGCCGCATTGGGCGGGGCATCTACCGGCTCAAAGGCGCGCAGCTTTAAAATTTTACGGGCGTAAATCTCATAAGGATTATGCAGCAGCGTCTCAATTTGTGTCACCGATAAACGGCGCGGGCGCGCGGCTTTGGGCGGGGTCGGGCGCGGCGCGCTTTCGGGTTGGGGCGGGCCATCGGCCCGGTCGAGCGCCTGCCACCAAGTGACCAAAATATCGCCCTTATCGCGCGGCAGATGACCTGCCAGTGTTTCCAGCCGTCGCAACCATCGCGCCGCGACACTTGGTGCGCCGTCAATTTTTTCGGCACGGGTCACATAAACTTCCGGCGCGGCGGCGGCTTGCACGAAATCATGCGCCGCTTGGCCGATTTGACGCTCGGGCTGGCTCATGCCCAAAGCGGCGCGCATCGGGCGCGACAGCCACGGGCCGGTTTCCGGCATGGGTGGCCAAACGGTTTCATTCAGCCCGCCCAAAATCATAACATCGGCTTGCATTAAACGCGCTTCCAGCGGCCCCAATATGGCCAAGCGCGGTTGACCGGGCACTTGTCGCCGCACGCTTTGGCGCATCAGCCACATATCAAAAAGCGCCGGAAAATCCTCTTGCGCCATATTCGGCGCAAGGTCGCTATGGGCTCCCAATGTCTCAAATAAATTGGCTAAAGCGCGCCCCTGCTCATCATTTTGAAACAAGGTCTGGGCGGCAAAAGCCGCTTGGCGCGCTTCATTATCGATCTCATCTTGCGTATCCGTATCGCGCAAAAGCGGCCCAAGCGTTGCCAAAATCATATGTAAATGCGTCGCCATAGATATGTCGGTTCGCTCTGCCGCCGCCATCATCGGCGCGAAGGCGGTTTCCAGCCGCGTCAATAAAGCCTGCGCGGCGGCGCGGTCCGGTTCGGTGAGCGTGTCATTTTGGCTAAGGCCTGCTTGCAAAGCCGAGAGGCCGCCAAAGGGCCGCGGCCCGCGTAAGACGGCATTTTCCAAAAGCCGCACATGCGCCATATGCGCGCCGCGCGACTGCCCCAAACATACGAGCGGATGTTTGAGCAAAGCCAGCATATCAACCGGTGCAAAACCCGCGCCATGCGCTTGCAGCGCCAAACGCATCAGGCGGGCGCGGGGCAAATTGGCCAAGGGCTGACCGGCGGAATCATCAATATCAATGCCCCAGCGTTTTAACTCGGCCGAAACGCGCCGCGCCAAATTGCGGTCGCGCGTCACCAGCGCGGCGGTTTTGGTGTCATGCTCTAAAACCTCGCGCATGGCCAAGGCAATCGCACCGGCCTCGGCGCGCATATCGGGGGCTTCAATCAGCGTCAAACCGTGCAGCGTGTCGCTTTTTGCCGGACGCTCAAAATTGATCCATTGCGCGGTATGGGCGGCAGGCACAAGCGCCTGATTAAGCAAAGCGGCGCGCGGCGCTTCGGGCGCGCTGGCCGGAAAACGCTTCACCGCTTGCGGCGTGGTTTTCATATGGTGCAATAATTGTGCCAGCGCATATTGCGGATGCACCTCATCCTTGGCGATGGCCTGCCAAAGCGCGGGCGAGGCGGTTTCATCCAGCCCGGGCAACACCACGGCACCACGCGGCAAGCCTGCAATCAGTGTCAATAAATCAGCCGTGGCGCGAATCGAACCGGTCGAACCGGCGGCCAAAATCGGATAATCGGGCGGCGTGTCTTGCCAATTTTGCCGCCGTCGGTCGAGCAGCGCATTGCGCCGTGCGGTCGGGTCCATCTGCCCAACCTCATCCAGCTGGTCGGGCCAATAGCGCACAACAATATTCAGCAAAGAGACAATATGTTGCCAGTTTTCGGCAAGACTTTCGGGTGCCAGCGTGTCGAGTTTTTCAAGACGGGCTTGTTCGTTTTGGGTTTGGTCAAGATAGCTCTCCAAATCATGCACCAAAGCGGAAAGCTTGACCGGATTGAGGGTCTCGCCCGCCGCGCCGCCAAGCCCGCCTTGCTCGGCCCAGGCGGCGACCAGTGGCAGAAGATGAAAATGCCGCGCCATTTGGTCAATGGCGGGCTTTAAATCATCTGCCGCCATGCTGGCCGTCAGCGTATCGGGCATATCCTCATCAAGATCGCCAAGCGTATCAATGCGCGGCAGCAAAAGCGCATCGCGCCCGTTTTGCGCGGCTTGCCCAACCATCTCACCGGCCAACATGCGCGCGGCGCGGCGCGTCGGCAGCAGAATGTGAACATCCTCAAGGCGGCACGCGCCAAATAAGGTGGCGCGATACGTATCATCAAGCAGGGCGGCAGCCAGACGCGGCAAAAAGGCCTGTCCGGCGGCGATATTATAGAGGTTGAGCTCTGCCGCTTCTTGTTTGTCTTGGGGCGCATCGGAATCAGTCATGCCGCATTATAGCATGGCATGGGGCTGATGCTGATAAGGCAGGGTCAGATTAACCACGCTTGTTTTGCGTCCCGTCATCGTCTCTCAGCATCAGTCTCTCAGCATCAGCTTCTTGGCATCAGCTGCTTATCATAAGTTCCTCGGCTGCGGCGCGTCCGGCGGGCGTGCCGACATGCATCCATTGCCCGTTTAG